>NZ_JBHXFE010000198.1:0-1569 GCF_042722475.1 Streptomyces sp. NPDC127092
CGGACCTGCTGGCCGAGCTCGGTCGGGACGCGGCGCCCGGCGTCGCCCACCCGTGAGGCTCGGCCGCGGGACGCCGCCGGTCGCACCAGCCGGGGCCGACGCCTCCACCGTGGTCCGATTCCCGGGCCGCACCGCGCGCCGGCGCCGCGCCACGCGCTGGGGTGTGGCGGCCGCGGTCCTCGCGGTGCTGACCGCCCTGGGCTGGGTCGTGTTCTTCTCGCCCGTGCTCGCGGTGGACCGCGTCGAGGTCACCGGCACCCGCCATGTCTCCGCCGCCGAGGTCCAGGAGCGCCTGGAGCCCGTGTACGGCGTGCCGCTGTCCCGCGTCGGCGCCGGCTGTGTGGGCGAGCTGGTCGGTGGTCTGCCCGGAGTGGCCGAGGTCCAGACCGTTCCCCGCCTGCCCACCGGCCTGGAGGTCGTGGTCCGGGAGCATGAGACGCGGGCCCGGCGGGATGGCGACGACGGTGTGCAGCTGCTGCTCGCAGACGGCACCGTCCTGACGGGAGTGCCGGAGGAACGGCTCGAGGGCGAGGACCTCCCCGCGTTCTCGGAGGAGCTGGCGCAGCGGGCGCAGGAGGAGCGCGCCGAGGTGGCCGAGGTGCTGGCCGCCCTGCCGGAGGCCGTGGCGGATCGTGTCGAGACGGCCGACTCCCGGGGCCCGGGCCAGGTCCGTCTGGCGCTCGAGGGTGGGGTGACCCTGGTCTGGGGCGACGCGCAGGACGCCGGCCTCAAGGGGTCCGTGGCCGAGGCGTTCCTGGCGGACGAGCGGCACGGGTCCGCGGCGGGCGGCGTCGCCGAGATCGACGTCTCCGTGCCCACGCGGCCGATCACGCGCTGAACCGGGGCCACAGGAGTCTCCAGTAGAACGTGAAGGTGAAGGTCGGGGCGCGGGGCCTCATGCGAGTCGGGGTGCCATCACTGCGGAGGCTCGTCCTTCGAGTCTCACGTGAAAGTTGATGTTGAGGGCGTCTTTTCCGCGTGGACACGCCGTTTTCTTTTGCGCGTGACGCGGGCCTCCCAGTACGGTGGATCCGAACGCGCGCGAGGCTCGCTTCACGCTGTGCTTGAAGGTGTCCACCCCGGGTGGCCGCCGATCATCGGGGCGATGTGCCTCGCGCGGACCTCTCGAGATCTCGAACAAAGGGAACCAACACCGTGGCTGCACCCCAGAACTACCTGGCCGTCATCAAGGTCGTCGGCATCGGCGGCGGCGGCGTGAACGCCGTGAACCGCATGATCGAGGTGGGGCTCCGCGGCGTGGAGTTCATCGCCATCAACACGGACGCCCAGGCGCTGTTGATGTCGGACGCGGACGTGAAGCTGGACGTGGGCCGCGAGCTCACCCGTGGACTCGGCGCGGGCGCGAACCCCGAGGTGGGCCGCCAGGCCGCCGAGGACCACGCGGAGGAGATCGAGGAGGTCCTGCGGGGCGCGGACATGGTGTTCGTGACCGCGGGCGAGGGCGGCGGCACCGGCACCGGCGGGGCGCCCGTCGTGGCCCGCATCGCGCGCTCGCTCGGCGCCCTGACCATCGGCGTCGTGACCCGTCCGTTCACGTTCGAGGGCCGC
>NZ_JBHXFE010000199.1:0-1565 GCF_042722475.1 Streptomyces sp. NPDC127092
GGGTCTCGGAGACCTCCGAGTTGCCGACGCCGATCAGCAGCTGGGTGCGGTCGGCCACGCCCTCGAAGCCGGTCCACATGCCCGGGTCGGCCTCCTCGTGCAGGATCACGTCCTCGGCCGGGTCGGTGCCGAGCACGTGGGCCTTGACCTGGTACGGCCGCCACGAGTCGTCCCACACGGTGTAGAACACGCGGGTGCCCGAGCGGTCGAAGCGGACGCCGTGGGCCACGTTCTCGACCGCGTCCGGCAGGTCCTCGCCCGTGGCGATCTCGCGCACGCGCAGGGTGAAGCGCTCGTCGCCGGTGTGGTCCACGGCGTAGGCCACCCGGGTGGCGTCCGGGCTGATGTGCAGGCCGCCGAGCGCGAAGAACGGGTGGCCCTCGGCCTCGGCGTTGCCGTCCAGGATCACCTGCTCGCCCGGCAGGGCGGCGTCCGGGGTGATGACGGGCGGGGTCCAGTCGGCCTCGAGGTCGCCGGTGTCGCGTGCGGGCACGCGGCAGTGGATCGGGTACTCGGCGCCCTCGCGGGTGCGCACGAAGTACCACCACCCGTCCCGGCGGGCGGGCACGGAGCGGTCCGTCTCCACCGTGCGGGCCTTGATCTCGCCGACGATCGCCTCGCGCAGCGGCGCCTGGTCCGCGGTCACGGCCTCGGTGTACGCGTTCTCGGCGGCCAGGTGCTCGAGCACGCGGGGCTCCGCCTTGCCGCGCAGCCACTCGAAGTCGTCCTGGAACGTGTGGCCGTGGTGGCGGCGGGTCACGGGCTCGGCGCAGGCGGACGGCGGGACGGGGGCGTGCGACGTGGTCTGGGGCATGCGGCCCATCCCATCACGCCTTCCGGCGCTGACGACACCCCGCGCCGCACACGACGACGGCGGCACACCGGTCCGGTGCGCCGCCGTCGGGGGCGGCGGGTCAGTTCAGGCCGAGCGCTGCCCGGACCACGCCGAGCCCGAAGTACGCGACGAACGCGAGTGCCACGAACCACAGCAGCGGGTGCACCTCGCGGCCGCGGCCCTGGCCCGTGCGGATCACCGCGTAGGCCACCACGCCGGCGCCGATGCCGTTGACGATCGAGTAGGTGAACGGCATGAGGATGAACGTGAGGAACGCGGGGAAGGCTGCGCCCGGGTCGGACCAGTCGATCTGCACCACGTGCTGGCACATCATGAACCCGACCACCACGAGCGCGGGGGCCACGGCCTCGAACGGCACGAGGTGGATGAGCGGGGAGAGGAACACGGCCGCGAGGAAGAACAGGCCGGTGAACACGGAGGCCAGGCCGGTCCGGGCGCCCTCGCCGATGCCGGTGCCGGACTCCACGAAGATCTGGTGCGCCGAGCCGGAGGCGCCACCGCCCACCGTGACCGCGAGCGCGTCCGCGGCGAGCACCCGGTTGAGGTCGGGGATGGAGCCGTCCGGGTTCACGGTGCCGGCCTCGCGGGCCAGGCCCACGGAGACGCCCATCGCGTCGAAGAACACGGAGAGCAGGATCGCGAACACGAGCAGGGAGGCCATCAGCCCGCCCACGGAGGTGAAGGCGCCGAACAGGTCCACGCTGCCGAG
>NZ_JBHXFE010000200.1:0-373 GCF_042722475.1 Streptomyces sp. NPDC127092
GAGATCTTCGCGCGCTACGACGTCGCGTTCTCCCTGGGCGACGGCCTGCGGCCGGGCTCCGTGGCCGACGCCAACGACGCCGCCCAGTTCGCCGAGCTCGACACGCTGGCCGAGCTGACGGAGCGGGCGTGGGCGTACGACGTCCAGGTCATGGTGGAGGGCCCCGGCCATATCCCGCTGCACCTGGTGCGGGAGAACGTGGAGCGCCAGCAGGAGCTGTGCAAGGGCGCCCCGTTCTACACGCTCGGCCCCCTCGTCACGGACATCGCCCCGGCGTACGACCACATCACCTCGGCCATCGGCGCCACCGAGATCGCCCGCTACGGCACCGCGATGCTCTGCTACGTCACGCCCAAGGAGCAACTTGGCCTGC
>NZ_JBHXFE010000200.1:383-1185 GCF_042722475.1 Streptomyces sp. NPDC127092
ACGTGAAGACGGGTGTGATCACCTACAAGATCGCCGCGCACGCCGCCGACGTCGCCAAGGGCCACCCCGGCGCCCGCGACCGCGACGACGCCCTGTCCAAGGCGCGCTTCGAGTTCCGCTGGCGCGACCAGTTCGGCCTCGGCCTGGATCCGCAGCTCGCCGAGGAGTACCACGACGAGACGCTGCCGGCCGAGCCCGCCAAGACCGCCCACTTCTGCTCGATGTGCGGGCCGAAGTTCTGCTCCATGCGCATCAGCCAGGACATCCGCAGCGAGTTCGGCGGCGCGTCCGAGCAGGCGCGGATCGCCGAGGCCGGCATGGCCGCGAAGTCCGCGGAGTTCCGGGCCGCCGGCGGGTCCGTGTACCTGCCCGAGCCGACGATCCGCACCGCCTCGGACGCCTGAGGCCGGACGCGGGGTGAGGTGGGGCGGGATGGCCCGCCCCTGCGCCACCTGACGATCGCGTCATGACCTGAGGGCCGCCACCAGGTCATGACGCGATCGCCAGGACAAGGCCCTCCGGGACGGCGAAGGCGCGGCCCCACGGACGGGGCAGTGCGCTCGGTGGTCGATCGAGTGGTGATGCCTCTTGACTCACACACACACTGGGCTCACTATTCCGTCAGGCCCCTGTGATGCGTGTCCCATTCGCCCACAGGAATTGAGTGGATGGAATATGACGTGAAAGTCGACATGACCCCGCCGGTCCGCACCCCAGGGGCGCTTCCCAGGTGAGGCATCATCCAGCCGCTCAGCTCTCCTCGGGCCAGCCGTGATGACCCGGATGCTCGTCTCGAGATTCC
>NZ_JBHXFE010000200.1:1249-1562 GCF_042722475.1 Streptomyces sp. NPDC127092
AAGGAGGAACGCTGGCGCATGGACGGCACGGTGTACGAGATCTCGGCATTCCCCGCTGGCGAGGCCTGGCCCATGATCCGGACGTCGCTGACGGGACCGGACTCCGGCTCTGCGGCCACGTCCACGAGCCCCCACGTGACTGCCCTCGCCGGCCGACCTGCTATGGACGTGCTCCCGGATGGCGTCGCCCCGACCGCGGTCGTCCCCAGCACCTCCCCCTTTGCCGCACGTGCCGCTGCGGGCGAACTGAGCTGGCCGGACGTCGATCGGGTCGTCGTCCGAGACCTCTCCTCCGCGCCGGATCGCGCCACCG
>NZ_JBHXFE010000201.1:0-1558 GCF_042722475.1 Streptomyces sp. NPDC127092
GTCGTAGGTGATGTGCGAGTACACGGGCGCGCGCACCTCCTGCGCCCCGGACTTGACGTCCGCCATGAAGCGCAGCAGCGCGCGGCGGTCGTAGGACTCGGGGAAGCCCTTGCGGGACATGATGCCGCGCTCGTGCAGCACCGCGTTGGGGTGCAGGAAGCCGTCCGTGGTGACCAGCTCGACGCGCGGCGTCGTCGGCCAGCGGCGCAGCATCTCCTGGAGCACGCGCGCCGTCGTCGACTTGCCGACGGCGACCGACCCGGCCACCCCGATCACGTACGGGGTGCGCCCCGTCCGCTCGCCGAGGAACGCGTTGGTCGCGCTGCGCAGGGCCGCGGAGGCC
This sequence comes from Streptomyces sp. NPDC127092, assembly GCF_042722475.1. Classification (NCBI taxonomy): domain Bacteria; kingdom Bacillati; phylum Actinomycetota; class Actinomycetes; order Kitasatosporales; family Streptomycetaceae; genus Streptomyces; species Streptomyces sp. NPDC127092. Next base: position 344 of record NZ_JBHXFE010000201.1, read on the forward strand.
TCCACGTTGATGCTCAGCAGGCGCGAGAGCGGAAGGTAGACCTCGGCAACCTCGCGCAGGGACAGATGCTCGCCGAGGCCGCGCAGACGCTCCACGTCCGCCTGGTCGAAGGGCTGCGCCATCTCCGAGGCGAGACGGGCCCAGGTCTGGCGGTCCAGCTCCACGAAGGGGGAGCGCTGGTGGCCGTCGGGCACGGCGTCCGCGGGCTCCTCGGGGCCCACGAGGGGCAGCTCGGAGGTCGGGGGGGTGTAGGTCACCCGATCCATTATGGCCGCGGCCCGCCCGGAGCGGGCCCCCGCGTGACGTCACAGGGCCCGGATAGGATCGGCCCATGCGCGTTCTCGTGACCGGCGGTGCCGGATACCTCGGATCCCACACCGTGCTCACGCTGCTCGAGGCGGGCCACGACGTCCTCGTCCTGGACAGCCTGGTCACGGCGACGACGACGGCGCTCGAGCGTGTCGCCGAGCTCGCCGGGACGCGCCTGGGCGGGTCGCGGCTGCGCCTGCACGTGGCCGACATCCGCCGCCCCGAGGACTACCGCGGGGCGCTCGCGGACTTCGGCCCGGCCGCACTCGTGCACTTCGCCGGGCTGAAGTCGCCCACCGAGTCGATGACCCGCCCCGCCGCCTACTACGACGTGAACGTGGGCGGCACGGCCGCCGTCGCCGAGGCCGCGCTCGCGGCCGGCGTCCGCACGGTCCTGTTCTCCTCCTCCGCGACCGTGTACGGCGACCGCGCGCCGGTGCCGGTCGCCGAGGACGCGGCCACGGACCCGGTCTCGCCCTACGGACACTCCAAGCTCATGGCGGAGCAGGTGCTGCGCGACGTCTGCGCGACGGTCGACGGCGGCGGGCTGGCGATGCTGCGCTACTTCAACCCGGTCGGCGCGCATCCCTCCGGGCGGCTGGGCGAGGACCCGAGCGGGGTGCCGGCGAACCTCATGCCCTTCGTGGCGCGGGTGGCCTCCGGCGCGTACCCCGAGCTGCGGGTGTTCGGCGCGGACTTCGACACGCGCGACGGCAGCGCCGTGCGCGACTTCATCCACGTGATGGACCTCGCGGAGGCGCACGTGGCCGGGCTCGAATGGCTCGCGGCCCGGGTGGCGACCGGGGGCGGTACGACGACCCGGGTCTGGAACATCGGCCGGGGCGAGGGCGTCACCGTGTTCGAGATGGTGCGCGCCTTCGAGGCGGTCACGGGCGGCCGCATCCC
>NZ_JBHXFE010000202.1:0-1545 GCF_042722475.1 Streptomyces sp. NPDC127092
GTCCAGCAACTCGTGGACGCCGACGAAGTTCGAGCCACGCACGTGCCAGTGCGCCTGCTTGGCGTTGATGGTCAGCCCCTGAAGGCCGAGTACGACGGGGGTAAGGAACTGCGCGGTCGCGACAACCGCTGTCGGGTCGCTCGCAGTCGTGGCGATGGTGTCTGTGCTGCTCATATCAATCGTTCTCCCTGCTCGTTTGTTTCTTGTTTCGGTGGATTCGGTCACGATCGGATGTCTGCGCCGGCTGGCTCTGATGCGGTTCGGGCTCGGAGGGCGGGGATGACGTCTTGTCCGATCTCCTCCATGACGTCTTCAACGTCTCGTCGTCCCGGCCGCAGCACGAGGTTGACGTGCACGACCCCTGCCGCTGCCAGTCCGGTGAGGTAATCGGTGAGACCGGTGGTGCCGACCCGTGCACCGAGGCGGATCGGCTCGAAGGGAGCGTCCGGGTTCTCCGCGAGGTCGAGGTAGAGGTTCGTCATGAACGGCTTGAGCGATATCGCCCGCCACTGCGCAGCGACGGCGCGCATCTGCGGACCTGCACGGTGGTACGTCATGTGCGCGTCGAGGTGCTCTGCCGCCCACGCAGGAGACTGCTGCGCGCCACCGATCCCGATCAGTGGAATCGTCCCGTCCGCAGGGGCGGGCAGGAACGAGTCCTGATCGATCCGGCCCAGCGCCGCCTGCGACCAGATCTCACGCAGCACGCGCACACCGTCGCGATAGGTCTCTCCCCGACGATCGAAATCGACTCCGAAGAACGGGTACTCACCCGGCCTGTCGCCCGAGGCGAGGCCGAGCAGCAGCCGCCCACCGGAGAGGACATCCACGGTTGCAGCTTCCTTCGCGAGCGCGACTGGATGCCGCAAGGGGAGGTAGCCGAGGTAGGGGATGGGGTCGAAGACCTGTCCGGCGTCGCCGAAGTCACGCGGTCGCCACATCGGCACGTCCCGCAGCCAGAGCGCCCGGAACCCGAGCCGGTCGGCGAGCTGCGCACGCTCCTGATGCCGGGTCAGGTCAGGGAAGAGTCCCTGACCGGAGACGTCTCGTCGGGCGAGATCGTTGTCCAGGGGCAGCTCGATCCCGAGGGACAAGCCGTTCTCGGTGAGCGTGTCCAAAGCGGTCATGGCATGCTCCGTTCAGTACCAGGATGGCTTGTCGCCGTCGGTGCCGGGCTTGTTCACGCCGAGCGAGGCGCCGATGCTGTCGGCCGGGTTCTTGACGAGTTCGGCGACGAGCGCGCCGACGCTCTTGCGGGACACCTCGGTGCCCTGGAAGGGCTCGCCCTTCTGGGTCAGCTCGTAGTCGACCTCGTCGGCGTCCGACAGCCACGCGGGACGGATGATCGTGTAGTCGAGGTTGGACTCCTCGATCAATTTCGCGGCGGCGCTGTACGTCTGCAGGTATCCGCCGTCGAGCATCCGGTGGTTCCACTTGCCGTACTCACCGGGCACCTCGTCGTAGATGCCGAGGGTGGAGATCCAGATCAACCGTCGTGTTCCCGCGGCGGTCAGCGCTGCGACGACGGCGCGGGCCTGAGCTTCG
>NZ_JBHXFE010000203.1:0-887 GCF_042722475.1 Streptomyces sp. NPDC127092
GTCCTCCGTGATCCAGGGTGGGGTCGGGCCCGCGCGACCGCGCGGCCCGGCTGGCCACGAATCTAGCGCGGCGCCCCGGCCCGTCCCACCGCGCGACACTCGGTGTCCGCAGAGCGGGACGGACCCACCCGGACCCGAGGCCGACGGCCGGGTGCGCCGCGCCCGCGTCCTCAGCGGGCGAGGCGCGGATCGGCCTCGCGGGCGAACAGGTCCTCCTGCGTCTCGCGACGGATGATCACCCGCGCCTGCCCGCCGGAGACCGCGACGACGGCCGGGCGGGCCAGCGCGTTGTAGTTCGAGGACATCACGTGCGTATACGCGCCCGTGGCCGGCACCGCCAGCAGGTCGCCGCGGCCCAGGTCGGCCCGCAGGTACACGTCGCGGACCAGGATGTCGCCGGACTCGCAGTGCTTGCCCACCACACGGGAGAGCACCGGCTCGGCCTCCGAGGTGCGGCGCGCGGAGACGGCGGTGTAGTCGGCGTCGTAGAGCACGGGACGCGGGTTGTCGGACATGCCGCCGTCCACGGCGACGTAGCGGCGGGCCGCGGTGCCGCCGTCGGGGGCGTCCACGTCCACGGTCTTGGTCACCCCGACCGTGTAGAGGGTCAGCCCCGCGGGGCCCGAGATGGCCCGCCCCGGCTCAAGGGAGACGCGCGGGCACGTCAGGCCGAGGCGCTCGACGGTCTTCTGGACGTCGTCGGCGAGGGCGTCGGCGATCTCCGCGGCCGGGCGCGGCTCGTCCACCGCCGTGTAGGCGATGCCGTGGCCGCCACCGAGGTCGAGCTCGGCCAGCTCCACCCCGTGCTCGGCCTTGACCTCGGCGAGGAACTCGAGCACGCGTCCGGCCGCCAGCCCGAAGCCCTCGGCCTCGAAGATCTGGGACCC
>NZ_JBHXFE010000203.1:897-1532 GCF_042722475.1 Streptomyces sp. NPDC127092
ATCGACTCGGCCGCCAGGGCCGCGGCCACGGCGACGGCGGCCGGCGAGCGGCCGGCCACGTTGCCGTCCCGGTCGGTGGACGCCGGGGCCAGGGAGAGCCCGAACTTCTGGTCCTCGTGCGCGGTGGCGATGAAGTCGTGGGTGTGCGCGTGCACGCCCGGGGTCAGCCGGAGCATCACGGGGGCGCGGCGGCCGGCCTCGGCCGCGAGCGCGGCCAGGTGGGTGAGCTCGTCGAGCGAGTCCACGATGATCCGGCCCACGCCCGCCTCGAGGGCGGTGCGCAGCTCGGCGTCCGACTTGTTGTTGCCGTGCAGGCCGATGTGGGCCGGGTCGACGCCGGCGGCCGGCGCCACGGCGTGCCCGCCGGCGGCGAGCCCGTAGAGCACGTGGAACAGCCCCTGGGCGATCGCGACGGCCGCGGCGGTGCGCCACAGCGAGAGGGCGCGGCCCGCCAGGGCGGTGCAGAGCGGGGCGGCGAGGACGGCCGCGAAGGCGACCACGCCGACCTCGGGGAACCCGTGACCGGGCTCGGCGGCGGTGTGGAACAGCGCGGCCAGGGCGGTCATCGCCAGGGCCCCGGCCCAGCCCCGGGCCAGACGGGCCGGTCCACGCACGACGCGCGGACGGGGGTCCTC
>NZ_JBHXFE010000204.1:0-1526 GCF_042722475.1 Streptomyces sp. NPDC127092
CGGAGGGGTCCATCCAGTGCAGCTCGACGATCTCGTCCGTCGGCTCGGGGACCTCGTGCCGGGCGACGGGCCGCCACAGCGCGAACACCTCCGAGTGCAGGGCGGCGCCGGGCTCGTTGGCGGCGGCGGTGTCCCACGCGCCCAGGCGGGTCAGCTCGTCCGGGCGCAGGCGAAGCCCGGTCTCCTCGGCCACCTCGCGGACGGCGGTGTCCACGGGGTCCTCGCCGGGCAGGTGCTTGCCGCCGGGGAACATGAACATGGCGGTGCCGGCCTTGCGGACGGTCAGCACGCGGCGGTCCGGGCGGGCCAGCACGACGGCGGAGACGCGGATGACCTCCCCGGCCGCGACGGTCGGCGTGCGGGAGGAGTCGGAGGGGGAAGGACTCATGCCCCCATCATCCTCCCCGGGCGGCTCAGAGGAGCGTGAGCCCCACCTTCACGGCGATTCCCAGCATGAGCACGCCCACCACGGCGTCCACGATCCGCCACGTCCGCGCCGAGTCCATGGACGGGGCGAGCTTCGTCCCGCCCCAGCCGAGCGCGGTGAACCACACGAGCGAGGCCGCCACCGCGCCGCCCACGTACGTCCACTTCGCCGCCCCGAACGTCTGCGCGAAGGTGCCCATCATCACCACCGTGTCGAGGATGGCGTGCGGGTTCACCAGGGAGACGGACAGCGCCAGCAGGATGATCCGCGGCAGCGGCGTCTGCGGGCGGTCCAGCGCCACGCGGCGCGGCTGCACGCGCTGCCGCGCCGCCACCGACCCGCCGCCCGAGGGAGCGCCCACGCCGGGCGCGCCGTCGTCGTGCTGCCCGACGCCGGCCCCGGCCGGCTCGCGCTCGGCCAGGCGGCCGGTCGCCGGGTCGATCAGGGGCAGCTCGCCGGTGAGGACCGCGAGGTCGATGCGGTCGGGCCCGTGCCCGGTCCCCGCGGCGTCCGCGGCCGCGGTCGTGAGGGTCCGGTCCCCGCGTCAGGCGGAGCGCAGCGTGCCCACGGCGAACGCGAGGAGGTAGACCACGCCGGCCACGGTCAGCGCGGGCACGAGCCACGGCCAGCGTTCGGCCACCACGCCCACGCCGCCGGCGCCGAGCACGAGCAGCGCCACATCGGCCACGAAGCACACGGTCAGGACGGTCCACACGCGGTCGCGTCGGACGATCTGGCGCAGCAGGAACAGGGTCTGCGCGCCGATGGCGACGATGAGGGCGAGTCCGGTGAGCAGGCCGGTGCCGGCGAGGGTCCACATGGGTGAGGACGCTAGGGCCCGGCCACGCCTGAGCCAAACGAAGAGAACTGCAGGTGCCTAAGCTCTGCTTCATGAACCTGGACCAGCTGCAGGCGCTGCGTGCGATCGCGGACGAGGGCTCGTTCGAGGCGGCCGCGTACGAGCTCGGCGTCAGCGCCTCCGCGGTCAGCCAGCGCATCCGCGCCCTGGAGCGGGAGGTGGGCCAGGTGCTGCTCCGGCGCGGCACACCCTGCGAGCCGACCGAGGCCGGCGTCGGCCTGGTGCGCGTGGCCCGGCACA
>NZ_JBHXFE010000205.1:0-739 GCF_042722475.1 Streptomyces sp. NPDC127092
CCGCGCGCGGCGAGCAGTTCGGCTGCGGGGGAGGCGCTTTCGTAGATGGCGCGCAGCGCCGCGTATTCGTCCTCGGGAAGGCCCAGTGTGGGGCTCTGTGCGTCGTAGAGGGTGGGGCGGGACAGGCGGGCCACGTAGCGGAGGTAGTCCTCCTCGGAGTCGACCAGCCCTGCCCGGCGGAGCGGTTCGTTGTTGGGCACCCAGTACCAGAAGGCGGCCTTGCGGGCCGTACCTCCCAACTCGTCTGCCTTTTCGAGCAGGATGACGTCGTTGCCGTTCCATCTGCTGAACAGGGCTGCGGGGAGTCCTCCGCCGCCTCCTCCGACGACCACGATGTCAGTGGTGTGGTCGATCGTTGTCAGGGGTGCGGGGAGCGCGGACTGCCGAGGTGCGGTGTGGGGTGTCTGGGCTGTGGTCATCAGGTTCTTCCTTCGATGTCGCGGTGTCAGTGCAGGACGGAGGACAGTGCCGTGCGCAACGCTTCGAGGGGTATCTCGGGAAGGTCAGCGGCCCGCCAGGCGATGTGGTGGTCGGGGCGGACCAGCAGTGCCCCGGCGTCGCCGATTTCGCGTACTGCGGTCCACTCTCGGAGGACGTCGTTGTACTCGCAGCCGACGCCGACGCTGGCGACCGAGAGGTCGATACCCAGTTCCGAGGCGAGTTTGTCGGCGGCGTCGCGCCAGGGTTGGCCGCCCTCGCCGACGAGGAGGCTGAGCCGTCCGTGGCCGGTGAGATCGAG
>NZ_JBHXFE010000205.1:749-1521 GCF_042722475.1 Streptomyces sp. NPDC127092
GGTGTGGTGTTCGAGCCAGGCGTGGGGAAGCCGGGCGCCGGGGTGGGTGGTCGGCTGGTAATACAGTTCGGGGTCGCCGACCGGATCCGGGAATGGAGTGCCGTCGTCGACGACGGCGGCGGACCGATACCGTTGGCCGAGTTCGACGCCGTGTGCGTTGAACTGATAGTTCTGCAGTTGCACCGCGGCGTCGAGTTCGGTGCGTCGCCGGCGTCCGGCGTCGGTGTCGGAGAACAGTTCGTGGACCGTGTCCCAGCCTTCTTCGGTGGACTGTCCGGGCCGGAAGCCGAGGGCCTCCGAGATCGGCAGCATGTCGCGGACACTCGTCATCGCGCGGTCGACGACCTGCTGGCCGACGGGTTGCCGTTCCTGGGTGTAGCTGTCGAGCAGGTGTGGGCTGGCGTGCCCGCGGAGGACGAAGGCGAGTTTCCAGGCGAGGTTGAACGCGTCCTGCACGGAGGTGTTCGTGCCGAGCCCGTTCGCCGGGGGGTGGCGGTGGGCGGCGTCGCCGGCGAGAAATACCCGGCCCTTCTGGTAGGTGTCGGCGATGACGTGGTTGATCTGCCACTTGCTGACGGCCTTGATCCGGATGTCGATGCTGTCGTCGCCGATGGTGGCGCGGGCGCGTTCGATCACCGACGCCTCGGAGGTGTCCGGTTCGCCGTCCTCGGGGTTGTACATGCACAGCAGCACCCATTCGGTCCACGGCTTGACGCAGATCCATGTACCGGAGCCCACCCAGTAGTCGTTGCCCGGTTGCGCCATCGAGTAC
>NZ_JBHXFE010000206.1:0-1509 GCF_042722475.1 Streptomyces sp. NPDC127092
GTCCAGAGCGGGTGGCCGTCCGGGAGGGGCTCGGGGTCGGTGACGTCCGTGCCGTAGCCGTGCAGCCGGCCCGCCGCGAGGGTCTGGACGACGGCGTCCGTGTCCACCAGCGCCCCGCGGGCGACGTTCACGAGCACGGCGTCCTCGTCCAGGAGGGCGAGGCGGTCGGCGTCGAACATGCCGCGGGTCTCCTCGGTGGCCGCCGCGGCGATCATCACGACCTGCGCGCCGGGCAGGACCTCGTCGAGGCGGTCGGTCGTGACGGTGCGGTCCGCGCCGGGCACGTCGCCCGCGCGTCGGCGGACCGCGGTGACGTGCACGTCCCAGGTCTTGAGCAGGCGGATGTACTCCTGTGCGATCCCGCCGCCGCCCACGACCACGGCGGTCAGGCCGTTCAGGGTGCGACCGGAGGAGGGGCCCCATGTGGTGGCGCGGACGCGCGCGGGCAGGTCCCGCAGCAGGGCCAGGGTGAGCAGCAGCGCGTGTTCGGCCACCGGCGGCGCGTACGTGCCCTTGGCGGACGTCCACACGATGTCCGGGCGGCTGCGCACGAGGGGGACGAACGGCTCGATCCCGGCGAACGGGAGCTGCACCCAGCTCACGTGGGGGTGGGCGGCCAGGGCCGCGGCGAGCGCATCGACCGGGATCGGGCGGACCATCAGCAGGGCCGTGGCGGAGGTGTCGCCCTCGGCCACGGCGGCGCCGCCGACGTCGGCCACGGCCTGCTCGGCCAGCCGACGGGCGTGGGCGTAGGGGGTGTCGGCGACGTCCTGCGCCGCGGGGAGGATGAGCAGGCGCTCGGGGACGTCGTCGGGTCGGGTGCGGGGGAGAGTGGAAGTGGTGGGCATGGTGCCCACCGTCCCACATCCTCCGGGCCCGCTTCAGCCGGCGACGGCGTCCCGGTGCGCGGCGGACAGCCGCAGGTAGGTGGCCGCGTTCTTCTTGAGGCCCTCCCGCTCCTCGTCCGTGAGGGGGCGGCGGACCTTCGCGGGGACGCCCGCCACGAGCGAGCCGGCCGGGACCTGCGTCCCCTCGAGCACCAGGGCGCCGGCGGCCACGAGCGAACCGGCGCCGATGACCGCGCCGTTCATCACCGTGGCGGACATGCCGATCAGGCAGTCGTCCTCCACGGTGGCCCCATGCACCACGGCGGAGTGGCCCACGGAGACACCGGCGCCCAGGGTGCACGGGAAGCCCTCGTCCGCGTGCAGCACCACGTTGTCCTGCAGGTTGGTGCCCGCCCCGACGCGGATGGGGGCGGAGTCACCGCGGGCGGAGACGCCGTAGAAGGCGGAGGAGCGCTCGGCCATCTCGACGTCGCCGGTGATCGCGGCGGTCGGGGCGAGGAAGACGGACTCGTGGATGCGCGGGGTGGCACCCGCGACGGTGATGATGTGGGCCATGCCACCAGCCTAGGCGGGCAGGACGACGGCGCCGCGTGGCGCCGTCGTCCCGGGCTCAGCTGAAGACGACGGTCCGCCGGCCGTCCGCGAGGACGCGGTGCTGGGC
>NZ_JBHXFE010000207.1:0-1506 GCF_042722475.1 Streptomyces sp. NPDC127092
GCCTGGAAGCCTGCGCACAGCCCCGGTTCCGCGCCGGTGATTAGGGTACCGTGGGGCGCGTGGCTCAGTACTGTGGTGTGATCGGAGAGGCGCTCGTCGACGTCGTGGTCTCGGACACCGCGACCCCCCGCGTGCACGTCGGGGGCAGCCCCCTGAACGTGGCCGTGGGCCTGAGCCGGCTGGAGCGGCCCGTCCTGTTCGCCGGCCGCCTCGGCCGCGATGCGCACGGGGACATGATCGCCTCGCATCTGCGGGAGAACGGCGTGCGCTGCCTGCTCGAGCCGGATGCCGCCGCCACCTCCGTGGCCACCGCGCGTCTGGACCCCACGGGCGCCGCCAGCTATGAGTTCGAGCTGGACTGGACGCTGCCGCCCGCCGCCGCGCTCGCCCGGGACTTCGACGACGCCGCCGGCGGCCCGCTGCACCACATGCATGCCGGCTCCATCGCCACCATGCTCGCCCCCGGCGACGCCGAGGTGATGGCCCTGCTCGAGCGGATCTCCGCGGTGACGACCATCAGCTACGACCCCAACGTGCGGCCCACGATCGTGCCGGACCGGGCGTTCGCCCGCGCCCGCGCGGAGGAGTCCGTGCGGCTGGCGGACGTGGTGCATGCCTCGGACGAGGACATCGCGTGGCTGTACCCGGACCGCCCGCTGCGCGAGTCGCTGCAGGCGTGGCAGCGGATGGGCCCGGCGTTCGTGGTGATGACCCGCGGCGCCGAGGACATCGTGGCCGTCACCGCGCACGGCGTGGTGGAGCGCCCGATCGTGCCCGTGGACGTCGCGGACACCGTGGGTGCCGGCGACTCGTTCACCGCCGCCCTGCTCGCCGCCCTCGACGACCGCTCCCTGCTCGGCGCCGCGAACCGCGGCCGCCTGCACGCGATGGACCCGGCCGACGTCGAGTCGGTGCTGATCTACGCCTCCCGCGCGTCGGCGATCACGGCCTCCCGCCCGGGGGCGGACCCGCCCACGCGGGCCGAGCTGGCGGACTGATCCCACGCCCGCCCGTCCCCGCACGAATCTGTTGCGCATCTGACCCTTCCGGCGGGTGGGGACGCCCCCAGAAGGGTCAGAGACGCAGAAGATCCCGGCCGCCTCAGAGCAGGCCCAGCCCTCGCACGGCGTCGCGCTCGGCCTCCAGCTCGGCGACGGTCGCGGCCAGCCGCCCGCCCTCACCCGGCAGCACGGACTCGTCCGGCTCCAGCCCCGGCACGATCCGCCACGCGGTGCCGCCGTCGGACGTCACGGGGAACGAGCTGATCAGCCCCTCCGGCACCCCGTAGGAGCCGTCCGAGACCACCGCGGCCGACGTCCGGCGCGGCGCCCCGTCCGCGTCCGCACCGGTGCCGAGGGTCCAGTCGCGCATGTGGTCGATCGCCGCGGATGCCGCCGACGCCGCCGAACTCGCCCCGCGCACCTCGATGATCTCCGCGCCCCGCTTCGCCACGCGCGGCACGAACTCCTCGCCCGCCCACGCCGGATCCACCACCTCGAGCGCCGG
>NZ_JBHXFE010000208.1:0-1166 GCF_042722475.1 Streptomyces sp. NPDC127092
TGACGACTGACGGGTTCCAGGTCAGTCAGAGCCATGACTGTGGCCTTTCTCGAACAAGGTTCCTAACGACGGGTGCACCGCCGTGTGGCCCGCAAGACGCAGGCCTTCCCAGATGGTCACCTGGTTTGCCGTGAGGACCGGCTTGCCGAGGCGCTGCTCGAGAGTACTCAGCGCACCCAGCGTCCTCATGGCCGTGTCGGGGATGAGCAGGGCTTCGGCGTCCGGGTGGTCGTTCTCCACCGCGAGTTCCACCACGGATTCCGGGCTGAGCAGACCGACCTCGGCCGCGGTGTCGATTCCCGCACTCGACATCGACAGCACCTCGATGCCTGCGGCGGCGAGGAACTCGACGAACAGCTTCGCGACGTCCTCCGGGTAGCTCGCGGCTACCGCGACGCGCGTGATCCCCAGTGCGTGCAGGGCGTGGACGAACGCGAAACTGGTGCTGGACGTGGGTACACCGGTGGCCGCGGCGAGCGTCTCGGCCTGCTGCTTCGCCCCGTCGGGGCCGTAGACGAAGCTGCCCGAGGTGCAGGCCCACACGACGGCGTCCGGCTTCTCCTCGGCGAGGAGTGCGGCCCCGCCGGCGAGCTTCTCGGGGCTCCCGAGGTCGAGCAGTTCGGGCACGGCGTGCAGGTCGGTTCCGTAGATGTGCACGACCGGCAGATCCACTCCGAGCATCTCCGCGGCGAAGGGGTAGTCGTCCTCGGCGGCGTGATCGGGGTAGATGAATCCCACAGTGGGGGTCGGCGTGCTCGTCATGCGTTCTCCTCTTTTCCGTGTCGTGTGGGGTGATGTCAGAAGACGTTGCGGAGCCACTTGCCCGGGCCCGTCATGGGGAGTTTCATCCGGCCGAGACAGGCCCAGATCGTGAGCTGGTTGGCGGTGAGGACCGGTTTGCCGAGTTCCTGCTCGAGCGGGGCGATGACATCGTAGGTAGGCAGGTTGGTACAGCTGACGAAGATCGCCTCCGACCTGGGGTCGTCCGCAGCGATGATCCGCTCGGCGATCGTGCGGTAGTTGACCTTCCAGATGCCGCCGCCGAGTCCGAGGTGATCGGAACGAACCACCTCGGTGCCTGCCTCGTTCAGGAACGCGTGCAGCCGTTCGGTGAGCGGGGCGTCGTACGGCGTGATCACCGACAGCCTGCTCAGCTCGAGGTGTTC
>NZ_JBHXFE010000208.1:1176-1505 GCF_042722475.1 Streptomyces sp. NPDC127092
GAACGTCGCGCGTCGCCGCCATGAGGTGTCTTCGCTCGGACACGAGTTCGGCCATCTCCAGGCTGACGGGCACGGGCTCGTACGGCGTGCGCGCCAGATGGAGGCTCACCTCGAGGGGAGCCCATCGCCACAGTTCTCGTTCGAGCGCCAAGTCGAACGGGGCGATGATGCCGATTCCCCGTTGCGCGATAGGCCCCTCGAATTCGGGAATGTTCAGTTCCAACACCAGGCCTCACCTTCGTTTCGGCCGCGCCCGAGCATTATCAGATTGTTGACAATCATACGAGTTACTCATACGGTGTCAACGTGAGTCGGAACCCGATCGTCGC
>NZ_JBHXFE010000209.1:0-1501 GCF_042722475.1 Streptomyces sp. NPDC127092
GGTCCAGCAGCCCGCTGGCCTGCAGGTCCAGCAGCTCGCCGCCCACGTTCAAGGCGGCCACGTCCAGGTCGTGCTCGCGCTGCCCGGTGGACAGGCGCTGCCGGAGCTCGCCGGTCTCGGCGTCCACCAGGTGGGCGGCGAACCCGCCCGCGTCGCGCCGGAACAGGACGTTGGACAGGGAGACGTCACCCCAGAAGAACCCCTCGAGGTGCAGCTCCACGAGCAGGGTCGCCAGCGCGTCCATGAGCCGCACGAGGGTGCGGCGCTCGATGCGAGCTCCTCCGTGGTCTCCTTCACCGCCACGATGCCCCCGCCCATGCGGGCGAAGCGCACCACGTGACGGGAGATGCCCCGCGGCAGAGCCGCCAGCACCTCACGCGGCCACGTCTCGAGGGGGAGCGCCCAGGGCAGGGCGAGTAGCGACGTCGCCGGGTCCTCGGAGGCGTCCCCCGAGGGGGCCCCCGTGATGGTCAGTCGATCGACGGGGGAGGGGGTCTCGACGGTGTCCATGGTCACGATCCTTCCAGACAGGGCCGCTATGCTCGCCTGGCGCGGCGCGCCCGCTGCCCGCCGGCTCCGGTGCTCGACCCGGACCGACTGCCCCACGAGGAGGACCCTTGGCCCGGAACACGTCAGGCTCGCACACCTCGGCGAAGGACGCCCGTGCGCGTGCCCGCCAGATCCAGGAGGAGCAGCGCAGGAAGGACCGCCGCCGCCGCACCGGCGTCATCTGGGGCTCGGTCCTCGCGGCGGTGCTCGTGATCGGCCTCGTCGTCGCGTTCGTGCTCAACCGCAACGGCGACGACGCCGCGGCCGCCGGCCCCATCCCCGCCGTGACGAACGAGCAGGGCGGCATCGAGTTGACCTCGGCCACGGGCCTGGCGGAGGGCGCGGGAGAACGCGAGGTCGACCCCTCGAGGATCGAGGTGCCGAAGCAGTCCGCGAGCTCCCAGCCCGAGACCCTGCCGGACACCGAGGCCCGGGCGGACGGCGAGCCGACGCGGATCGTGCTCTACGCGGACTTCAACTGCGTGCACTGCGCGGACTTCGAGACCTCCAACGCGGACCAGATCGAGCAGTGGCTCGAACAGGGCGAGGCCACGGTCGAGTACCGGATGGTGGACTACCTGAGCGCCCCGAACAACCAGAACTACTCGGCCCGCGCCGCCAACGCCGCGTACTGCGTGGCGGACCAGAAGCCCGAGGCCTACAACGGCTTCGTGGCCGCCCTGTTCGCCACCTACGACGAGCACCGGGGCAAGGGCCTGGACAACGCGGCGATCACGCAGCTCGCGCAGGAGCACGGCGCGGACATCGCCTCCTGCGTCGAGGACGGCACGTTCCGCTCCGCGGTCGAGCACACCACCCGCCAGGCGCGCGTCGCCGGCGTGGCCGGCACCCCCACCGTGTTCGTGGACGGGAAGAACTGGGCCCTCGACGGCGAGGACAAGACCTTCGCCGATTGGGCGGGCGCCAAGATCGCCGGCTGACCCGGCTGACC
>NZ_JBHXFE010000210.1:0-599 GCF_042722475.1 Streptomyces sp. NPDC127092
CGGTGCGATATCCGGAGGGCAGCGATCGAGTACGCGGACGATGCGTGCACGCGATCGCATCGTTATGGACGACACGGGTGGTATTGAATACCGGCGCAAACAGACGCGCGGTATCATGAGAGCTGTCTGGCACGACAGTTCCCTTCAGGGAAGCGCAGTAGAGACGAGTTGGCGCTCGTCTCACTCGAACTCGGAACACCCTCGGCCCCGCCAGGTCGGGGGTTTTCCTAGTTTTGAGCTACTGCTGATTTGAGTATTGAGTTGCTGAGATCGCTCTCTCGAAGATCAGGCAGACAGCTGCAACACCTCCTGTACGCCCTCTCCGTCAGCGACGGCCTTCTCGGCGTCGTACGTGCCGTCGAACATTGGCACGAGCAAATCCGCTGTGACCTCACCGTTCAGGTCAGTGCGGCCGACAAGCGTCGCAAGTACATCGGCGAGGAACTGCGACTCGGAGACTTCAGGGCCGACAACATTCATGGCTGCGCGCCGCCGGTTGAGCTCTTCGCGGCGGCGGTTGAGTTCTTGTCGAACAGCGGGCGGGACGCGCGTCAGGATCGCCTCACGGGGTCCCTTACTGGGTAGCGGCACAGTGCCCC
>NZ_JBHXFE010000210.1:609-1500 GCF_042722475.1 Streptomyces sp. NPDC127092
GTGCCCCCTTTCTCCGGGTCGATGGTGCGCACTTATCCTGTTACAGGAACGTGCTCGGACACCGCAGACACGCCGACCGAACTCATTTTGTTTATTCTTCGCTGGTTTTTTGTCCAGTTTTGGCCAAGGTTACTACGCGTGGGCGGTTCGATAGGGTTGCACTTCGTGCCCTATGTCGTGCAGCACCGTCAACTTCGGGGGAAGGACAGCCAATGCGTGTAGGGGGTAGCCACACGAAACGCGTGGATGAAGTCCTTAGCCGGATCCCGTTGTCGCCGCCTTGGACAGTTCACGAGTTTTTGGCTTGGCTGGAGAAGGACACCGGCCGCCCGATTCGTTTGCTTCCGTATCCGGAGGGCACCGTGATCGGCAACCGCCGCTGCGGAGTCCTGTTCGGCCTCGCGGATGAGGACATCATCATGTACGACCCCAACCGCAGTGAGCGACATCAGCGGCAGACAATCTTCCATGAGGTCGGCCACGTCCTCTGCTGCCACAAAGGTGAACCGTTCAGCCCTACCGACAGCCCGCTGACCAGTGGCATAGATCCGGATGCGATCCGGTACATGATGCGCCGGACGAGTTTCGACACCACCACCGAAGCCGAGGCGGAACTGCTCGGCACCAAGCTCGCTGTGCTCTCGCAGGGCAGCATCGCCGATGACGGCAGAGGACACTTCAACCGCATCATCTCGACGGTGGTCCAGTGAGCGAGGTCCCCCTTGCTGCCAGCGACCTGCTGATCAAAGAAGCGACATCGGAGCTGCCGTACGCGTACAGCCTCGTTCTGCTTGCCACCATGGTTGTCGTCATTGTGGCGCGCAACGTTTTCCTCGGTCGCCGTCAGGTCGATCGCCAGCTCACTCTGGCGTTGGCGTGGTGGTTACTCGC
>NZ_JBHXFE010000211.1:0-1496 GCF_042722475.1 Streptomyces sp. NPDC127092
GCCTTCTCCGGCTCGGTGACGATGGACGAGGACGAGCAGTGGGGGTCGGACTGGGGGTCGCAGCCGAGCAAGGACGACGAGTTCACCGAGGCCAACCTGAATCCCGGCGCCGGCTCGGACCTGGCCGCCGCTTTCAAGGGCGCGACGTACAAGATCATGCTGGTCGCCAACAAGTTCCAGACAGGGTTCGACCAGCCGCTGCTCTCAGCGATGTACGTCGACAAGAAGCTCTCCGGGGTCACTGCCGTGCAGACGCTCTCCCGGCTCAACCGCACCCATCGCACTGCGGGCGGGGAGCAGAAGCGCAAGACCTTCGTCATCGACTTCGTGAACAAACCCGAGGACATCCGGTCTGCGTTCGAGCCGTACTTCACCAACGCCACCCTGGAGACCGAGACCGACCCGTACGTCGTCGTCCACCTCGCCACTAAGCTCGCCCAGTCCGGGATCTACACGCCAGAGCAGGTGCGCGAAGTCGCCGAACTATGGGTCACCCGGAAGGGCAACAATGCGCTGTCGGCCGCGATCAGCCCGGCCAAGCACGACTTCGCCCGCCGCTACGCATCGGCGATCGAGGCCGACGATAAAGTCACCCTCAACACCCTCGACCTGTTCCGCAAGGACGTCTCCACCTACGTCCGGCTCTACGACTTCATGAGCCAGATCGTCGACTACGGCGACCCGTACATGGAGATGTTGTCGATCTTCCTGCGGCTCCTGGAGAAGGTCATCGCAGACTCCTCCTGGGCCGCGGAGATCGACCTCTCCGACGTGGTCCTGATCGGGGTCAAGCACAACAAGGCGGCCGCGGTCAACATCTCGCTGACCGGTGACGGTGAGCTCAAGGGCATCAGCGCCGCAGGCACCGGCACGTGGAAAGAGCCGAAGTACGTCGCACTACAGGTCGTCATCGACAAGATGAACGACCTCTTCGGCGCCGAGTCGTTCACCCAGTCCCAGGTCCGTGAGTTCGTGCAGGGACTGGTGCAGCGACTGCTCGCTTACCCGGACCTGGTCAACCAGACCAAGGTGAACTCGAAGAAGCAGTTCGTGGAGTCGCAGGACTTCCAATCGGCGGTCACCGAGGCGGTCATCGACAACCAGGAGGCCCACAACACCATGGCCGACTACTTCTTCAGCGACGGACCTGGCATCAGCGCTGTCATCATGGCGCTCGCGGACGCCTTCTACGAGGCAGCGATCGATCAGCGGACGGACGTGTGAGCAGCCAGCCCTGAAAGGGGGACGGTGCAGTACAGAGAGACGTCGCCCACGACCTTCTCTGGCCGGGAAACCGCAGCCGCCGAGCCGACCGTTTTGGCTCGCTTCGGCGGTTACCCACAGAACCAGTCGTGCGCGGGGCGGGCTTTGTTGTTCATTCCCGGCCCTGACTGCGAGTCGAGGAGGCCGACCCCATCACCAGATTCGTTGTTGCTGGGGAGGTTTCCTTACGGAGAACTCGCTGGTTGCAAGAACCGTGGTGCGGCGTTCGACGC
>NZ_JBHXFE010000212.1:0-1016 GCF_042722475.1 Streptomyces sp. NPDC127092
GTGCCCGGTCGACGAACCGATCCGAGCACAGCACCTCCACGACCCGGCGACGCTCGAGCGTGGACAGTTTGTTCACCGGCGTACGTGTGACCGACGGGATGGACGGGACGGAGGTGGCCGAGCGTTCCCGGGTGCGGGTCGCAGTCGATCGGGCCACGGCGGTCAATGTTGTTGCGGCACGGGTGGAGACACCGGCCGCGGTGAGCGCGTGGTGGGCGGTGATCAACGCTTCTTCCGCGTCTCGTCGGCATCCGCGCTCTCGGAGAGTTGTTCCAAGAGCGCGTGCGCTTTTCCCATGATCGACAGTGCGGCCTCGGTGGTGGCCAGCTTCTTGTTGCTTCGTTCCAGCTCGCGCTTGAGGCGGGCGATCTCCGCCTGCTCG
Organism: Streptomyces sp. NPDC127092; assembly: GCF_042722475.1. Taxonomy (NCBI): domain Bacteria; kingdom Bacillati; phylum Actinomycetota; class Actinomycetes; order Kitasatosporales; family Streptomycetaceae; genus Streptomyces; species Streptomyces sp. NPDC127092. Next base: position 383 of record NZ_JBHXFE010000212.1, read on the forward strand.
GGGGTGAGTTTGCCGATCTTCGCGCCCGGTTTCTTGCCCTCGAGGACGCCGGCGTCGCGTTGGCGGCGCCATTCGACGATCAGCGACGAGTACAAACCTTCGTGGCGCAGGTACGCCCCGCCCTCGTTGGTCTCGCAGGCCTGCTCGTAGGCGACCAGGTGCGCGAGCTTGTCCGCCGGGGTGAACGTCCGCCGTGGTTGCGGACCGCCGGACCGGGGATGGTTCGCCTCGTCGTCCATACGGTCATTGTCCAGGACTGTGGTCGAGTTGGTCATGATCGGGGTTGGTCCTTCTCTCGCCCTCTGTCGGGGTGGTTTGCAGTGACCCGATGGACTCAACTCACCCTGACAGAGAGGGTGTCGGGGTGATCGGCGGCGACGTTGTGGGCCTGGGAGAAGTCGTCGGGCAGGTAGTAGAGCTCCCAGACATCGTCGTCCGGGTTGTAGACACCCGGTGCGAACCGTTTGATGGTCTCCGGGGAGAAGTCCCAGGGGGCCTTGTCCAGGCGGGTGCACGCCCACCAGCCGTCCTGATAGATCGCGCGGCTGCCGAACATCTCGAAGTACTGCACCGTGTGCTGTTCGGGGGCGTCGGCGTCGGCGAATGTGGGGAGAAAGCTCGTTCCGTCCATGGG
>NZ_JBHXFE010000212.1:1026-1496 GCF_042722475.1 Streptomyces sp. NPDC127092
CAACTCACCCTGACAGAGAGGGTGTCGGCGAGGTTCGAGGCAATGTGCACCGCACCTGGCGCAGCGGTGTGGGTGCGGCCATGGGAACCCGCCCACCGCAGCGCTCCGAACAGCAGTCGCGGACCCCCGTCGCAGAGCGCTCGAATGAGCGGTCCAGTGGCAGGCGTTTCCACCGTGATCCGACCGCCGCCGCGAGCAGGTCCGACACCCGCCCGAGCACGCGTGTGAGACACCGAACTACGAGCGCTACGGGCCACGGTCGGCGTTGTCGGTCCACGCGGCCCCGATACCGGCGCGGCGAGTCCACGCAAGGGCACGCTCTACCGGCATCCCACTGCGCGGTCGACGCAGCATCACCGCAGGCATGTGACATGGGCATTCCGAAACATGTTGGCGCGGCGCAATTTCTAGTAGTACACTCCCCCCTAGGCCCGAAGGGCCGGGGGGGAGTGACCCCCGGAGGGGGTGGG
>NZ_JBHXFE010000213.1:0-1480 GCF_042722475.1 Streptomyces sp. NPDC127092
CCGTCACGGTGCCGCTGACGACCTTGAAGGGCAGCTCGGCGGTGGTGTCCCGGACGGCCTGCGCGGTGAAGAGGTAGATGATCGCCAGCAGGATGATGCCGGCGATCAGGAACATCCCGCCGTAGAGCAGCGTGAGCCGTATCCGGATGGTCGGACGCAGCAGCGGCCTGACCGGGTCCCGGGGGTCCCAGGTCGGCTTCGGTGGGGTGTGCAGCAGGGTCGGCGACGAGGGCATTAGGTCAGATCCGGTATCCCGAGCCGGGCACGGTGACGATCACCGGGGGCTCGCCGAGCTTGCGGCGCAGGGTCATGACCGTGACGCGCACGACGTTGGTGAACGGGTCGGTGTTCTCGTCCCAGGCCTTCTCCAGGAGCTGCTCGGCCGAGACGACGGCGCCCTCGCTGCGCATGAGAACCTCCAGGACCGCGAACTCCTTCGGGGCCAGCTGGACCTCCTTGCCGTCGCGGAAGACCTCGCGGCGGTTCGGGTCCAGCTTGATGCCGGCGCGCTCCAGGACGGGCGGGAGCGGGACCGTGGTGCGGCGGCCGAGGGCCCGGACGCGGGCGGTGAGCTCGCTGAAGGCGAAGGGCTTGGGCAGGTAGTCGTCCGCGCCGAGCTCCAGGCCCTCGACGCGGTCGCTGACGTCGCCGGAGGCGGTGAGCATCAGGATCCGGGTGGGCATGCCCAGCTCGACGATCTTGCGGCAGACGTCGTCGCCGTGCACCAGGGGAAGGTCCCTGTCGAGCACCACGACGTCGTAGTCGTTGACCCCGACGCGCTCCAGTGCCGCGGCACCGTCGTACACGACGTCGACCGCCATGGCCTCGCGGCGCAGGCCGGTGGCCACCGCGTCCGCGAGAAGCTGCTCGTCCTCGACGACGAGTACGCGCACGTCCGTAAGTCCTTTCCTGGGCCAGGTCCAGCACGCGGACAAGGCGGTTTCTGCGCACTGACTGTGCGTATCCATCCTGCCCCGAACGCGCGTAAACCGGCTGTAAGACGGCTGTGCGGGGACGGCGCGGGAGGGCGCCGGCCAGGCCTCAGGCGGGCGAGCGGCCGGGAGGCTGGAAGAATTCACCTGAATCACGGGCCAGTTGAGGTTTCTGTGAGGAAAGGGCTGGGGAGGACGACTGCACACCCCGCGATCACGCCCTGTAGGTGACACGCCACCTACCGCTCTCTGTCCCCCAGAGGTAGCAGTGTGTGATCCACCCACCCCCGGCACTCCCCGTGCCACCGACCCACGACGAGGGGGCGCACGATGGACGCTTTCACCGCAGGGCTGCTGCACCGCATCAGGACCACGCAGTCCGACCTCACGCGCGCTCGCGAGGCGGGCGACGACTTCCTCGCGGAGGTCGAGCAGGCCGAGCTCGACGACCTGCACCGCCTGGCGGCCGAACACGGCGTGGAGGTCGGCGCGGCCTGCGCCTGACCCCACGGACAAGGGCGGGCCCCCGGAGTCGATGACTCCGGGGG
>NZ_JBHXFE010000214.1:0-530 GCF_042722475.1 Streptomyces sp. NPDC127092
GTCTCCGGCCTGCTCGAGGAGGAGCCCACCGTGGTGGAGGCCGCCGAGCCCACGCCGCTGCCCGGGGCCGACGCTCCGGGGACGGGCGTGGCGTCCGGGCGGGTGGAGTTCCGGGACGCGGTGTTCAGCTACGGACCGGACCGGGTGGTGCTGCCGGAGTTCGACCTCGTGATCCCGGCCGGGCAGACCGTGGCCGTGGTGGGCCAGACGGGTGCGGGCAAGTCGACGCTGGCCAAGCTCATCGCCCGGTTCTACGACGTCTCTGCCGGCTCGCTGACGCTGGACGGGGTGGAGCTGCGCGAGCTCAGCCAGGCGGATCTGCGGCGCAACGTGGTGATGGTGACCCAGGAGGCGTTCCTGTTCTCCGGGTCGATCGCGGAGAACATCGCCCTCGGCCGGCCCGACGCCACCGAGGCCGAGATCCAGGCGGCCGCCCGGGCGGTGGGGGCGCACGACTTCATCCTGGGGCTGCCCGAGGGCTACGCGACCGACGTCGCCAAGCGCGGCGGGCGGCTGAGCGCGGGACAGCG
>NZ_JBHXFE010000214.1:540-1480 GCF_042722475.1 Streptomyces sp. NPDC127092
GGGCTGGAGCGGCTGTTGGGGAACCGGACGGCCCTGATCATCGCCCACCGGCTCAGCACCGTCGAGACCGCCGACCGGGTGCTCGTGATGCACGACGGCCGGATCGTCGAGGACGGCAGCCCCGCCGAGCTGGTGGCGGCCGACGGGCGGTTCGCGGCGCTGCACCGGGCCTGGGAGGACTCGCTCGCCTGACGGGTGGCGCGCCCGACGCGCTTTCAAACGTGGCAGAGGGCCTACCCCACGTTCGAAAGTGCGGGTCAGGCGTCGAAGGGGCGGCCCGTCAGGCGCTCGTACGCCTCCACGTAGCGGTCGCGGGTCTTGGCCACGACGTCGGCGGGCAGCTCCGGCGGGGCCTCCCCGCTGGTCTTGTCCCAGCCGGAGTCGGGGCCCGTGAGCCAGTCGCGGACGAACTGCTTGTCGAAGCTCGCCTGGGGGCGGCCGGGCTCGTAGTCCCTGGCGTCCCAGAACCGGGAGGAGTCCGGGGTGAGGACCTCGTCGCCCAGCACCACCTGGCCGGTGGCAGGGTCCACACCGAACTCGACCTTCGTGTCCGCCAGGATGATGCCGGCCTCGCGGGCGATCGCCTCGGCGCGGGCGTACAGGTCCAGGGTGAGGAACCGCAGGCGCTCGGCGGCCTCGGTGCCCACGCGCTCGACCATCTGCTCGAACGTGATGTTCTCGTCGTGCTCGCCGACCTCGGCCTTCGCGGACGGCGTGAAGATCGGCGGGTCGACCCGCGAGCCGTCCCCGAGCCCGGCGGGCAGCGGCAGGCCGGCCACCGTGCCCGACGCGCGGTACTCGGCCAGGCCGGAGCCGGTCAGGTAGCCGCGGGCGATGCACTCCACGGGGAACATGTCCAGGCGCTTGACGATCATCGCCCGCCCGGCCACGGCCGCGGGCACGTCCGCGCTCACCACGTGGTGCTCGACCGGCTCGGCGT
>NZ_JBHXFE010000215.1:0-1213 GCF_042722475.1 Streptomyces sp. NPDC127092
AGGAGGGCTATCTGCTCGGCGACCTGGAGGCTCTCCAGTCGCGGCTCCGCCTCGACGCCTCGGCGGCGGGGGAAGTGGTGATCCGCCACATACCTGCACCCGTGGATCCCTCCGCCCTGCTTCGCACTGAAACAGTCGTGGCGCTGGACCTCATGGACTCCGACGACGTCCGTGAGCGGGCCGCCGGGCGAGAGGCCCTCGATCGACTGTTGCATCGTGTCTGAGCCGCGTCACCTGAGCGTGGAGGACCTCCTCGGATGTGAGGCGGGCCTCGGCGCTGGAGATGGCCTAGGGCGTGTCTGAGAATGGCTCCAGGGACCCGCTGAGATCCGGGGAGCTATGTCCCGGTTCCAGGTCGTCTCCGACGCCAAATCGGAGCTGATCGCCCCGCTGCTCCAGACCGCACGGGCCAGCAGGGCCGACCCTTCTCGGATGCCCGCACGATGGTCGAAGCGATCATCTGCCAGTGCAGGTGCGGGACTCCGTGGCGGGATCTGCCCGAGGTCAACGGGCCCTGGCTGGCCGCGTGGATCTGACATCGACGCAGGGTGCGGGCACTGGTCTGTCCGGGGGCTGACTCGAGAACTTTTGTTCGTACCCTGTCTGTCATGGCCACCCCTCTCCTGGAGCTCGCCGCGAGTCGAGGCGTCTGCTTCCCGCTGCGAGCCCGCCGGCTGACCCTCACCCCGTTCCGGGGTCTCGATGCACCCGCCGTGTGGAGCTTCTGCCGTCGTGAGCAGGTGTGGTCGTGGACCTCCGGCCGCCCGGAGAGTGAGAACGCGCTGCGCGAGTCCTACCTCGGGGCGGGGGACCGTCTCACCGTGCGGGCCGGAGACGTCATCGTCGGTGTCGGGAAGGTCGCGGTGCAGGACGCGTGGAGTCAGGGCGGCCCGCGGGAGGAAGCCCGGGACGCCCAGGCCGAGCTCGGCTGGACGATCGATCCGCGCCAGGCCGGGCAGGGCTATGGCACCGAGCTTGCGCGAGCCCTGCTGGGCTTCGCGTTCGACGATCTGGGTGTGCGGCGCGTGGAGGCTCATGCCTTCGCGGACAACGCTCCGAGCCTGCGCATCATGGAGAAGGTGGGGATGCGTCACGAGGGCACGTTCAAGGAGGAGTCTCTGCATCTCACGCGCGGCTGGGTGGATGGCGCCACCTACGCGATGCTCGCCTCGGAGTTCCATCCGCCCCTTACGCAGGAGTGATCCCGCCGGCC
>NZ_JBHXFE010000215.1:1223-1476 GCF_042722475.1 Streptomyces sp. NPDC127092
GATCTGCCGCTCTGCCTCCGAGGGCCGTGTGCCAGCATGGGGCTATGAGCCGGGTGGGGAATGAGCGTGAGTGGCGGTGGCGCATCGGTGTGGCATCTGCCCTGGTGGGTTCGGCTGGTGTGTTCGCGGGGCTGCGGCAGGATCTGGGACTGGGGTGGGGTCTGACGCTGGTGGCCGTCACGGCCCTCGGGGCGATGCTCGCCTTGCGAGGGGTGCATCACCGGGTCGAGGCGGAGCAGGCTCGCCGCAACGT
>NZ_JBHXFE010000216.1:0-1474 GCF_042722475.1 Streptomyces sp. NPDC127092
GTGTAGTTCCGACGATCGTGCCCACCAGCCCGGCAAGGGTCGCCGTCGTCAAACTCGCAGCGTTTCGGTCCCACTCTTCGGCGAGCGCCGGAACGATGAATCCGATTATGAGGGAGTCGAATCCAGCGATTATCGCGAACCAGGCACACGGTGAGTGCTCGCTGCTGCAGCGGTGACACCGTTGAATCGTCGATGAGTGCTTGTACATCCAGATTCGGGGAGCGATCACGCATGTTCTCAACGCTTTCGAATGTGGTGGAACGCATTAAAGATGTTTCGGTAATTGAGTGAGAACTGATCATAAGGAAAGTCCGGTGTGGTCGAGGAAGCTGTGACACAGGTCGTAGCTCGAACCGATCCGAGTCAGCCCGGACTCGGTCGCGATGCGGACCTCGTCGAGGGTATCGGGGCACAGGTTGGCCAGTTCGGTGGATTTCATGTTGCCCCAGACCTGTTCGATGGGATTGAGCTCAGGAGCATAAGCCGGCAGGCGTTCGACGTGGAGCCAGTCGCGTTGGGTGTCCAGCCACGCGGTCATCGCGCGGGACCGGTGGGCCATGAGCCCGTCCCAGATCACGATGACCTTCTCGCCGGCGAAATGGGTGCGTAGTTCGGTGAGGAACTCGATGAGCTTGTCGGTGTTGTAGGCGCCGTCGGTCATGGAGAACACGAATGCGCTGCGACTGCGGTCGTGTCGATAGGCCAGGACTCCGGCCATGGACATGCGTTTCCAGGAGAATCGGTGATGCAGAACCGGTGTCACGCCTTTCGGCGCCCAGGTTGCTCGGACCACCGGGAGCAGCGACACACCGCTTTCGTCCTGGAAGCAGATCCATGCACCCTGGCGCCGCGCTATTTTTTTATCCGCGGCCACTCGTTCTCGCGCCAGGCGACGATGGCGTCCTCGTCGCGTTCGACTGCCCGCCGTGCGGGACGTTGCCGGCTCCAGCCCAGCCTGGTCCGCAGGATCGTCCAGGTCTGGGTAGGTCCGTAGGTCACGCCGGTGAGCCGCTCGATCACGATCGCGACCCTGCCCAGGGTCCACACTCCGGTCGCGAAGCCGTGAGCCTGGGGTCCTTTGAGTAATTCCTCTCGGATCGCGGCGATCTGGGCGTCATCGAGCCGGGGCCGGCGTCCCGCGCGACCGGCACCTTCCAATGCCTCGTTGCCTCCTTCGATCCACTGTCGATGCCAGCGTGAGGCGGTCTGCTGGGAGACCTCCAACTCGACCGCGACATCGATCTGTCGTCGTCCTGCGGCAAACATCTCCGCGGCCTGCATCCGCCGGTCACGCAACGCCTCGAGATCACGGCGACCGCCGCGCTGCTTGACTTTCCGGGCGTCGGACTCCTCGCCGGAACCGGTTTCCTTCCCTGCCATTCATCAATGATCAAGCAGCACGGTGCAAATCACGCGCAACGACACACTCTATTACCGAAGCATCTTTAAGCAGCCAGATCGTCCACGAGGAGTC
>NZ_JBHXFE010000217.1:0-1473 GCF_042722475.1 Streptomyces sp. NPDC127092
GTCGCGGCGGCGTCGCAGCTCGGCCGCGTGCGCCTTCGCGCTCAGTCCGGTGGCGAGGGCGAACTCGCCGACGGTCATCGGGGGGCTCATGGGGCGACCTTTCTCTCAGGTGATCCCAGCGTGGGCGTTCCCCCAAGGGGAGGGTCAAGCGTCGCCCACGGCGCCCCCGCGCGTCGTCTCCGGCACAGCCCTGCGACTGTTACCCCGCACGTCCTGCCCGGCGCGCGGGACCGGCCGCACCCTGTCTCATGGCAGGCATGATCATCACCGGACTCCTCCTCGGCCTCGTCCTGGGCTTCGTGTTCCAGCGCGGACGCTTCTGCGTCACGGGCGCTTTCCGCGACCTGTTCACTATCCGGTCCACCCGATGGCTCACCGCGTTCATGGTGATCGTGGCCGTCCAGTCGGTGGGCGTGTTCGCCCTCGACGCCCTGGGCGTGATCACCCTGGAGGCGGAGACGTTCCCGTGGCTGGGCACGATCATCGGCGGCCTGATCTTCGGCTTCTCGATCGTGCTCGCGGGCGGCTGCGCCACCGGCACGTACTACCGCGCGGGCGAGGGCCTCGTGGGCTCGTGGTTCGCACTGATCTTCTACATCGTGGGCGCCACCGCGTTCCGCAAGGGACCGCTGGCCGGCACCACCGAGGCCGTCCGCTCCGTGGAGACGCAGACGGGCTCGTTCCAGCAGCTCACGGGGCTGTCCCCGTGGGTGTTCGTGGCGCTGCTCGTGGCCGGCGTCGGCCTGGCCGTGCGTCATCACCTGCGTCGCGAGGCGGCCATGACCCGCTTCCGCCTGCCCGCCGCCAAGACCGGCCCCGCGCACGTGCTCACCGAGAAGGCGTGGCACCCGTTCGTCACCGCGGCGATCATCGGCGTGCTGGCGATCCTCGCGTGGCCGCTCTCCTGGGCGACCGGCCGCGAGTCCGGCCTGGGCATCACCGGCCCGTCCGCGAACATCGGCGCGTTCCTCGGCACGGGCGAACTCGAGCTCGTGGACTGGGGCGTGCTGATGGTGACGGGCCTGCTGATCGGCTCGTTCATCGCCGCGAAGGCCTCCGGCGAGTTCCGCGTCCGCGTGCCCGACGCGCAGACCACCGTCCGCTCGATCATCGGCGGCCTCGGCATGGGCTGGGGCGCGGCGTGGGCCGGCGGCTGCACCATCGGCAACGCGATGGTGAACACCGCGACCTTCAGCTTCCAGGGCTGGACCGCGCTCGTGTTCATGGTGCTCGGCACCGGCCTGGCGGCCAAGCTCTTCATCCTCAACCACCGCGGCAAGGGCACGACGCCGGTCCCCGCCCCCGGCTCCGGCCTCGCCTCGGCCGAGGGCGCGGCGGCGGACGCCGGGACGGCCCGCCCCGTGAAGCTCACGCCGATCGGCTGAGCCGGCCCGCCCGCGCACGACCTCTGACCACCGACACCAAGGAGAGAACACCATGGCGAAGCACCTGCTCGAGACCGACGGCCAGGTC
>NZ_JBHXFE010000218.1:0-395 GCF_042722475.1 Streptomyces sp. NPDC127092
AGCCGGCAGCGGTGCGGCCGCAGCAGCCGGGCCCGCCGGTATCGCGGTTGTGGCTGGTCAGGCCGTGGCAAAGGGAGCAAAAGCTGTCGGCAACCAAGTAGCCGGTGCCGCCGAGTCCGGCGCATCCGCCGGGGAGGACCCGTCCGGATCCATGCGCGGAGGCCGCTCGACATGACACCCGAATCCGGCACCACCCACCTCGCCAACCGACTCGAATCCACTGAGGAGCAGTGATGAGTGAGACTCCCGAACGCCGAACGTACGGCGGCTGGCACGAGCCGAGCACCACCTACATCGGCGGCATCGGCAAGAAGCTGTTCTACACCTTCTGCATCCTGATCAGTCTCTCGATCCTCGGGCTGATGATCGGCCTCTGGGTCGTCTCGGTCCCGATG
>NZ_JBHXFE010000218.1:405-950 GCF_042722475.1 Streptomyces sp. NPDC127092
GGCGTGGCTGCTGATGGCCTGGCGCTACGGCGGTCGCAGCGGCTACGAGGTGATCACCCCACGGGTGGGATGGCGGCGGCAGAAGCGAGGTGGCTCGCACATCCTGCGGGCCGGTGCGTTGTCGAATCAGGCCGGTGGACGCGTTCGGCTGCCCGGCGTGGCCGCCAACATCGAACTGTGGTGGGGCATCGATGCCCTCGGCCGGAAGTTCGCGATGATGCACCTGCCGACCACTCACCAGTACACGATCCATCTGCGCTGCACCGTGCCCGGCTTCGGGGGAGCCGAGCAGTCCCGCATCGACCTGGACGTCGCGAACTGGGGTGAGTTCATCAACCTCAACGGCCAGGCCGGCGACATCGACTGCGTGGCCACAACCATCGAATGGCTGCCCGAGACCGGTGCGCGTGCGGAATCGAATGTCGCGGATATGTGCGCACCCGGTGGCAGCCCGATCGCGCAGGCGGCCGTTCGCGAAACCATCACCGACGTCGACTCGCAGGGCTTGCAGTTCCACGCACGGATGTCGATCACCTGGCGCGCGA
>NZ_JBHXFE010000218.1:960-1460 GCF_042722475.1 Streptomyces sp. NPDC127092
CGGCGACCTCGCCCAGCACATCCCCGCGATCTGCCGCAACCTCGCCGAGCTCCGGGTCACCGGCGTCCCGATGAGCGACAACCTGATTGCCGCCGTGGTCCGCCGCAGCTACGACCCGCGCACCGGTGTCGAAGCGGTCGCCGAGCAGGTCGCCCGCACCGACGAGCCGCTGGTGTCCTGGCTCGACGCCGGGCCGGTGACCGCCGAGGAGACCAAGGCGAGCTACTTCCACGACGGCGCGGTGTCACGGACCTGGGAGATGCACATTCCCCCGCGCGGCAAGCCGAACGAGCAGGTGCTCCGCAGCCTTCTCGAAGCAAACGCGAAAGCCCCGCGCAAACGCATCACGCTGCTGCACCGGCCGCTCTCCCCGGCCGACGCCGCCGCGGCCGTCGAACGAAGCTTCCTCTCCGCCCTCACCGCCTCCAACACCAACCGAGGACTTGGCACCGCACGCGGTGACCTCGGCCTGCGGGCCGCCGAGCAGACCCGCCGCGAGG
>NZ_JBHXFE010000219.1:0-1455 GCF_042722475.1 Streptomyces sp. NPDC127092
ATATCTCCCCCGAGCCCCATGTTCGAATCTTACTTCGAACATATGTTCGAGTCAATTGTTAGTGCAAACTGGCTTTTCCAACGCGAGCCAAGCAACAATGGCGGCATGACGACTGCCGGCGTCGTCCGTAGCTAGAGCATCCAGGAGATGCACGGCATCATCGATTCCGACACCACACCCGGTGGCGCGTGGACGCACTTCAGTAACGTCGCCGCCTTGGGCTTTCGTTCGCTGACGCACTACCGCGCACTGGATGTTCGGAAGGTGGAGTACTTCGGCCCACCGCACTCGTCGCCGACGGGGTGCGGATTCAGCAACGCCCTTGGAAGAATGCCTTGACCAACCCGAACGTCTGATACAGGTAGATGTACTCCCAGTGGGCGACGCTGAAGTCGTAGTCCCGCGGGACAGGCCGCATCACAGTCTCGCCATCGAAGCACTGCGAGAAGATGTACCGCGCACGCGGCAGGTGGTACCGCCAGCTGATCACCATGACGCTGGTCCACCCGTGCTCCGCGGCGAGGTCCCGCGTGAACAGGGCCTCGCCTCGCGTCGTACTCGGTTGCGGCGGGACGCAGGTGACGGTGAAGCGCTGATCCTGGATGGCACAGAACTCGGCCATCTTGCGGTCGCCCTTCCAGTAAGGATGGGACAACACGACGTTCGAGGAAACACCCTGGCGCGCTAGCTCGATGCCGTACTCCTCGCGACCATCGCGCTCCCCACCGAGCACGATGATGGCATCGACGGGAATCATTGGATCGACTCGAGACTTGGTGTAAGCGAAGTGGCCAACCACGCCCAGACCGGCCGCTCCAACAGTCGCAGCCCCAAGAGCACTCATTGCAATGATCGCCGGTCGCCGCACAGTCCAGAGTAGATGCCACCATCTCGCACCGCGCGGGACTCCGGGCCTCTCCGAAGACCGGCTACGGCCTTCCAAGACCTCTGTAGGTCCAGTCGGCATCGCGCCATTGTTGCGGATCGAGGCAGTTACGCCCGTCGATGAGAACCTTCTTGCGCACCACGGCATCCAGATCTGCGGGCTGAAGCTTCTGGAACTCCGGCCATTCGGTCAGCACCAGAACGACATCGGCCCCTTCGCAGGCGTCCAGTGCGGTGTCCGAGTATCCGAGTGTCGGGAACAGCGCCCGTGAGTTGTCCATAGCTTTGGGGTCGTAGACGTTGACCGCGGCGCCCTGCAGCTGAATCTGGCCGGCGACGTTCAGGGCTGGAGAATCGCGCACATCGTCGGAGTCAGGTTTGAATGCCGCACCCAACACCGCGACCCTCGCACCCAACAGTGAACCGCATGCTTCGCGCGCGAGCTCGACCATGCGTGTGCGACGGCGCATGTTGATGTTGTCGACTTCACGTAGGAAGGTGAGGGCCTGGTCTGCACCCAACTCGCCCGCCCGCGCCATGAACGCCCGGATGTCCTTCGGAAGGCAGCCG
>NZ_JBHXFE010000220.1:0-1040 GCF_042722475.1 Streptomyces sp. NPDC127092
GGACAAGCTCGTGGTGCCCGTGGGCCTGATCGTCCCCATCGGCGGCGTCTTCCTGGCCCTCGTGATCGGCTACGGCCTCATGGAGTTCGTGGGCGTCTACCTGCGCCCGGCCATGCGGCCGATCTGGCGCGTGCCCGGCCGCGCCGCCGTCGACGCCGTCGCCTCCTTCGTGGGCTCCTACGCCCTGGGCCTGCTGCTGACGAACCGCATGTACACCGGCGGCCGCTACACGGCCCGCGAGGCGGCGATCATCGCCGTCGGCTTCTCCACGGTGTCCGCGACCTTCATGGTGATCGTGGCCAAGACGCTGGGCCTGATGGACATCTGGCTCTGGTACTTCTTCGGCACCCTCGCGGTGACGTTCGCGGTCACCGCCATCACGGTGCGCATCCCGCCGCTGAGCCGCATCCCGGACGAGTGCTACCCGGGCGTCACCCACTCGCCCGAGCAGGCCGTCACCCGGGACCGCTTCCGCGTGGCCCGTCGCGCCGCCGAGCAGACCCTCGCCGAGGCCCCGTCCCTGCCGAAGAACATCTGGGTCAACTTCCGGGATGGACTCGTGATGGTGCTCCAGATCCTGCCGTCCATCATGTCCGTGGGCCTGATCGCCCTGGTCCTGGCCACGTACACGCCCGTGTTCGAGTGGATCGGCGTGATCTTCTACCGCTGTTCTGGGCGCTCGGCTACTCCGACCCCGGCCTGCTGGCCTCGGCCTCCGCCACCTCGATCGCCGAGATGTTCATCCCGGCCACGATGGCGGCCGGTCACGAGGACCTCGTCGCCCGGTTCGTGATCGGCGTCGTCTGCGTCTCCGCGATCATCTTCTTCTCCGCGGTGGTTCCTGCCATCCTGGCCACGGACATCCCCGTGAAGATGTGGCACCTCCTGGTGATCTGGGTCGAGCGCGTGGCGCTCACCATCGTGCTGGCCACGCCGCTGGCCCACCTGGTGGCCGCGCTCACCTGAGGCCCGCCCCACCGGCCCACCCCCGTCCGTCCCGCAGAGAGAGGCCCCCACGCGCTCCACGCTCATCACCGACA
>NZ_JBHXFE010000220.1:1050-1453 GCF_042722475.1 Streptomyces sp. NPDC127092
CTCGAGACCAAGACCGGCTACGGGCTCACCGTGGAGGAGGAGGCGCGCCACGCGCGCCTGCTGGCCGGGCTGCGCGAGGAGGGCCTCGTGGACGAGGTGACCTTCCTCGGCGCCCACCTCGTGCCCCCGGGCCGGGATGCGGAGGACTACCTGGACGACGTCGTCGGGCCGATGCTCGCGGCCGTGCGGGAGCACGTGGGCTGGGTGGACGTGTTCTGCGACACCGGCGCCTTCGACGCCGAGCAGACCCGCCGCGTGCTCGCCGCGGGTGTGGCGGCGGGCCTGGGCGTGCGCCTGCACGGCAACCAGATCGAGCAGGGCCCGGGGGTGGGCGTGGCCGTGGAGTTCGGCGCCGCCTCCGTGGACCACGTCAACCACCTCTCCGACGCGGACGTCGAGGCCC
>NZ_JBHXFE010000221.1:0-1042 GCF_042722475.1 Streptomyces sp. NPDC127092
GCCTAGGTCAGCCCGTCGGCCCGCGCGTCGCGCCTCACGGGGCGGGGACGCACAGCCCGTTCGTCGAGGACGCGTGGTTCAGCACGTCCTCCTGGCCCAGGTCCTCGGCCGTCATCAGGTCCTCGGCGGTGAAGGGCTCGCCGTCGGAGCGGGTCGGCGGGGCCGGCCACGTGGCCGGGTCGTCCTCGTCGACGTCGGGGGTCTGCGTCTCCTGCGCGACGACGGCCAGCACGGTGAGCAGCGGCGTCGCCGAGACCCCGGTCGGCTCCGATCCGGCGGTTGCGGACTCATCGGCCAGCATCTCGTCCACGCGGCGGTGGACGAGGTCGTAGTCGGGGTAGGTGGTGAAGTGGGTGCCCGTGTCGCCGAAGTCGGGCGGGCCGATGGTCAGCCGCCGCATCTTCTGGCCGCGCGAGCGCTCGGCGAGGTCCGCGAACGTGCCGAGCTGGGACTGCGGCAGGTCGGTGGTCACGATCTGCTCGCCCGCCGCGAGGATCCCCTCGAAGCGGGTGAGCACGGTGGCGGGGCTGAACTGCTCCAGCATCGCCGCCTGCATGCACTGCTGCCGGCGGATGCGGGCGTAGTCGGTGGACCAGTGCCGGGAGCGGGCGAAGGCGAGCGCGTCGTCGCCGTTGAAGTGGTGGGTGCCCGGCTCCCACCAGATGTTGCCCCAGGCGCCGTCGGGCCGGACGCCGCGGTGCACCACGTAGCCGCCGCTGACGACGTCCACCCCGCCCATGGCGTCGATCAGCTGGGCGAAGCCGCCCATGTCCATGAGGGCGTAGCCGGAGACGTCCAGGCCGAGGATGCCGCCGGCGGCGTCCTTCATGGCCTCGGCGCCGGGGTGTTCGGCGTCCGGGTAGAGGTCTGCGTGATGCTCCTCCACGTCCGTGTAGAGGGCGTTGAGGATGCACTCGTCGCCGCAGTCGAAGCCGTTGGGGTACACGTCCCACAGCGGGGAGCCCTCGACGAACGGCGCGTCCTGGAGATTGCGGGGCAGGGAGAACATCACGATGGCGCCGGTGCGGGCGTCCACGGAGAC
>NZ_JBHXFE010000221.1:1121-1443 GCF_042722475.1 Streptomyces sp. NPDC127092
TCCGGGCGCAGCCCCTGGCGGCCCTCGCCGGCGTCCGCGCCCAGGACCAGGATGTTGTAGCGGCCCTCGGCCTCCGGGACGGCCGGCCCCTCCTGGAAGACCTCGCCGAGCGCCCCGCGGCTCGTGTTCGCCGCCCAGCCGCCGTAGAGCAGGGCGCCGCTGGTGAGCACGAGCGCGAGCGCGGTGACCGTCGCCGTGATCTTCCGCGGGCCGGGGGCGAGCAGGTGCAGCCGGATCAGCCGGAACGTGTCCACCCACAGCACCGCCCAGCCCACCGCCAACGCCGCCAGGACCACCGCCAGCCCGAGCAGCACGCCGTCCC
>NZ_JBHXFE010000222.1:0-1441 GCF_042722475.1 Streptomyces sp. NPDC127092
CCGACACCGTGGGCGGGCCCGTGGCCGGGACGGCCTACGGGATCATGGTCACGGAGGACCCGGCGGTGGAGCCGATGCCGCAGAAGCTCGTCGAGCCCACCCTCGACGAGGGCCCGCACCTGTCCTACGCGATCCAGTGGTACCTGTTCGCGGCCATGGGCTTCGGGGTGTGGGGGTACTCCGCGTGGATGCGCGCCCGCAACGACCGGGCCGACGCCCTCGACGACGCCGCGGACGACGGGCTGCTCTCCGCGCACCGGGTCCCCCGCGCCAAGCCGGCCCGGCGGCGGCGCGACGGGCGGCTCACGGACGAGGAGGCCGAGGATGCGCTCTTCGACTGAGCCGGCCCTCCGCCTCGGCGGCCCGCGGACTCAGGCGAGGGTGATGAGGTCCCTGTAGTCGTCGTTCCAGAGGTCCTCGACCCCGTCCGGCAGCAGCACCACGCGCTCGGGGTCGAGCGCCTCGACGGCGCCCTCGTCGTGGGTCACGAGCACCACGGCGCCCTCGTACTGGCGCAGTGCGTGGAGGATCTCCTCACGGCTGGCGGGGTCGAGGTTGTTCGTGGGCTCGTCCAGCAGCAGCACGTTCGCACTCGAGGCCACGAGCGTGGCCAGCGCCAGGCGGGTCTTCTCGCCGCCGGAGAGGACGCGGGCGGGCTTGTCGACGTCGTCGCCCTGGAAGAGGAACGATCCGAGCAGCGTGCGCGCCTGGGTGTCGCCGAGCTGCGGGGCGGCGTGGCGCATGTTGTCCAGGACCGACGCGTCCTGGTCCAGGGTGTCGTGCTCCTGGGCGAAGTAACCCAGCTTGAGCCCGTGGCCCGCCTGCACCTCCCCGGTGTCCGGGGTCTCCTCCCCGGCGAGCATGCGCAGCAGCGTCGTCTTGCCGGCGCCGTTGCGCCCCACGAGGCCGACCTTGTCCCCCTTGTCCACGCGGAAGTTCACCTCGTCCATGAGGAGACGGGCGCCCACGCGCAGTTCGACATCGGTGACGGTCAGCATGGGGGTGTCAGACTCCAGGGGTCGAGGGAAGAACAGGGGTGCACCGGCGGGGTCCGGCCGATCTCGACGGGCGGGGGCCAGCGCGGTGCCGGGCCAGTCTAGTCCGTCTACACTCTGGCCCCATGAGCTTCAACGAGAACGTGCAGATCGACGCCGGCCGGGCCCGATCGGGCGGTGGCGGCGGGCTGGGGGGCCGGGGCATCGCCATCGGCGGTGGCGGCGGCCTGCTCGCGTTGCTGCTCGCGATCTTCGCCCCCGGGCTGGCCGAGCAGCTCGGGATCGACACGGGCGGCGGGTCCGTCGGCCAGAGTCAGTACCAGCAGCAGACGGGCTCGGGCGGCCAGAGCCAGCCCCTCTCGGACGAGGAGTGCGCCAGCGGTGCGGACGCCAACCAGAACACGGACTGCCGCGTCGTCGCGACCACCGAGGCCGCGGACGAGTTC
>NZ_JBHXFE010000223.1:0-1437 GCF_042722475.1 Streptomyces sp. NPDC127092
GTCCAGGATGAGGAAGTCCTCGCGGCCGTGACGCCGCAGCTGGGCGCCCATGCCGAGGCCGGCGAATCCGGAGCCGATGATGAGGATCTCGGCGGACTCGTCGCGCGGTGCGGGGCGCACGTCGGTGGTGGTGGTCATGGCGGTGGTCATGGCTGGCCCCTCTCTCAGGCGTGGGTCTCGGGGATGATCGCGCCGGCCGGGTGGCGGTCGGGCTCGCGCAGGTACAGGTCGACGATCTGCATGAGTTCGGCCGGGCGCTCGAGGAAGAAGGCGTGGCCGCTCGTCATGGTCGTCAGCCGCGCGTCGTCGATGATGCCGAGCAGCTCGTACTGGTGATGGGGCGGGACCATGATGTCCTCGGCACAGGAGACGATCAGTGTCCGCGCGGTGACGGCGGAGAGACGGTCGGCGACGTCCACGCGGGCGTTCAGGTCCATCTGCCGGGCGGTGAACTCGTCCGCGGTCAGGGAGGCGAGCGCCCCGTCGAGCATGGCCGGGGTCAGGGAGCGCAGGGCCAGCGGGGACAGGCCGCAGAAGGCCGTGTAACGGGCCAGGGCATCAGGGCTCGTGGCGTACAGGTGCCGCCAGACCTCGTTGCGCAGGCGCTGGTGGACATCCGTCGTCGCCCAGCCGGCCACGAGCACGAGGTTCTCCACACGGCGACCGAGGTCGGCGGCCAGCTGCCCGGCCACGACGGCGCCGAGTGAGTAGCCCAGCAGGTCGAACGCGGCGTCGGGGCCGAGGAGCTCGTCGACGACAGCCCGCACCTGGCCGACCAGCAGGTCGACGGTCAGGATGACGCGCGTCCGCGTGGCCATCATCGGGAACAGGTGGCCGAAGTGCGAGGCGGTCGTCCCGCCCGTGCCGTGGACCAGCACGAGAGGCCGGTCGAGCTCCCCGGGTGTCACCGAGTCGTGGCAGGTGACGGAGGCACCGTCCACGCTGACGGTGCGCGTGACGGTCGATGCGGTCAGTGGCATGAGGCTCCTCCTGGAAACCAATATGTGGACTATTGGACCCGACACCCGCGATGCGACGCACCCTACATGTCCCAGCATGGCGTGTGCATTTCTCATAATGCAAGCAGGGGCGGCAATCATTGAGTCCATCAGATGGAACTGGCTCCGACGCCGGAGCTGCGGCACGATGGACCGGTGACCCCTCTGACCCCACCCACCGGCGTCCTGCCCCGCGCCGCCCTCGTGATGCGCCTGCTGCACGAGGCCGGACCCGCCGGCCTGCGGCTGAGCCAGCTCGTCCAGCGGACGGGCCTGCCCCAGCCCACCGCCCATCGACTGCTGGCCGACCTGGCGGAGGAGGGTGCCGTGACCCGGCGCGGAGCCGCCTATGCACTCGGTGATCGGTGGGGCCCGGTCGGATTCGAACCGGTGACGCCGCGGTGCCTGATCGAACGCGAGGGCAGCCGGGCCGTGGTCC
>NZ_JBHXFE010000224.1:0-661 GCF_042722475.1 Streptomyces sp. NPDC127092
CTGTTCCTGCGCTGCTCGGTCTGGCGCGAGGCCGCGGAGAACGTGGCGGAGTCGCTGACCAAGGGCATGCGCGTGATCGTGCAGGGCCGCCTCAGGGCGCGCTCCTACGACGACCGGGACGGCAATCGTCGCACCAGCTGGGAGCTGGACGTGGACGAGGTCGGCCCGGCGCTGCGGTTCGCCACGGCCAAGGTCACCCGCGCTCAGCGCGGCGGTGGCGGCGGCGGTGGCTTCGGCGGCGCCCAGCAGGGCGGCGGCTGGGGCGGCCAGCAGCAGGGCGGCGGCCAGGCCGCACCGCAGGACCCCTGGTCCGGCGGCGGTGGCGGCGGATGGGACACCCCGTCCTCCAACGAGCCCCCGTTCTGATCCTGCGCTGACCGGGCGCGGACCCCACGGCCGCGACGGACACGGAACACCACGGACCTCTCCGTCCGGGCGCACCTCGCCCGGAGGGCCGCCCCGGCGGCCCATCCCACCCGCGACCCGGCACCGCCGGGCCGCACTGCACACGGCCCCGTGCCCCGCACGGGACGCCGCGTGATCCCATCCCGCAGAACCGTTCTGCGGGCTCCAGAGAACTCTACAGGAGCACCACGATCGCCAAGGCTGACCTCCGCAAGCCCCAACCAAAGTCCAACCCGCTCAAGGCCTCCGAGATCAC
>NZ_JBHXFE010000224.1:671-1435 GCF_042722475.1 Streptomyces sp. NPDC127092
GTGACCGGCGTGACCGTCCAGGAGCAGCGCAAGATCGCCCAGGCCGTCAAGAACGCCCGCGAGGTGGCCCTGCTGCCCTACGCCGGCGCCGGCCGCGGCTGATCGAGCGAGCGAAGGAAGGAACACCCAGATGGCAAAGCTCATCCTGACCCAGGAAGTGGCCGGTCTCGGCACCTCCGGTGACGTGGTCGAGGTCAAGAACGGGTACGCCCGCAACTACCTGCTCCCGCGCGGTTTCGCCACCGTGTGGACCAAGGGCGGGGAGAAGCAGGTCGAGTCCCTGCAGAAGGCCCGCGCGGCCCGCGCCGTGGCGAACCTGGAGGACGCGCAGGCCCAGGCCGCGCAGCTCCAGTCCGCCACCGTGAAGCTCGAGCGCACCGCCGGTGCGGAGGGTCGCCTGTTCGGCGCCGTCCAGACCGCCGACGTCGCCGAGGCGATCGAGGCCGCCGGCCTCGGCTCCGTGGACAAGCGCTCGATCACCCTGCCGGCGCACATCAAGTCCGTGGGCAACCACGAGGCCCAGGTCCGCCTGCACGAGGACGTCATCGCGACCGTCCAGCTGCAGGTCGTGGCCGCCAAGGCCAAGAAGTGATCAACCGCTTCTGAGCCCGTCGCGCCCGCGACGCGCACCCGAGGCCCCGGTCCGCTCTTCACGAGCGGGCCGGGGCCTCGTGCCGTGGGGGAACATGGAGATCATGCCCTCCGCCCCACCGCCTTCCGACCCCGCCGGCTCGACGGCGGCCCCGCGCCCGCCCCTGTGGACC
>NZ_JBHXFE010000225.1:0-1434 GCF_042722475.1 Streptomyces sp. NPDC127092
CGTTCTGCAGCGCCTGCACCGCGGTAAAGTTCTTCATCAGTGGGAACACCTCACGCCCCATCCGCTTGATGTCCTCCACGTAGTCCGGGAAGATCAGCATGAATCCGGCGACGTCGAGTTCGGCCCACTCGTCGAGCTGGCGCGCGATACTCTCCGGGGAACCGGTGATGAAATCCGTCGAAAACTGCACAAATCCCTTGGCGTCGACCCCGGCGAGGATCTCTGAGGTGCCGCCCTTGGCGGAATCGGTGGATGCCTGCCCGATCACGTACTCCATCACGCCCCGATCCGGGCTGTCGATGTAGCTCTGCAGTTTTGCTTCCGCTTCCTCGTCGGTGTCAGCGAGGACAACACCCAATGCCACAAACGGCCGGATGGTCCGCCCCGCGTTCTCCATCTGCTCGTTGAACCTGCCCACGACCTCCTCGAGGGCGTCCACGCCTCCCCAGGCCAGGCGGAACGAGTAGTCGGCGTACTTCGTGGTGAATGCGATGGCGTCGTCCGAGGCGCCGGCACACACGATGTTCACGTGATTGTCTGGCTTCGGGCCCATCCGCAGATCGTCATACTGGAAGTGCTTGCCCTTGAAGTTCGAGACGCCGTTCTCCCAGAGCTCGCGCACCACCTGGCAGTACTCACCCGCGTACTCCCAGCGGTAGTTGTTGTACTCATAGCCGGGCCACACATTCATGACCTCGAGCTCACGGGGGTGCCAGCCGCCGGGAACGATGTTGAGTGAGAAACGCCCCTCGCTGATCTGGTCGATCGTCACCGCCATCCGCGCCGCGATCGCCGGATGGATCGCCAGAATATTCACGGAGCCAATCAGCTTCATCGTCGTCGTGTCCCGGGCAAGGGCAGCCATCTGTGTCATCGACTCCAGTGCGTCGTCCCAAAACCCCGTCGTACCACCGTGCCCGCGCAGCGCCGACAACGACAGGGCAAAGGAGAACCCGTTTTCCTCACCCGCCTGGATGATCTCCCTCATGTGCGAGTACGTCGGCGAGTACTGTGGAGCAGCCTCAGAAATGAGGTAACCATTCCGAGCACTGGGAATGAAAATACCGAACTCCATCGCAGGTGTTCCTCTCTTTAGCGACCCGCCTTCTCACGGATCGGTCGAATAATGCGCGGAGCCTCTGATTCGAGGGCAATCCGACTAGGACAAGACTTCGGATTCGGGCGTCCTGGGCAGGACGGTGTCAGTAGGGGCTGGGAGCTGTTGTCGCCGTCATGTCTGCGCCGTGGTCGTCGCAGAACCCTGTAGGAAGCATGATCAGCTTCAGCGTGCAGTTTGGGCACCGTGCTGACTTCGACGGCGGCCCTCATTCGCGCGGGCGCTTCGTGTGCTTGTGCAGATTTTGTCTGTTCCGGTCAAGCGGTCTCACCGATGACTTCGGGGAAGAGTTGTGCGTCGGTCGACGACTTGTCGGT
>NZ_JBHXFE010000226.1:0-537 GCF_042722475.1 Streptomyces sp. NPDC127092
CTGGCACCCAGGTCCCGGCGAACGCGGGCCATCTGTCCTACACCACCCGGGAACCGCTTGGGGTCATCGGGGTGATCATGCCGTGGAATGGACCAGTGGGTAGCTTCTGCAGCCGTGTGGCCCCTGCACTCGCATGTGGAAATGCCGTAGTGGTCAAGCCGAGTGAGATGTCTCCGTTGTCCGCACTCGTGCTTGCCAGACTCGGTGCAGAGGCCGGATTCCCGGCTGGGCTCGTCAACGTCGTCACCGGTGGTGGTGAGGTCGGTGCCGCAGTAGCGGAACATCCAGGTATCGGCGGGATCACCTTCACCGGCAGTGTGCCGACTGGCCGAAGCATTGCGCGGGCCGCGGCAGATACTTTCAAGAAGAGCGTGCTCGAACTCGGTGGCAAGTCGCCGAATATGGTGTTTGAGGACGCGGACCTCGAGACAGCCGGCCGCGCTGCGGTGTGGGGGGTATTCAACAATGCCGGCCAAGTTTGTGTCGCGGGAACACGTCTGCTCGTTCAGCGTTCGATCGCGTCCGACTTCGTCGAGG
>NZ_JBHXFE010000226.1:547-978 GCF_042722475.1 Streptomyces sp. NPDC127092
TGGACCCGAATAATCATGTCGGGCCGTTGGCCTCGCAGCAGCAGTTCGATCGGGTGCAGAACTACCTGAAGATTGCACGCGATGAAGGAGCGCGGATACTGCACGGAGGGGGCACTCCCCCTGGAACCGACCCTAATGGCTTGTTCGTGGAGCCCACCGTGCTCACCGACGTCGATCCGTCCATGCGTGTTGCCCAGGAGGAGATTTTCGGCCCAGTCCTCTCGATCCTCGTCTTCGACGACGAGGATCAAGCGGTGGAGCTTGCCAACAACGTGGAGTTCGGCTTGAGCGCAAACATCTGGACTCGCGACTTGGGGCGGATGCATCGCATGAGCCAGCTCGTGCAGGCCGGAACGATCTGGGGCAACACGATGAGGATGTACGGGCCCGGCTTGTGGTTCGGCGGAATCAAGTCGAGCGGAGTCGGAAGT
>NZ_JBHXFE010000226.1:988-1433 GCF_042722475.1 Streptomyces sp. NPDC127092
CTCAATGGCTCCCCGCCGGCCAGTAGGCCGCCGGCTGCGACCGGCGGCACCCGCTTCCCTGCTCCTGCTCTGTCACTGCAGCGTCCACCTCAAGCGCGGGCGCCGGGTGCGGTGTAATGGAATCCGCTTCAAGTATGTTCCACCCCAATGTGTTCGAATGCGCGCTCACCCGAATCGAATTGGTCGGCGGCCCCACCTTGCCAGAAACAGCGCCGCATCCCAGTGGTGCACGCCGTCGAGTGCCGCGAAGGCGGGCTTGACCCGGAACAGCCGACGACCGCGCAGGCACCGATGGGTCCATCACCTCGTTCCGTTCCGACGACGAGCACGTCTGGGCGAGCGTCAGCGACACAGATGGTGTGGAGTGGACGGTCAAGGCAAGTATCACTGCGGTGAGGGTCGGAGCAATACGCGGGGACTTCCGTGCTGATCCCCACCGCACCCC
>NZ_JBHXFE010000227.1:0-631 GCF_042722475.1 Streptomyces sp. NPDC127092
AGGCCGACCTTGCCGAGGAAGCCGGAGAACGGCGGGATGCCGCCGAGGTTGAGCGCGGGCACGAGGAACAGGACGCTCACGAACGGGGAGACCTTCGCCAGGGACCCGAGGCGGTCGATGTTCGCGGTGCCGGCGCGGTTCTCGATCAGGCCCGTGACGAGGAAGAGCGCGGTCTGCACGGTGATGTGGTGGGCCACGTAGTACACGGTGGCCGCCAGCCCCGCCTCCGTGGCCAGGCCCAGGCCGAAGATCATGTAGCCGATGTGGGAGACGAGGATGAAGGACAGGATGCGCTTGATGTCCGTCTGGGCCAGCGCGCCGAGGATGCCCACCACCATGGTCAGCGCGGCCACCACTAGCAGGAGCGCGTTGACGTGCTCCCCGGGGAAGAGCAGCGTCTCGGTGCGGATCATCGCGTATACGCCGACCTTGGTGAGCAGGCCCGCGAACACCGCGGTCACCGGGGCGGGCGCGGTGGGGTACGAGTCCGGCAGCCAGAAGGAGAGCGGGAACACGGCCGCCTTGATGCCGAAGCCCACCAGGAGCAGCACGTGCAGGACCATCTGCACGTCGGTGGGCAGTTCGCCCAGCTTCACGGCCAGGTCCGCCATGTTCACGGTGCCGGTGGCCG
>NZ_JBHXFE010000227.1:641-1431 GCF_042722475.1 Streptomyces sp. NPDC127092
GGAGAACGTCAGGAGAATCTCGAAGCCCACGTAGAGGTTGAACAGGTCGCCGGCGAGGAACGCGTTGGACACGCCCGCAACGAGGATCAGGAACGTGGGGTGGAAGATCGAGACCGGTCCGCCCTCGTCCCGGTTGATCAGCCCCTGGGCCGAGGCGTACAGCAGCACCGCCAGGGTGATCAGCGCCGACACCACGAGCATGAGGGCCGAGAGCCGGTCCACCACGAGGCTGATGCCCAGCGGGGCAGGCCAGCCGCCGAGGTGGACGGCCGCGACCCCGGTGTCCCAGACCGAGGCCAGCAGCAGCGCGTCCAGCACGAGGGTGAGCACGAGCGCGGAGACCGTGACGGTGATCTGCGCGCGGGGGCGGCGCACGAGCATGAAGGTCACGGCCGCGCCCAGCACGGGCAGCATGACGGCCAACGGGGCCAGGTCGGTCAGGGGGAGGGTGCCGATGCTCACGGGCGCGGCCCCCCGTCGGCGCGGTGGGCACGGACGACGGACGCCGGGCCGGGATGGGCGGGCGGCGTGGGCGAGGCGTGACGCACGTGGGGTCGGGACTCCGTGGCGTGCTCGTAGTGGGCGTTGGGGTCCGCGGCGTCGTCCAGGAACTCGGAGGACTCCTCCACGAGCTCCGCGTCGTCCTCCGCGTCCCAGGCGGGCATCCGGGCGATCTTGACGTCCTCCGCATCCACCTCGACCTCGTCCTCGCGGATGAGCAGCCACGAGCGGTAGATCATGGCGGTCAGGAACGCGATCACGGCGAAGCCGATCACGATCGCGGTGAGGA
>NZ_JBHXFE010000228.1:0-298 GCF_042722475.1 Streptomyces sp. NPDC127092
GGAGACCGGATCGGCGCACACCAGGGAGCGGCGGCGCAGGTGGGAGCCCAGCGGGACGCCGACGACGGGCAGCCCCGCCCCGGCGGTGAACGGGAACATGCCACACACCTGCACGGCCGAGCCCTGGACCTCGAACAAATCCTCCAGGACGGTCGCCGGCGCGCCGCCAGGCCGGTTCCAGCCCCGAGGGCCGGGGCGGGAGGCGTTGAACGCGCGAGCCTCTGCCCACTTCTGCCACACCCCGCCAGCGCGCCGCTGGGCCTCCTTCTCGGCTTTCTGCGCGGCCTGGCGCTGGCGC
>NZ_JBHXFE010000228.1:308-1426 GCF_042722475.1 Streptomyces sp. NPDC127092
ACCGTCATCTCGTCGGTGCTCATGTCTCACATCCCCTTTCGGATGCTTTCAGGGATCAGCATGTGGTCGGACAGCACGAGACCCAGCGGCATACCGGCCTGGAACGTCACGGCCTGATTTGCCAGCGCCGTGCGGACGCGCAGCTTGGCCGGGGTGAGCAAGGCGGGCACCTGGCGATCCCAGAACCGCAGCTCCTCCTTATCGCGCACCGAGACCGTGACGATCAGGCCGAACCGCTCCAGGCCGGCACCCTGAGCCTCCTCAGCGGCGGTCTTCGCCGCCGCTGCCTGACGCTGAGCGGCGCGCGCGTCATAACGCGACTGCGAGCCCGCCCACACCGCATCCTTCTGTTCCTGCTGCACCAGCGCCGAGGTCCGCGCCGAGGGGATGGGCCGGTAGAGCAGCGTGACGCGCTTGCGAAGCACGTCCGCCTGGGGCTCCACGATCCGCGAGAGCGCGTTGGAACGGAAGTGCCCGTTAGGGCCCTGCCACATCGTCCACGAACGCGAGAACGCGCGGTCGTGCTGGAGCGTGTCGAATCCATCGACCATGAACGAGGGGCCGGCCTCCTCCCAGGACAGGCCCGTGCCCGCACCGTTGGCCTGCATCTCCTCCACCATCGGGGCGACGGTGGGGTCATAGGCAACGCGCGTGAAATCCACGATGTTCTGAGCCGTGCACACCTGCACGTTGCCCGCGCCCGTGCCCGCCAGGTTCGCAGTCAGCTCCGGGATCTTGTTGCCGATCTCCTCCGCCATCTCGGCCACGCCGCGATCCTTGTTCCCGCCGTCCATGCGCCGGCCGTCGAAGGTGACCGAGAGGCGCGCGACGAGCTGCGGCGCGCCCACGGTGTGCGTCTCGAGGATTTCGTTCACTACCGCATCCGAGAACTCGGGTGCGCCCTCGCGTCGGTTCGTCTCCAGCAGATTCCGCACACGGAACCCTGAATCCGGTGAGGACTCGATGCACACCTGAGCGCCCCGGATGCCTTCATCGTGGCCCAGCTGCGTGAGCCAGTTCGCCCAATGAGCCACACGGGATTCCAGCTGCTCCGGGTCGATCAGAGAACCGCCGTCCGGGTACGCCTCGAACACCACCGTGTAGTGATGCACGTCGCG
>NZ_JBHXFE010000229.1:0-446 GCF_042722475.1 Streptomyces sp. NPDC127092
GTTGATGGCCTCACCGAGCGGGGAGCGCTCGGAGTAGACCTCGAGCGACTCGTCGTCCGCGGCGATCTCGCGGTTGCCGAAGAGGAAGGTCATCTCGTCGCCTGCGACGACGGCGGTCACCACGGTGCCCGGGTGCACGGCGCCGTCGTTCTCGGCGGCCTCGCCCACGCGGGCGGTCTCGAGCAGGTGCTTCAGCTCGGCGATGCGGCCCTCGTTCTTCGACTGCTCCTCGCGGGCGGCGTGGTAGCCGCCGTTCTCCTTGAGGTCGCCCTCATCGCGGGCGGCCTCGATGCGCTCGATGATCTCCTGACGGCCGGGACCGGAGATGTACTCGAGCTCCTTGGAGAGGCGATCGTACGCCTCCTGGGTCAGCCACGGGGCGTCGGACTGGCTGGTGGTCATGCTCTGTTCCGCCTTTCTGTCTCGGGTGATGCGGAGTCCGGGGC
>NZ_JBHXFE010000229.1:511-1425 GCF_042722475.1 Streptomyces sp. NPDC127092
GTCGTCCTCGATGGTGAAGCCGACGTCCTTGTACTCGATGGCGCCCACGGACATGTTCAGGCCGATCCACACGGACAGCAGCACGGCCACGACCAGCCCGAGCCCGCCGAGGCCCGCCCACAGCCGACGACGGTCCGGACGCGTGTGGTCCGTGCCGTACCGGTTGGCTAGTGTGGGGTCCTGCGCGCGGACCGCGGGGGCGTGGTGGGACATCCCCTCCACCCTAGCCGCTGCCCGCCGCCGGAGGCCGATAAGGACGTCGGCCTGGACCCCTCACGCCGTCGCCCCCGCGGCGGCCCCGCCATCCGGACAGGAGTGTGCGATCCCCGTGGCCGATCAGACCCCCCAGGCCCAGCCCGCCGCAGGCACCGCCCTGCCGCCCTCCACCGGGCTGCGCCTCATGGCGGTGCACGCCCACCCGGACGACGAGTCCTCGAAGGGGGCCGGCACCATGGCCGCCTACGCGGCGGCCGGGGCCGAGGTCATGGTCGTCACGTGCACCGGCGGCGAGGCCGGCACCCTGCTCAACCCGTCGTTCGGGGACACCACCCGGGCCGACCGGGACATCGCGGCCGTGCGCCGCGAGGAGATGGCGGAGGCCGCGCGCATCCTCGGCATCCGGCACGCCTGGCTCGGCTTCCTCGACTCGGGCCTGCCCGAGGGGGATCCGCTGCCGGCCCTCCCGGCGAACTGCTTCGCCGAGATCCCGCTCCGGGATGCGGCGGCCCCGCTGATCTCGCTCGTGCGCCGGTTCCGCCCGCACGTGCTCATCTCCTACGACGAGGTCGGCGGCTACCCCCACCCGGACCACCTGCAGGCCCACGCCGTGACGATGGAGGCGTACCGGGCCGCGGGCCTCGCCGACGAGTACCCCGAGGCCGGGCCCGCCTGGGAGGTCTCGAAGGTCTACTACG
>NZ_JBHXFE010000230.1:0-752 GCF_042722475.1 Streptomyces sp. NPDC127092
GGGTCAGCGGCGGTAGAGGGCCTCGACGTCCTCGGCGTGGTCCTCGATCACCTGGGCCCGCTTGAGCTTCTGGGACTGGGTGACGTGCCCGGAGTCCTCGGTGAACGGGTGGTCCAGGATGCGGAAGCGGCGGATGGACTCGGCGCGGGAGACGCCCGCGTTGACCTGGTCCACCGCCTCCTGGATCGAGGCCAGCACGGTGGGGTCCGTCGCGGCCTCGGCCGGAGTGAGGGTGAGCTCGCGGTCCAGGGCCCACTGGGTGAAGGCCTCGGCGTCCAGGGTGATGAGGGCGCCCACGAACGGACGGTTCTCCCCGACCACCACGACGTGCTCGATGAGCCGGTGCTGGCGCAGCGCCTCCTCCATGGGCGTGGGGTACACGTTCTTGCCGCCGGCGGTGATGATCACGTCCTTCTTGCGGCCGGTGATCCGCAGGAAGCCGTGCTCGTCCAGCGCACCGATGTCCCCGGTGCGGAAGAAGTCGTCCTCCATCGCCTCCGCCGACGCCTTCGGCATGCCGTGGTAGCCGTCGAACACCACGGGGCCGCGGATGAGGATCTCGCCGTCCTCGGCGATCTTCACCGTCACCCCGGCCACGGGCAGGCCCACGGTGCCCACGCGGTGCGCGCCGGGGATGTTCACGGTGGCCGGCGCGGTGGTCTCCGTGAGGCCGTAGCCCTCCACGATCGGAATGCCGGCGCCGCGGAAGAAGTGCACCAGCTCCGGGGAGAGGGCGGACGCGCCGGACACGC
>NZ_JBHXFE010000230.1:856-1423 GCF_042722475.1 Streptomyces sp. NPDC127092
GGGGGGGGGGGGGCGGGAAAAGAAGGGGGTCCCCTCGCGGCGGGGGTCCTCCGGGGGTGGGGGGGGGAACGGGGGGGAAAAAGGGGGGCGCGGGGCGCGAAGAGGGGCCAAAGCCCCGGGGCCGTCCCCGAACTCGGCCTCGTCCACGGCCGTGGACCACTCGATGGCGGTGCGCTTGGCGGCCGCGTAGATCCGCCCGGTGCCGCCCTTCTGGGCCTTGGCCTCGATGCCGGCCTCGACCTTCTCGAACACGCGCGGCACGGCCAGCAGCCACGTGGGGTGGAAGGAGGCGAGGTCGTCGAGCAGCGTGGCCGGGGAGCCGGAGTGGGCCACCTGGATGCGGGCGTACAGGCAGATGACCTGGACGGCGTGGGCGAGCACGTGGGCCAGCGGGAGGAAGAGCAGGGTGCGCGACGTCGTCGTCTCCGGGGACCACTGGACCACCTCGCGCGCGAAGTGCAGCACGTTGATGGCCGCGCCCACGAAGTTGCCGTGCGTGATCACGGCGCCCTTCGGGCGGCCGGTGGTGCCGGAGGTGTAGACGATCGAGGCGGGGCTGGCGAGGGT
>NZ_JBHXFE010000231.1:0-1009 GCF_042722475.1 Streptomyces sp. NPDC127092
GCATCGGGTTCTGG
The DNA here is from genome assembly GCF_042722475.1 of Streptomyces sp. NPDC127092. NCBI lineage: Bacteria > Bacillati > Actinomycetota > Actinomycetes > Kitasatosporales > Streptomycetaceae > Streptomyces > Streptomyces sp. NPDC127092. The sequence goes on from NZ_JBHXFE010000231.1 coordinate 15, forward strand.
GTCCGTTACCGCGTGGAGGAAACACCGGTCTTCTAGGAGGAGGCCGCTGTCGATCCGGCCGCCCATCGTGAACTGCCGCTGAAGCTGGCCATCCGGCGCAATTGGAAGGCAATGCTGCTGGGCATGGGCTTGATCCCGGTGTCCACCGGCGGGTACTACATCGTCACCACCTTCGCCACCTCGTACGGCACCGAGCCAGCCTTCGGCATCGGCATCTCCGAGCACTTGATGCTCAACATCCTGTCCGTGGCAGCCCTGGGCGAGCTCGTCTCGACGTTGTTCATCGGAGTCATGGCCGACCGTATTGGCCGCAAGAAGACGATGGTCGCTGCACTGGTGCTGACCTCCGTGCTGGTGATGCCGATGTTCCTCAGCATGTCCCCGGAGAATCCGCTGCTGATGTTCGTACTGTTCACGGCCTTCCGGATCGCGATGAACGGCACTTGGGCTCCCCTGGCGTCGATCATGTCCCAGATGTTTGACGCCGAATCGCGGCAGAGTGCGCTTTCCGTCTCCTACGGCTTGGGCAACGCGATTTGGGCTGGTCTGTCACCCGTCGTGGCCACGGCCCTGTTCGCAGCGACTGGGACCATCTGGTCGGTGATCCTGCTGTACATGGGCATGGCCACGCTGAGCATGGTGTGCCTGGTGCTCGCCCCCCAGATCCGCGACAACGTCTTCGACGTCGACCACGAGACCCCGGCCGCTGCGACCGTCGCGCGCTGAGACACGAAAGGACACGGCTTGCGCAAGATCAACACCTTGGACGCTCCCCCCACCGACTACCGCCCCACCCTGGTCACCGCCTCTACTATCCACGCTGTCGACCCTGCGTTCGCCGACACGCGGCCGACCGCGTTGTTGCTGGCCGGCGATCGCATCGTGGCAGTGGGTACTGAACAGCACTGCCGCGAGGTCAATGAGGGCAAGGGGCTGCCCGCCCCCCGAGTCCTGGATTTCGGCGCGAGCACGCTGATTCCGGGTTTCATCGATCC
>NZ_JBHXFE010000231.1:1019-1409 GCF_042722475.1 Streptomyces sp. NPDC127092
GACCTGGGTAGACTGCGGGCCCGCCCAAGCGGCATCGATACCGGAGATCGTCCAGCAGCTGCGCCGGCGCGCTGATCAGGCCGCCGGCAACGGGCCGATCCGCGGCTACGGCTATGAACACCGCAACCTCGTCGAGCGGCGCCACCCCACTCGGCATGAACTGGACCAGGTTGCCACGGACCGTGAGGTGTATCTGATGAACGCCTCCGGCCATGGCGGCGTGGTCAACACCTTCACCCTGAACAAGTACGGCATCACCCGGGACACCCCCAATCCCCCGGGCGGGGAGTTCTTCCGCGACGAGGCCGGGGAGCTGACCGGCGAGCTCTCCGATGCCGCCTGCAACATCCTCACCGGAGTGGAGGGCGTCAAGGTCGGCAACCACGGTCC
>NZ_JBHXFE010000232.1:0-1401 GCF_042722475.1 Streptomyces sp. NPDC127092
TGGTGAGGGAGCAGGACGTCCCGGGCTTCACGCGGCTGAGCAACGCCGGCAACGGCAAGGACGTCCTGGTGACCACCGGGAACGGCTGGGAGGTGTTCTCCACCGGCATCCAGGCCAAGGCCCACGGCGATCACGTCCACCACTACGAGTCCGCGCCCGGCATGACCGGCGTGACGTTCCCGGGTGAGCACCCCGGCCACGTCGTCACCCACAACGGCAGGACCACCCTCTTCGGGGACGGCACGGGCGCGATCCGGACCTTCGACTCGGCCCACCTGGACAAGGCGACCCCGGACCTCATGCCCGTCATGACGGAGGCCGAGACCGAGGACCCGCACCACGGCGTGGCGCTCGAGCTCTCCGACGGCACCCTCTTCACCACGCAGGGCACCGAGGACTCCCGCAACACGCTCCAGGTGATCGACCCGAAGACCAGCGAGGTCACGGCCGAGACCGACGACTGCCCCGGCAGCCACGGCGAGGCCGCGGCCCAGCCGACGGAGGCGGGCGACGTCGTCGTGATGGGATGCGAGAACGGGCCCGTCGTGTACCGGGACGGCGAGTTCCACAAGGTGGACGTCGAGACCGAGTATCAGCGCTCCGGGAACCTGTTCGGGCTGCATGACTCGCCCATCGTCCTGGGTGATCACAAGGTCGAGGAGGAGCCGGAGGAGGCCGTCGAGCGGCCCACGGCGATCGCCCTCATCGACACCCGCACCGATGAGCTCACCACCGTGGACCTCGGCTCCTCCTACTGGTTCCGCTCGCTCGGCCGCGCCGAGGACGGTTCCGCGGTCGTGCTGACCTACGACGGCGAGGTCACCGTGATCGACGAGGAGACCGGTGAGGTCACCGCCGAGTACCCGGTGATCGAGCCGTGGAAGGAGAAGGACGAGTGGCAGGAGCCCGGCCCGATCCTCAAGGTGGCCGGGAACACCGCCTACGTCACCGACGCGGAGGCCCAGAAGCTCGTGGCCGTCGACCTGGAGACCGGTGAGACCGTCCTGGAGAAGGACCTGGAGTTCGCCCCGGTCGAGATGGCCGTGGTCACCGGCGAGCCCGAGTCCGTGAAGCCCGAGGAGGGCGCTGATGCCGAGTCCGGCCACGACGAGCACGCCGACCACGATCACGGCCACGAGTCCGACGAGCACACCGACCACGATCACTGATCAGGTCGGGCCAGGGGAGCGGGGGTCAGCGCCGCGCGGCCGTGGCCCCCGCCGGCACCGGGTCCGACGCATCGGCGGGGTGTCCGAGGCGCGGGGCGGACGGCTGGAGCGCGAACACGAGCAGCGTGAGCGGGCCGACGAACGGCACCAGCCCGAGGAACAGCCACGCGCGGCTGAAGCCGGCGTCGTGGAGGCGCCGGGCGAGCAGGGCGAGCGGGGGGAGTGCGTGCGT
>NZ_JBHXFE010000233.1:0-616 GCF_042722475.1 Streptomyces sp. NPDC127092
GATCACCCGGGCACTGGGCCTCGCAGACCGGCTGGGCCACCGCCCGCACGAGCTCTCGGGCGGTCAGCAGCAGCGTGTCGCCGTCGCCCGCGCCCTGCTCACCCGACCGGACGTCGTGTTCGGGGACGAGCCCACCGGCAACCTGGACACCGCCACCTCCGCCGAGGTGCTCGGCCTGCTGCGCCGGTCCGCGCGGGAGATGGGCCAGACCGTCATCATGGTCACCCACGACCCCGTGGCCGCCTCCGCCGCCGACCGCGTCGTGCTGCTCGCGGACGGCCACCTGGCCGGCGAGCTCGTGGACCCCACGGTCGAGTCCGGCCCCGCCCCTGCCACCACGCCGGTCGACGCGGTGGTCACGGGCCTGACCCAGCCCTCCCCGGACCCGATGCTCTCCGGGCAGGCGCAGGTGTGGGCCTCGCCCGCGGCGCTGACCGCGGTGCAGGGCCAGGACGGGGAGGCCGGGTTCACCCCCCACCTGCTGCTGCGCCTGGCCGACGGGGCGGACGTCCCCGCCGTCGCCGAGGCCGCCGTCGCCGAGGCCGCCGCGGCCGGGGCGGACGTCGACGTCGCGACCCCGGACGAGGCCGTGCGCTCGGCGGTGACGCAGCTGAGC
>NZ_JBHXFE010000233.1:626-912 GCF_042722475.1 Streptomyces sp. NPDC127092
CTGCTCGCGGACGGCCACCTGGCCGGCGAGCTCGTGGACCCCACGGTCGAGTCCGTCACCGCGGCCCTGACCGCCCTGTCCGCTCCGGCCGAGGGCGGGGTGCGCTGACCATGTGGACCGTCGCCCTCTCCCAGCTGCGCACCCAGCCGCGCCGCTACGTCTCCCTGGTGCTGGCCATCCTGATCGGCACCCTGTTCCTCGCGGCCTCCTTCCTCGTCTCCTCGACGGCGCAGGCCACCCTGCGCGCCACGCTCGGCAGCACCTACGCCGGCGCCGACCTCGTGGT
>NZ_JBHXFE010000233.1:922-1401 GCF_042722475.1 Streptomyces sp. NPDC127092
GGGTGCTCGGCGGCTTCGCGGCGCTGGCCCTGCTGGTGACCGCGCTGGTCATTGCGAACACCTTCCAGGTGCTCGTGGCCCAGCGCACCCGTGACCTCGCGCTGCTGCGCACCATCGGCTCGACGACGGCCCAGGTGCGGGCCTCCGTGCTGACCGAGGCCGCCGTCGTGGGCGTGGTGGGCTCCGTGCTGGGCGCCGGGCTCGCCGTGGCGATCGTGGCCGGCGTGGCCGCGGCCGCCCGCGCGATGCTGGACCTGCCGTTCCTCACGTTCGGGCTGCACCCGGCAGGGCTCGCCGTCTCGGTGGCCGTGGGCGTGGCGGTGACGGTCCTGGCCGCGCTGGCCCCCGCGGTGGCCGCGACGCGCGTCGCCCCGCTCGAGGCCCTGCGGCCCAGGGACGAGGTGACCACCGGATCGCGCGGCGGCCGGGTCCGCACGGCGATCGGGCTGATGCTGGCCCTCGGCGGCACCGCTCTCATG
>NZ_JBHXFE010000234.1:0-1394 GCF_042722475.1 Streptomyces sp. NPDC127092
GTACTGGTCCAGGGGGTCCTCGGCGGTGTGCCGCTCCTGCGCGCGGTACCCGTCGGGGCGGGCGCCGCCGTCGTGCGCGGTGTTCGCGTACAGGGTGAAGAAGTGGTAGGCGTTCCACGCCGGCAGCAGCACCTGGCGGACGCCCTCGCGGATGCCCTCCTCCGTGACGATCAGGTTGCCGCCGCGCAGGATGGGGCTGGCCATGAGGAACCAGCGCATGGCGTCCGCGCCGTCGCGGTCCAGGACCTCCGTGACGTCCGGGTAGTTGCGCAGCGACTTGGACATCTTCTGTCCGTCCGAGCCGAGCACGATGCCGTGCGAGATCACGTGGGAGAAGGCCGGCCGGTCGAACAGGGCGGTCGCCAGGATGTGCATGGTGTAGAACCAGCCGCGCGTCTGGCCGATGTACTCCACGATGAAGTCCGCCGGGTTGTGCGTGGGGAACCAGTCCGCGCGCTCGAACGGGTAGTGCACCTGGGCGTACGGCATGGAGCCGGAGTCGAACCAGACGTCCAGCACGTCCTCGACCCGGCGCATGACCGCACCGGCCGCGGCGGCCTCGGGGTCCGGGTGGGGGCGGGTGAGGTCGTCCACCCACGGGCGGTGCAGGTCCACCTCGCCCTGGGCGTTGCGCGGCAGGCGGCCGAAGGCCTCCTCGATCTCCGCGAGCGAGCCGTAGACCTCCTGGCGGGGGAAGTCGGGGTGGTCGGACTCCCACACCGGGATGGGCGAGCCCCAGTACCGGTTGCGGGAGATGGACCAGTCGCGCGCGTTGGCGACCCACGTGCCGAACTGCCCGTGCTTCACGTTGCCGGGGATCCAGGTGATCTCCTCGTTCAGCTCGAGCATGCGCTCCTTGATCTGGGTGACCTTGACGTACCAGGACGTCACCGCGCGGTAGATCAGGGGCGTGCGGCACCGCCAGCAGTGCGGGTAGGAGTGCTCGTAGGAGGCTTCGCGGGCCACGCGGCCCAGGGCGCGCAGGGCGCGGATGATCGTGCGGTTGGCCTCGAAGACCTGCACGCCGGCGATCTCGCGCAGGTCGCCGCGCCCGACGTCCTCGTGGGCGAACAGCGGCAGGAACCGGGCACCGGAGTCCACGGAGAGCAGCACGGGGATGCCGTTGGCCTCGCACACGCGCTGATCGTCCTCACCGTAGGCCGGCGCCTGGTGGACCACGCCGGTGCCGTCCTCGGTGGAGACGTAGTCGTCCACGAGGATGCGGTGGGCGCCCTCGACGCCGAGGTCACGGCCGTTGACGGTGAAGGTCTCCCCGCGGCGGCCTTGGTGCGTATGGTCGCGGAACAAAGGGTCCTCAAGGTACCCGATGAGCACGTCGCCGCCTTGCGACATGCCTTTGGCGAAGGCCGGGCCGTCATAGAAGAAGAATCAGT
>NZ_JBHXFE010000235.1:0-1393 GCF_042722475.1 Streptomyces sp. NPDC127092
GAAGTTCAGCAGGTGCGGGGCGAAGGGGACGCCGAGGCCCTCGAAGATCTGCACGAACGGGCTGGCCTTGCCGTCCACCTGGTTCCAGGGGACGAGGGCCATGATGACCGCCATCGTCAGCACGTAGAACAACAGGATGCGGATCGGCACCGTGTTGATGGCCTTGGGCAGCACCTTCTCCGGGTTCTTGGCCTCGCCCGCGGCCACGCCGAGGGTCTCGATGCCGCCGAAGGAGAACGTCACGATGGTGAGCGCGGTCAGCACGCCCAGGATGCCGTGCGGCAGGAATCCGCCGTGGTCCACGAGGTTCGCCAGGCTGGCCTGGGTGCCGTCCGCGGTGGAGGCGCCGGTGAAGAGCAGGATCACACCGCCGAAGATCATCGCCACGATGGCCCCGACCTTCACGAGCGTCAGCCAGAACTCGGCCTCACCGAAGTTGCCGACGTGCGTGAAGTTGATCAGGCCGACCACGAGGATCGTGGCCGCGACCCAGGCCCAGGCCGGGACCCCCGGGAACCAGAACGCCATGTACGTGGTGATGGCGGCGGTGTCCGCGACGATCACGACGGCCAGCTCGAAGACGAAGGTCCAGCCGGTCACGTAGCCGGCGAAGGGGCCGAGATAACGGGAGGCGTAGGCGGCGAAGGACCCGGAGACGGGCTCCCGGAGCGTCATCTCGCCGAGGGCGCGCATCACGAGGAACACGCCGTAGAAGAGGCCGGTGCCCACCGCCGTGCCCAGGGCGATGAACATGATGTGCCGCTGGCTCAGGCCGCGGTGCAGCTGCCCGCGGTCCGCGGTGGCCGCGCCGGTCTCGGCGACGCGGGAGCCGAAGGGGGAGGTGCTCACGTGAAGTCTCCGCTCGAAGGGGGGTGGATCAGGACACGCCATGGTGACTCGTGACACAGCGTTCATGCCACTTTGTCCGGTGTGATGCGAGTCATCGTGGACGTTACGTCGCGTTCGTCCGGCCGGGCCGGATGATGTGACCTCGCCCACCGCGGATTCCCCGCGGAAGGTCCGGGGTGCCCCGGCGGGTCCCGGGGCGCGCCGGGCTCAGTCCATGAGCAGCCACGCGGCGGCGTCGTGCGCGAGCCGCCCGTCCTGCACGGCCTCCGCCTCCTCGAGGGAGAACAGGGCCCGGGAATGGCCCGCGGGCAGGTCGACGGGATCGGTCGACAGGTTCGCCATCACGAGCACGGTGCGCGCCGGGATCGGCTCGCCCGAGCCCAGGTGCCGGCCACCGCCCGAGGTGACCGTGAACGCCAGCACCCCGCGTGCGGGGTCGTGGTGCTCGGACCACGCGAACGTGCCCGTGCCCAGGTCGAGCTCGCCGCGGATCTGCAGCAGACGCCGGTACAGCTCGAACACGGAGCCCTCGACGCCGACCTGC
>NZ_JBHXFE010000236.1:0-817 GCF_042722475.1 Streptomyces sp. NPDC127092
GGGCTACACCCGCCCCTCGCCGATCCAGGAGGCGACCATCCCGCTGCTGCTGGACGGCCGCGACGTCGTGGGCCTGGCCCAGACCGGCACCGGCAAGACCGGCGCGTTCGCGCTGCCGGCCCTGTCCCGCCTCGCCGAGACCACGGACGTGACCGGGCGCGCGGACACCCCGCAGGTGCTCGCGCTCGCCCCGACCCGCGAGCTCGCCCTCCAGGTGGCCGACGCCTTCGACAGCTACGCCAAGCATCTCGACGACGTCTCCGTGCTCGCGGTCTACGGCGGCTCCCCGTACGGCCCGCAGCTGGCCGGACTGCGCCGGGGCGCGCAGGTCGTCGTCGGCACGCCGGGCCGCGTGATCGACCATCTCGAGCGCGGCTCGCTGGACCTCTCCGACCTGCAGACCCTCGTGCTGGACGAGGCGGACGAGATGCTGCGCATGGGCTTCGCGGAGGAGGTGGACCGCATCCTCGCCTCCACCCCGGACACGAAGCAGACCGCGCTGTTCTCCGCCACCATGCCCCCGGCCATCCGCCGCATCTCCGCCCAGTACCTGAACGCCCCGGAGGAGGTGGCCGTCGCCCGTCAGTCGACGACGTCCGCCACGATCCGCCAGCGCTACCTGCAGGTGGGTCACCAGTGGAAGTTCGAGGCCCTGAGCCGGATCCTCGAGACCGAGGAGCACGACGGCGTCATCGCCTTCGTGCGCACCCGTGCCGGTACCGAGGAGCTCGCCCAGAAGCTCACGCGCGCCGGGTTCAAGGCCGTGGCCATCTCCGGCGACGTCGCCCAGAAGCAGCGCGAGAAGACCGTGGAGGAC
>NZ_JBHXFE010000236.1:827-1393 GCF_042722475.1 Streptomyces sp. NPDC127092
GCCTCCTGCGTGGCGTTCTGCTTCACCAAGCAGCAAGTGCAGGAAACCGTGGATCACCTGACGTCCAAGGGCATTTCCGCCGTCGGCCTGCATGGTGATCTCGAACAGCGCGACCGTGACCAGGTATTGGCGATGTTTGCCAACCGCAGCACTTCGGTGCTGGTGGCCACCGACGTCGCCGCCCGCGGCCTGGACGTCGAGCGCATCTCGCACGTGGTCAACTACGACATCCCGCAGGACGCCGAGTCCTACGTGCACCGCATCGGCCGCACCGGCCGCGCCGGCCGACAGGGCGACGCCGTGCTCTTCATGACCCCGCGTGAGCGCTTCCTGCTCAAGCAGATCGAGCGGACCACCCGCCAGCAGGTCGAGGAGATGGCCGTGCCCTCCGTCGCCGACGTCAACGCGGCCCGCAAGCGCCGCTTCGCCGACGGCATCACCCGCACCCTCGAGCGCGCCTCGGAGGAGGAGCTGGCGGTGTTCGGTGAGATCGTCGCCGCGTACGTCGACGAGCACGAGGCCGAGCCGGCGCGCGTGGCCGCCGCACTGGGCATGATGGCCCAGGG
>NZ_JBHXFE010000237.1:0-1382 GCF_042722475.1 Streptomyces sp. NPDC127092
TGGACGTCCGGCCACGGCGAGGGCTGGGCGCTGTACGCGGAGAAGCTCATGGAGGAGCTCGGCTTCCTCGACGACCCGGGCGACCACCTCGGCATGCTGGACATGCAGCGCATGCGCGCGGCCCGCGTGGTGTTCGACATCGGCTACCACTGCGGCTTCGACGCCCCCGAGTCCGAGGGCGGCGGCGCGTGGACCCCGGAGAAGGGCTACGCGTTCCTGGCCAAGCACCTGAGGATCTCCGAGGGCCAGCGCCGCTTCGAGTTCACGCGCTACCTCGGCTGGCCGGGGCAGGCGCCGGCCTACAAGGTGGGCCAGCGCATCTGGGAGCAGATCCGCGCCGAGCACGAGCAGGCCGAGGGCGCCGACTTCGACCTCAAGGCCTTCCACACCCGGGCCCTGCGCCTGGGCGGCATGGGCCTGGACACCCTGCGGGAGGCACTCGCGTGATCCCGCACGACGACGGCGCGGCCGGCCCCGGCACGGGCCTGCGGCTGGTGCTCGGCTCGGCCTCCCCCGGCCGGGCGGAGGTCCTGACCCGGGCGCGGGTGCCGTTCCGCGTCGTCGTCTCGGGGGTGGCCGAGGCGGCCGTGGGCGCGGCGGCGGGCGACCCGTCGCCGGCGGAGCTGGCGGGCCTGCTGGCGGAGGCCAAGGGCCGCGACGTGGCCGCCCGTGTGGCGGCCGCCGGCGTCGACGCGCCCACGCTCGTGCTCGGCTGCGACTCCGTGTTCGAGTTCGAGGGCCGCTCCCACGGCAAGCCCTACGAGCCCGAGGTCGCCGTCGAGCGCTGGCGCGCCCAGGCCGGCCGGGAGGGCGTGCTGCATTCGGGCCACTGGCTGGGCCTGGTGCTGCCGGAGTCCGGGGCCGCGTCCGGGATGGCCGCGGAGGCGGGCGTGGTGTCCGCCGTCGTGCGCTTCGGCGCCGTCACCGAGGCCGAGATCCAGGCCTACGTGGCCACGGGCGAGCCGCTGCACTGCGCGGGCGCGTTCACAGTCGACGGCGCGGGCGCGGCCCTCGTGGACGGCGTGGACGGGGACCCCAACGCGGTGATCGGGCTGTCCGTGGCGTGGCTGCGGCGGGCCGCGGCGGCCCTGGGCCAGGACTTCACCCGGTTGTGGGAACCCTCCAACGCGCAGCGCTGATCCGGCGCGTCCGGGCCCCGTGCCTCGGAGGGTTCCGCCACAACGAGTAGGGTGCTGGTCAGAGTCGGCGCCGTCCCGCGCCCTTCGCCCCAGCGGGTGAGGGGAACGACCCCGGACGTGGCGCCCGCACCCCCAGCCGTGATCGTCCGAGGAGTCCATCGCCCATGAGCATCGCCGACGCACCGCAGGCCTCGGTCGTCCCGCCCGTCGACCCCGCGGCGGAGCGCCGGTTCTCCCGGGTGC
>NZ_JBHXFE010000238.1:0-361 GCF_042722475.1 Streptomyces sp. NPDC127092
GCGGAGAACGCGTCCACGCGGGTGTAGACGGCGCGGCGCAGGTCCCGGCCGACGCCCATCGAGGCCTTCGCCCCGAACCACACGGCGGCGATCGCGGCGACCACCTGCACCAACGCCACGCCGAGCATCACGAGGCCGATGTCCCAGATGCGGGCGGTGTCGCCGCGGGCCACGCCCTCGTCGATGATGCGGGCGTTGAGGCTGGGCAGGTACAGCATGGCCAGCGTGCTGATCAGCTGCAGCACGACGACGGCCGCGACGGCGCCGCGATAGCGCCGGCCGTGACGGCGGAGCAGGGTCCAGAGCATGGGGCTCCCAGGGAGTCGGGATGGGCGCGCGGCCGCGTGGGGCCGCAGTGAGG
>NZ_JBHXFE010000238.1:371-1380 GCF_042722475.1 Streptomyces sp. NPDC127092
GGTACCAGCAGGGCCTCGACCACGCGGGCGAGGCCGTGACGGTCCTCCCAGCGCGGGGTGTCGATCCGGACGGCCCGCTGGGCGTCGAGAGCGAAGATCTCCTCCATCCGGGCGGCGAAGTCGCGGTCCACGACCACCACGTTGGACTCGTAGTTGAAGCCCAGGGAGAGGCGGTCGACGTTGGCCGAGCCCACGGTGGACCAGATGCCGTCCACGGTGGCGGTCTTCGCGTGGATCATGCTGGCCCTGTACAGCAGGATCGTGATGCCGGCCTCGAGCATCTTCCCGAAGAAGCCGCGCGAGGCCCAGTCCGCCACGATGTGGTTGGAGTCCTCCGGCACCATCACCTGCACGTCCACCCCGCGCCGGGCCGCGTGCAGCAGCGCCTCGAGGACCTGCTGGTCCGGGATGAAGTACGGCGTGTTGATGAGGATGCGGTGCTGCGCCCGCTGGATGGCGTCGAGGTAGCTCAGCCGGATCGGGTAGACCAGGAGCGGCGGCTGGTTCGCGGCCACGGTGACGCGCGGGTCCCACGTGTCCGGGGGGCGCCAGGACATCTGCTCGCCCGCGCGGTGGTGGGCGTTCCACTTGATGGAGATCGACTGGTCCAGCCCCCACACCGCCGGGCCGCGCTCGCGCACGTGAGTGTCCCGCCAAAAGCGGGCGTAGTCGTCGCCGATGTTGAAGCCGCCTGCGAAGCTGACCTCGTCGTCCACCACCATGATCTTCGAGTGGTTGAACCCGCTGTGTCGGACCACGCCTCGCCAGATCGGGCGGGCGAAGGCCGGCAGCCGGAACACGTGGATGCGCGGGTCCAGCTGACGGTAGAAGCGGGGCGGGACCACGAGGTTCCCGAACCCGTCATAGGAGACGTAGACCTCCACGCCGCGCGCGGCCGCCCGGTTGAAGGCGTCCATGAACCGCTGGCCCGTGGGGTCGCTCTTCCAGATGTAGGTCTCGAACTTGATGATCCGCTGCGCTCCGTCGATCGAGGCGATCATCTCGTTGT
>NZ_JBHXFE010000239.1:0-425 GCF_042722475.1 Streptomyces sp. NPDC127092
GGACAGCCGCTTGACGCCCTTGTCCATGCCGACCAGCACGGAGGCCGTGCCCACGGCGGTGACGACGGCCAGGATGAGCGCCTGGACCCAGCCGGCCACGGGGGTGCCCAGCACGTAGTTCATGCCCGCGTTGATCTGCAGGGCGCCCAGGCCCACGGACACGCCGAGGCCGAACACGGTGGAGACCACGGCGATGATGTCGATCGTCTTGCCGATGGGGCCGTGGATGCGATCGCCGAGGAGGGGCTGGAAGGCGGAGGACACGCGCGGGGGCAGCTTGCGCTTGTACGTGAAGTAGCCGAAGCACAGGCCCGGGACGAGCAGGATCGCCCACATGTGGATGCCGAAGTGGAAGTTCGCGATCGCCATGGCCTCCGAGGCCGCGCGGTCGGAGAACGGCTCCGTCCCCGCCATGGGCGGGTTGG
>NZ_JBHXFE010000239.1:435-1082 GCF_042722475.1 Streptomyces sp. NPDC127092
TGCCGAACCAGGTCAGGCCGGAGTACTCCGGCACCGCGTCGTCGTCGCCGAGCTTGACCCGGCCGTACCGGGTCACGGCGAGGATGAACAGGAACGCCACCAGCAGGGTCAGGCTGAGGGTGTAGATCCAGCCGACGTCGTAGCGCAGCCAGCTCGAGACCACGCCGAAGGCCGCCTGGACCGGGCCAGGGAACAGGCCCATCGCGGCGGTGAAGAGCACGACCGCGGCGGCCGAGCCGAAGAAGATCGCCGGACTCGTGCGGAGCCCCAACGTGTCGTGCAGGCGAGTGAGCGGGGAAGTCATGAGTCTCCCGGGACAGGGTCATGGGAGGCCCGCGGCGGCACGCGTGCTCGCTCACCGGTGGGCCGGTGCCGGGTGGCACGGTCTTCCACTGTACCGAAGCTCACGTCGGGGCTCGACGGCGTGCCCGTCCTCGGCCAGCCCCTAGGGTGGGGTCATGCCCGATCCCGCCCCCGCCCCGACCGCGCGCTGCACGGTCCTGCCGGCGTCCGCCCGCGACCCCGACGGCTGGCTGGAACGGGAGGTGGAGATCCGCCGCAGCCGCTTCCTCACCTACCTCGGGCGCGTCGAGGACGAGGCGCAGGCGCGCGAGATGGTCGCCGTCCTGCGGCGCCGGCACCACGAC
>NZ_JBHXFE010000239.1:1092-1379 GCF_042722475.1 Streptomyces sp. NPDC127092
GTCCTCGGCCCCGCCCGGGACCGGATGCGCTCCAGCGACGACGGCGAGCCCGCCGGCACGGCCGGCGTCCCCATGCTCGAGGCCGTCCTCCAGCGCGAGACCGCGCCGGGCCGGACCGACCTGACGGACGTGTGCGCCGTCGTCGTGCGCTGGTTCGGGGGGATCAAGCTGGGCGCCGGGGGCCTGGTGCGCGCCTACTCGGACTCGGTGTCCGGGGCACTCGACGCCGCCCCGCTGCGCACCCGCTCCCGGCTGGCCCTGCTCGCGGTGGAGGCGCCCCACACCGA
>NZ_JBHXFE010000240.1:0-1378 GCF_042722475.1 Streptomyces sp. NPDC127092
TCCTGGGCCTCGTGGGCGCGATCGTGTTCCTCGCCCTGCTGCTGAGGCAGGCCAAGCATGGCTGAGCCGCTCGCGACCGCCCCGGGTCGCATCCCCGCCCCGCCCGGCGGCGCCACCGCGGCCGGGCCCGTCGAGGCCGACGCCCCGCGCCGGTCCGGCGCGTTCGTCACCGCCGCCGACCGCCGGAGGTATGCGGTCGTCGTCGCCGTGCTGGCCGCCGTCGCCGTGCTCTCCACCGCCGGGATCCTGCTGTGGGGCAACGAGGCCGAACCCGGTTCGCGCGCGTTCTGGATGATCGCGCGGATGCGCGTGGAGTCCCTGGGCGTGATCGGCATCGTGGCGCTGTGCCACTCCTTCGCGACCGTCACCTTCCACACGGTGACGGGCAACCGCATCATCACGCCCTCGATCATGGGGTTCGAGGCGCTCTACACCGCCGTGTCGACCGTCGCCGTGTACGTGCTGGGAGCCGCCGGCGTCGCGGTGCTGACCGGGGTGGGGCCGTTCCTCGCCCAGGCCGCGCTCATGGTGGCGCTGGCGACGGCCCTGTACTCGTGGCTGCTCTCCCGGCCCTACGGCAGCGTCCATCTGATGCTGCTCGTGGGCGTGGTGCTGGGCGGCGGGCTGGCCGCGCTGAGCACGTTCATGCACCGACTGCTGGACCCGAACTCGTTCGACCTGCTGAGCGCGCGGCTCTTCGGCAACATCTCCAACGCCCGGACCGAGTACGTGGCGATCGCCGCGCCCATCGCCGTCGTCGTGTGCGCGCTGCTGTGGCTGCGCTCCCGCCGCCTGAACACGGTGGCGCTCGGCGCCGACGCCGCGACCAACCTGGGCCTGCACCACCGGCGCGAGCTCATGGTGACGCTGCTGCTGGTCTCCGTGCTGATGGCCATGACCACCGCGCTCGTGGGCCCGATGACGTTCCTCGGGTTCCTCGTGGCGACGCTGGCGTACAGCCTCGTCGACACCCACGACCACCGGTTCATCCTCCCGGTGGCGGCGCTGGCCGGGTACGCGGTGCTCACGAGCGCCTACTTCGTGCTGCGGCACGTGTTCTACGCGGGAGGTGCGGTCACGGTGGTCATCGAGCTGATCGGCGGCATCACCTTCCTGGTCGTCGTGATGAGAAAGGGACGTCTGTGATCGAGCTGCGCGGCGTGGTGAAGCGCCACAGCGATGAGGTGTGCATCGGACCCGTGGACCTGGACATCCAGGCCGGGGGAGTGACCGCGCTCGTGGGGCCCAACGGGGCGGGCAAGTCCACGCTGCTGACGATGATCGGCCGGCTGCAGGACGCCGACGCCGGGACGATCGCCGTGGGCGGGCACGACATCACCACGACGCCGTCCCGGAAGATCGCGCAGACCCTGTCCAT
>NZ_JBHXFE010000241.1:0-615 GCF_042722475.1 Streptomyces sp. NPDC127092
CGGGCCGCGTCGGCGATGATCGCGGCGTCTTTCTTGTCGGTTTTCGCTTCGCCGGGGTAGAGGTCGGCGATGCGTCGCATGGCCAGTCCTGGGGAGGTAGCCGACGGCGATGCCCATGTCTTGGGCGACTGCGACGGCGAGTGCGCCGATGGTGGCGGGTTGATCGACGACAAGGATTGTCGGGCCGTGGTGGGTGAGTGTGTCGATGAGTTCGCGGAGGCGGATTTCGTCGTTGGGTAGTGTCCGGTCGAATAGAATGGTGCCGGTGCGGGATACGGCGACGGCGTGGTGTTGTCCCTTGCCTACGTCGACGCCGAGGAAGACTTCGATTTGTTCGTGTGTCGGGACTGTCATCGCATCCTCTCGTGGGAAAGAGATGTGGTGCACTGCTGGGTATGGCGAGTGAGTCTCGGCATCCACGTTACGACGGCCTGTATGTGCGGGTCCGGCCCCTATCAGCGATCACTCATCGCCTGTCCACCTCGGTGACATCACAAAATTGATCATTGTGCGACAGGTTGACGTAGTCATGCCGAGGTGTCCAGTTCAGTGGTCGGAAGCAGGTTGTTTCCGACTACGAAAAGGGTAACGGGTTGACATCGCGCGATAGGTAGG
>NZ_JBHXFE010000241.1:625-1377 GCF_042722475.1 Streptomyces sp. NPDC127092
GCCCGGCGCATCACCTCCGCTTCCTGTTCGAGCAGCCGGATACGTTTGCGGGCCTCGCGGAGCTCGTCGGATTCGTCCCGTGTGGGGCCGGGTCGGGTGCCGTCCTCGATGTCGGCCTTGCGCAGCCAGTTCTTCAGGCAAGTCTCGGAGATCCCGAAGTCCTTCGCGATCTGTTCCAGCGGGGCTTCGCGTTTGCGGGCCACGGCGACGACGTCGCGGCGGAACTCCTCGGGATACGGCTTCGGCATGTCGATCATCCTTCCACTGTGAGGGCAGATCCCTCACAGGTCAGGTGTCAACCAGAGCCGGGGCAGTCCCGGGTGGCCGTCCCGGTGCCTGTTGATCATCGCGGTGTGGTGTCGAGTTGTCTCCACTCGTGTGCGGTGCCGCAGTCGTTTTCGGGTGAACCGTGTGTGAGTGCGGTGCGGAAGAGAATGATGCCGGCTGTGGGTGACCACACTCCGAATGTGGTGGCATGGCCATGGCGGTGTTCTCCGGGCTGCTGGGGATGTGGCCGCCGCGCGGCCTTCGCGACGTAAGGTTCGGTGCCGCTGTGACCCGAGTCCGGGAGGCGCTGCACCGCCGGAATTGCGGCACAGTCTTCGGTGAGAAGGTGTTAGGCCGTCAGGCGCACACCCTGCTCGGCACCGTGAACACCGAATTCGACAATGTCGAACACTTCAATGCCGCAGTTGCCGAGGCAATTTCGGAATTTCGGCGGAGAATAGGCCCTGTCGGGGCAAGTCGTGCTC
>NZ_JBHXFE010000242.1:0-553 GCF_042722475.1 Streptomyces sp. NPDC127092
CGTGGACGCGATCGGCGCCGAGGTGGGCTGGCACGCCCGGCGCGATGTGACCGCGATGGTGCGGGACCTCTGGGCCTGGCAGGAGGCCAATCCCGCGGGGTTCTCGTCCCGGGCGGAGTGAGCCGGCCCGCCGTGCGCGGAAGACGGGTCCGGCCCGGTATTCTCGTGCGCATGTGCGGAATCGTCGGATACATCGGCCAGCCCCAGTCGGATCGTGAGCACGGCGCTCTCGACGTCCTGATGGAGGGCCTGCGTCGTCTCGAATACCGCGGATACGACTCCGCCGGTGTGGCCGTGGTGGACGGCGGTCAGCTGTACCACCGGAAGAAGGCGGGCAAGCTCGCCAACCTCGCCGAGGAGCTCGCCGAGCACCCCATCCCCACCGGCCTCGTCGGCATCGGCCACACCCGGTGGGCCACCCACGGCGGCCCCACCGACCGCAACGCCCACCCGCAGGTGGCGGACGAGGGCCGGCTGGCGCTCATCCACAACGGCATCATCGAGAACTACGCCGAGCTGCGCGAGGAGCTGCTCGCGAAGGGGGTCGAGTTCC
>NZ_JBHXFE010000242.1:563-1368 GCF_042722475.1 Streptomyces sp. NPDC127092
GACGATCACGGCCGACGCCGTCGAGATCTCGGACTTCCGGGGCGGCCCCGCCGACGGCAAGCGCTTCACCGTGGACTGGGACGCCTCGGCCGCGGAGAAGGGCGGCTTCGAGACCTTCATGGAGAAGGAGATCCACGACCAGCCCCAGGCCGTGCAGGACACCCTGCTGGGCCGCACGGACGCCGCCGGCGCCCTGATGCTGGACGAGCTGCGGATCGACCCCGAGGAGCTCAAGGCCGTCGACAAGATCATCGTCCTGGCGTGCGGCACGTCCGCCTATGCGGGCACGGTGGCCAAGTACGCCATCGAGCACTGGTGCCGGATCCCCGTGGAGGTGGAGCTCTCCCACGAGTTCCGCTACCGCGACCCGATCATCGACCCGCACACCCTCGTGGTGTCCATCTCCCAGTCCGGCGAGACCATGGACACCCTCATGGCGGTCCGCTACGCCAAGGAGCAGGGCGCCCGCACCGTGTCCATCTGCAACACCAACGGCTCCACGATCCCGCGCGAGTCGGACGCCGTGCTCTACACGCACGCCGGCCCCGAGATCGCCGTCGCCTCCACCAAGGCGTTCCTGGCGCAGATCACCGCCGCCTACCTGCTGGGCCTGTACCTGGCCCAGCTGAACAAGAAGCTGTTCAGCGGCCAGATCAAGGACATCCTGGCGGACCTCGGGGCGATCCCCGGCAAGATCGAGGAGATCCTCGCCGCCAAGGACCAGGTCAAGGAGCTCGCCCGCTCCATGGCCGACGCCACCTCCGTCCTGTTCCTCGGCCGCAACGTCGGCTACCCGGGGGCCATG
>NZ_JBHXFE010000243.1:0-1362 GCF_042722475.1 Streptomyces sp. NPDC127092
AGCTGGTTCTCGGACTCTGAGGAGACGAAGAAGGCGTTGACGCCCACGAACGGCTGCGCCGGCTGGTCGCCCATGGACGGGATGGCCTCGACCTCGAAGTCGACGCCGGCCGCCTCGGCCTCCTCGATGTTCCACGGGCCGGTGATGAAGTAGGCCGCGTTGCCGGAGTTGAACTGCTCCTTGGCGATGTCCGCGGTCATGTTCGGGTTCAGCACCCCGGACTCGCCGTACTCGGCCAGCTTCTCGGCGAAGGCCTCACCCTCGGGCCCGCCCATGGCCAGCGAGCCGGTGTCGTACGAGCCGTCCTCGGCCTGCTTGAACACGGGGGCGCCCATGGAGGTCTGGAACGGGTACAAGTGGTACGGGTCGCCGTTGACGGCGTCCAGGCCCACCACGAACGGGTACTCGGCCTCGCCGGCGTCGACGGCCTTCCGGCCCTCCGCGATCATCTCGTCGAAGGAGGCCGGGGTGGACTCGGCCAGCTCGGTGTTGCGCAGGATGGCGATGTTCTCCACGGAGTACGGCACGCCCCAGGTCTGACCCTCATAGGTGACGGCCTGCACGGAGGACTCCACGAAGTCGCCGGCTCTCTCGCCCAGCTCAAGGGGCTCGATGGTGCCGTTCTGCACGAGCGAGCCGATCCAGTCGTGGGCGCCGACGATCACGTCCGGGCCCTCGCCCGTGGGGTTCTGGGTGATGAAGTCGTCCTTCATCGTGGAGTTGTCCTTGACCACGAGCTCCACCGTGATCCCGGTGTCCTCCTTGAAGTCCTCCGCCACGGCCTGCAGCGGCTCCTGGCGGTTCTGGTCCACCCACATGGTGATGGTGCTGGCGCCGGCCTCGGAGAGGTCCTGGCTCGGGGACGCGGTGGCCGTGCCCTGCTCGGTGGCGCCGGCCGGGGAGGAGGACGCCGGGGCGGAGGAGCCGCCGCCGCACGCGGTGAGCGCGAGGGCGGAGAACGCCGCGGTGAGGGTCAGGCTGAGCGGGCGGCGGAAGAGGCCGCCGGTCGTCGTCGACTGCATGATGTGCCTTTCACGAGGGGTGGCCCGCGGCATGCGCCGGCCGTTGCGTCGCCGACGTGGGCCCCGCGGTGAGACGGCGCCTGCCCCCGGCGGCTGAAGGAGTCAGTCCCCAGGAGTGTAAACGCTTCCACTGTGATATGCCACACAGAGGTGCGCTCCCGCATGAACACGGGCATGCGGGAGTGGGGGCGGAGGTCAAGACCGGCTGAAACCGGAATGGAAGCGCTTCCACCACCGCGCCTGCCGTGCCGTACTCTGGTGCCACGCATCGACCCCCGGCCCGCCGCCGTCGTGCACCCGCCCCGCCGCAGAACCCCATGAACCGGGAGGAGGACCGCCG
>NZ_JBHXFE010000244.1:0-1358 GCF_042722475.1 Streptomyces sp. NPDC127092
GGGAGGACGCCTCGTTCGGCACGGTGGCGACGGGGCCGCTGATCGGCCTCGGCATGACGGGGTTCCTGGCCCTGGTCTCCGCGATGGTCACTGCCCTGGTTCCCATGGATCCGGGGCTGTCCCCGTGGCGGCGCGTGCGCCAGCCGGGGGTGCACCGCGGGGTCCAGGCGTGCCTCGGGTGGTCGTGCGTGCTCATCGTGCTGGTGCTGGCCCCGACGACGGCCGAGGTGCTCGCCGCCGGGGCGTGGACGATGGCCTGGTGGCTCCTGCCCCTCACGCTGACCGTGCTCATGGTGGGCATCTTCCCGGCGATGCGGGCCGGCACCCGGCGGTGGACGCGCTGGGCGGACCGCGTCGCCGCGGACCTCGGGCACCGGCCCACGGCCGCGGAGCTCGCCGAGGACGAGGTGTGGACGCCCCTGGGGCTCAAGCGCGACCCCGAGGACCCGGCCGTCTTCCCCGCCAAACGCCCCGGCTACGGCGTGGGCGTGACGGTCAACCTCGCCACCCCGGCGGGCCGGTGGCTGGTGCGCGGATTCGTGGCGGTGTTCATCGTCGGCCTGCCGCTGGCGCTCTGGCTCGGCGCGTTCGCGGCGCGGTGAGGCGGACCGTGCCCGACGACGTCGCCGTCCGCCTGCTCCTGATCGCCGACACCCACATCCCGCGGCGCGCCCGCGCCCTGCCTGCGCAGGTGCGGGCCGAGGTGGCGCGGGCCGACGTCGTGCTCCACGCCGGCGACTGGGTGGCCGAGGACGTGCTCGACGACCTCGACGCGCGGGCCGCCCGGCTGGTGGGCGTGTGGGGCAACAACGACGGGCCGGGGCCGCGGGCGCGGCTGCCCGAGGTGGCGCGCGTGGAGCTCGGCGGGGTGCGGATCGCGATGGTCCACGAGACGGGCCCGGCGGCCGGCCGCGAGCGCCGCATGGCCGCGGCGTTCCCGGACGCGGACGTGCTGGTCTTCGGGCACAGCCACATCCCGTGGGACACCGTGGCCGGGCCGGAGACCGCGAACCCGGGCCTGCGGCTGCTCAACCCCGGCTCCTGCACGGACCGGCGGCGGCAGCCGGTGTGCACGCTGATACGCGCGGTGGCGCGGGACGGACGGCTCGAGGACGTGGAGCTGGTGCCGGTCGACCGCACGCCGTGACCGACGGGCCGGCCGCTCCCCGCAACGCGGGTTGAGTTATCACCGGTCCAGGCGGCGCGCACCCGTGAGAACTCAACCCGCGTCGCGCCGGGGCCGCCGTGTCCGGCGGGTCGGCCGCTCCTGCACAGCCACCACGACGACGGCGGCCCTCCCCAGGGCGCGTCGGTCCGGTCCGTCGCAGGGCCCGGGGGCGGCAGGCTCACCCCATGAC
>NZ_JBHXFE010000245.1:0-1354 GCF_042722475.1 Streptomyces sp. NPDC127092
GTGCCACACATGGCCGGCGCGTTCAGCGACCTTGACGTGCTTCTGTTGCTCCTCGTCCCACTCGGTCACGGAGGTCATCACGGCGGTGCCGTGCGCGCGGCGCGGACGCTCCAGCTGGTACCCGATTTCAAACGCATCATGCTTGTTCAGCTCCTTGCCTGGCTCGACGCGGAACGTGATCCGCTCGTCTCCGGCAACGATCATCGGGCGGGTGTGCTCGTTCGCCCGGCCCGGCCCGGCCAGGTAGTAGACGAGTCCGGCCATGTCCCCGCCTCGGGTGACGTTCGGGATCATGCGCGGGCCTCCACAGACACCTGATCCACGGTCTCCTCCAGGCGGTCCAGACAGCGCCGCAGCTGAGCCAGCTCAGCGTGCAGCTCAGCGTGCAGAACTTCACCCGTCGCGTTCGCGTGGCGCGTGAGCTGGTTCAGGTTCGTTCCGACCTTGGCGATCTGGTGCTCCACCTTGAACAACGCCGTGATGGTCTCGCGCGCCGCCTGCGGGTCAACGCCCCGGGCGCGTGCGATGCCAGCCTCCACCATGTACCGCTGCACCGTCTTGTTCTCCCGCTGGGCCGCGATGGACAGCTCCGCTGCCTCGGCCTCGGTGAGACGAACGAACTTGGACACGGGGCGGCCGCCATCATGGTTCGCCATCCGCTTCCGCTCGGCCATCGCCGCCCTCCTTCCAGCACAGTGCAACGCCACTCGGTCACACCGAGTGTCCCACCCCCTCGACCCACGGGCAAGGGGGGCAGGCCACTTAGCTATGCTAAGTGTATAGCTTGCTCCGGCCTGGCCGGTCGGTTCCTTTGATGCCGGGGGTGACCAGAGCGTGACCCCCGGTTCGCAAGCTGGAACCCCATTCGATGCGCCCGAGCATCGCCGCCCCTATGCTGGGGCCATGCCGATGGACACGACACACTTCCTGGAAGAAATGCGCCGGATGAACGAGGAGCGCATGGCGGCGGCTGAGCGGATCGCGGACGCGCTTGCGCGCCGCGAGGAAGCACACGCAGCCGCCGCCGAAGCCGACTCTCAGACAGAGGCAGCGTTCCGTGATGCCGAACGTGCAGGGTGGACACCTAGTGAGCTAAACCGTCTGCGGCCCTCGGACATGACCACACGTAAGCGCAGCACTCGTACGCGCCGGCCACGCAAAACAAACAGCACTTCATCCACTTCCGAAGCCTCGTCTACGGTGCCACCCACGGCCACCGAGACCGCGCCCACGGCTGACTGAACACACACGCGCGGACGGGGCCGGGGTGGTTTGGTGGGGGGACCCCCCCGGGCCCCTCCCCATTTGCCTCTGCGCGTTCTCCTCTCTCTCCCTTTCGCTCCCCTTTTGCCGG
>NZ_JBHXFE010000246.1:0-1353 GCF_042722475.1 Streptomyces sp. NPDC127092
GGCACCGGCACCGTGACCGTCAGGTCCCAGCGCTTGGCCGAGGCGGGCCGCACCACCGTCACCGGCTGCGTGCCGCCGAGGAACCGGGCCACCTCGGCGGCCGGCTCGACCGTGGCGGACAGGCCGATCCGCTGCACCGGCGTGTCCAGCAGGGCGTCCAGGCGCTCGAGGGAGACGGCCAGGTGGGCGCCGCGCTTGGTCCCGGCCACGGCGTGCACCTCGTCCACGATCACCGTGCGGACCCCGGCCAGCGCCGCTCGGGCCTGCGAGGTGAGCATGAGGTACAGCGACTCGGGCGTGGTGATGAGGATGTCCGGCGGATCCTGCTGCAGGCGCCGCCGCTCGGCCGCCGGGGTGTCCCCGGAGCGCACACCCACCCGCACGCGCGGCACGGGCCTGCCCTGGTGCGCGGCGGTCTGCGTGATGCCCACCAGCGGGGCCCGCAGGTTCCGCTCCACATCCACGCCGAGCGCCTTCAGCGGCGAGACGTAGAGGACGCGGGTGGCCGCCGTCCCCTCGGTGGCGGGCTCGCGCACGAACGAGTCGAGCGCCCAGAGGAAGGAGGAGAGGGTCTTGCCCGAGCCGGTCGGCGCGATCACCAGCGCGTGCCGCCCCGAGGAGATCGCGTCCCACGCGCCGAGCTGGGCCGGCGTCGGGGCCTCGAACGCGCCCGTGAACCAGGCGCGCGTGGGCTCGGTGAACCGGCCCAGGACGACGTCGGCCGCGGGCGTGGCCGAGCCCGCTGCGGTCTCCGCGGGCCCGCTCATGCGTGGTGGTACGGTCGGCCGGCGGAGATCTCCTGGGCTCGGTAGACCTGCTCCGCCAGGATCAGCCGCACGAGCTGGTGCGGGAAGACGAGCGGGGACAGGGACCAGACGCGGTCCGCGCGGGCGTGGACCCGGGCGTCCACCCCGTACGCGCCTCCGATCACCATCGTCACCGGGGCGCCGACGTCGAACCGGCTCTGCAGGTGCCGCGCCAGACCCGGCGAGTCGAACGCCGTCCCCCGCTCGTCCAGCAGGATCAGGTGCTCGTCCGCGCCGACCGCGCCCAGGATCCGGTCCGACTCCTCCGTGCGCGCCGCCTCCTCCTGCCGCGCGGAGTGCGGCAGCAGACGCCACGAGAGGTCGTAGGGCTTCTTGAGGCGCCGCTCGTAGCGGTCGATCCCGTCGACGACCCACGCCTCATGCTTCTTGCCGATGGCCAGCACCCGAACAGACATGGCCCCATGATCGCACCGGCCGCGGACACGGTACGGGGGTCGGCCCCCGCCGCTCGGTTACGCTCGCCGGGGCGGGGTGCCTGGCTCCGCACCGGAAGGGGGCCCATGACGTCGACCGCACGGTCCCCGCG
>NZ_JBHXFE010000247.1:0-421 GCF_042722475.1 Streptomyces sp. NPDC127092
GCAGGCGATGCCGAATCCCGGACGGAGGGCAGAGCTCGACCGTGCTCACGCGGCAACGACGCTGGGGCGGAAGCCCTCGGCTAGCGGCGACAAGCACACGACGTCGGCGGTGCCGCATGCCGCCCTGCCGCCGCGCGACCACCTCCGGAGCGGGATCTTCGCGTCGGTCGAGCAACACGAACCTGACGTTCCCTGGACCCAGGTGCTGGCGGTCCCCGTCATCGGGGCCAACTCCACTGTCCCTGAAGAGCGGTACGTGAGTGTCTGCGTCGCCCTGCACCGCGCGCTCGTGTCGCGCCTGGGACCCGACGCCCCGCCGGAGATCACCGGCCGTTATGCGCCGTCCGATGCCCCACCGGCCAACCGTGTCGCACTCCACCTGGTGCCGGGGGACCTTCCGGCCCTGCCGTTCCCGGACGGA
>NZ_JBHXFE010000247.1:431-1349 GCF_042722475.1 Streptomyces sp. NPDC127092
TGGCCCGCCCTGGGGATGCTGGCATCAGCCGTGGCCGGCGTCCGCCGTGTCGTCACCTCAGAGCACCAGCTGACCGTCGCCCCCGAGGAGATCGAGGTGTATGACGGGGCGCAATTCTGGAAGGCCCCGCCCGAGGGTGCGGTGCGGACGTGGGACGCCCAGCCGGCCGTGGTCGTAGAACGACGGCTCAAGTCGAAGCCCCCGATCCGGGACGTCGACCTGGCTGCCGCATGGTCTCTGGGCAATGTGCTCCGCGACCTCGAACCGGCGTTCACGACGAAGGACCCTGTTGCTCGACACGCAGCGGTCGTGGAGAGCGGAGCGCGGCTTCGGGGCAGGGCGTTCCGCACGCTCACGCCGACGGCGTACGTCCACCGTACGGACCGCCGCAGCCCCATCGAGCCGTTCCGCCTCACGCTCACTCTCAGTACCGTCGTGCCTGATCGGGCCATCCTCGCGCTCGGTCAGAGCCGTCATCTGGGCTGCGGACTGCTGGTGCCCACGGACATTCCCGGATCGACCCAGGAGCGGTCATGAACGTCAATGACAAGGCGGCCTTGACCGTCGCCATCGATGAGTTCGACGAGTTCTTCGCCGCCGTGAACCATGGCCGTGAGCCCTACGCCTGGCAGCGTGCTCTGCTGAGGCAGGTCGTGACGACGGGACGCTGGCCTGACGCCGTCGTTGCGCCCACGGGCGCTGGCAAATCGAGCGTCTTGGAGGTGCACGTCTTCGCGGTGGCCATGACCCACGCACCCGGGTGGGAAGGGGCCCGGGCCCCTCGTCGCCTCTGGCACGTGGTGGGGCGCCGAGCGCTCGTTGACGACATGGCCTCCCGGGCCGAGGGTGTGTTCGACCAGCTCGCCGAGATCACGGACGTCCCGGGTGAGGCGCCATTGAGCCGAGTCGCAGCTGCCC
>NZ_JBHXFE010000248.1:0-1064 GCF_042722475.1 Streptomyces sp. NPDC127092
CTTCGACTGGGCATCGCGGGCGCATCCGGAGTTCGGGCCGAGTGTGGTGTCGATGTGGCTGCAGGCGCATCCCGACCTGCACCGGCCCGAGATCGACGGCGATCACCGCGGGCCCTCGCACACACCGGTGTTCGCGGCCCGATTCCGGGTGGGTCAGGTCTGTGGGCCGTGGGCCACCGCGGGCAGTAAGAAGCGAGCCGAGCAGGACGCAGCGTGGGGCCTGACGAAGGCCGTCGCGGCAGGGGAGAGCCATCCGGAGGTCGACTCCCCGCTGCGGGACGACCCGCAGCCGGTGCCCCCGAGCACCACGCATGCAGGGGTACGGGCGCGGCCGGCATCAGCGCGCAGCGGACCCATGGATTCGGACTCGGGCCAGGCATCGAGACGGCGGGAGCGAGCGCAGAAGAACCCGATCGCCTGGGTGATCAGCCATGCCGAACACCACGGCCATCCCTCCCCACAGTGGGCCGTGAGAATGGAGGGCGCCGCCCACGCGCCGGTTTTCACCTGCGAAGTCCGCTACCTCGACCACACAGCAACCGGCAGCGGGACAACAAAGAACCTCGCAAGAACCGCCGCGGCAGCGGACCTTGTCGATTCGCTACTTGACGAGACGTCCCCAGCCCGATCACACCGGTAAACCGAAGCTCACCCACCCGGTCAGTGTCCGTTTCGATAACGACTTTATGGGCGCGGCCAGCGAAATGGGAGCGCTGGTCGTTGGGCCTGGCCGCCACCGGGACCATCGAACCCGCTGTGCAGCGTAGATCGGGAGTACCCGCGGAACATCGAATTACCCCGCGCTTCGCCCCGGAGAAATCCGACCGCAACGCGGTCCATGGGCGAGCCGCATTCCACCTCGCCACATACGCGGCCGGCGCACTTGTGAACCCACATAGCCTGAGCACAGATCGGCCGGTGGTTGTGAGTTCGCCTGGTGGGCGCGGATAGGTCACGCTTATGCTCCGAAGGGCAGCCGAAGAAAGGTGCAGTCCATGAGTGACCGCGGAGCGTAGCGGGGCGGGCCAGGCCCTCCGGCAAAAGTTAGCGCATCGCGCCCCGAC
>NZ_JBHXFE010000248.1:1077-1349 GCF_042722475.1 Streptomyces sp. NPDC127092
GTATTCGATCAGCAGGTGCACGTGGTCGCCCTCCCCGTTGAACTCGACCAGCCGAGAACCGAAGTCGTCGCACACGCTGCGCATCACCTGTTCGCAGGTGGTCAGCATCTCGTCGGTGAGGACTCCGCGCCGATACTTGGTAACAAAGACCAAGTGGACGTGCAGGGCAGAAACAACGGAGCGGCCACGTCTGTATTCAGGCTCAGAAACCATAGACCAATGTTATTCTGTGGGTGTGCAGTTGCGATACCAGTACCGCGTCTATCCGACGC
>NZ_JBHXFE010000249.1:0-1056 GCF_042722475.1 Streptomyces sp. NPDC127092
CTGTCACATTTGCACGGCCAGGGACTTGTGTCGTATTCGGCGGAGTCATCTCTGGTGTGCACAGCACCGAGGAAAACGAGTCACGGAATGATCCCGTCACGCTGTACGAAGCATTCTCGGAATTCGATCAAGCCAACTCGCCTCACAGCGCCTTGGAGCCGCTGGCTCGGCTTCCTGATACCGATTGAAAATGCCGCTGGATCGCCTTTCGGAGTGGCGGCCCCCGAGCAGGAGGCGGTACACGTGCGGCCCGTAAGTCGAACAAGACATCTCGTGCAAGGGAGGGGCATTACGGGAAGAGGTGTGCGGGGACGGCGCGGTTCTCCAATCTCGCTGCACCACGGGCCCCTCGATGGGCATACTCCGCCAGGCGGGGATACGTGAGCAGCTCGGCGATGTCCAGAACAGGGAGGGTGTGTTTGGCGGCGAGGTCTTCAATTCCGCCCCGCGGCAGCACGTGACCCTGGTCGGCTACGAGCGTGGCCAGTACGGCGACCTGGGGCAGTCCGGCTAGTGTGCACAGATCGACGGCAGCTTCCGGATGCGTGAGGCGTTCGAACACGCCGCCCGAGTGGGTGCATAGCGGTAGCACGTGGCCCGGCCGAACCAAGTCGGCGGGGCTCGTGCAGGGAGCCGCCAACGTGCGGAACGTGCGGGCGCGGTCCACGGCACTGATCCCGGTGGTTACTCCGTGCCGGGCGTCCACGCTCACGGTGTATTGGTCGTCGAGGGTAACTTGGTTGCGCGGCACCATCGGAGGAAGGTCGAGCTCGTCGGCTCGAGCTTCTGACATCGGCGCGCAGAGCAGGCCAGAGGTGTGCCGCACAGTCCATGCGACCCACTTCATGTCTACCCCGTGTGCGGCCATGACTACGGCGCCGGCACCGGTCGAATCAACAGTGAACACCGGTCGTCCCTCCCGTAGTGAGGCGAGCGCCGCATCGACTCTCATGCTGATTCCTGTTGGATCCGGTGAAGACCACTGCGGTGAAACACGATCGGTGCGACGTTGGGCTGAAGACTCAGATCGTTGATGCGCAGCACGATGATCGTATG
>NZ_JBHXFE010000249.1:1066-1347 GCF_042722475.1 Streptomyces sp. NPDC127092
ACCGAGGTGTTCAACCACACACTGGCTCCCTCGATGAAGACGGCGCCGCCCTCGTGTGTCTGAGTGGTCAACCCCTCGAATCGGTCTCCGATCTTCGCTGACAGTGATCGCACCGCCCCATCGTGTGTCTCCCCGAGAATGCTGATTCCAATGCGCGGCGATTCTTGTAGTCGTGGCCACGTCGCCGAGGTGTTCTGCGGGCAGACAGCAACTAGCGGAGGGTCCAGCGACACCGAGACAAAGCTACTCGCCGCCATACCGATCCGTTCACCACCGATCTC
>NZ_JBHXFE010000250.1:0-884 GCF_042722475.1 Streptomyces sp. NPDC127092
CGTGCACCGCCGAAGCGCACACCACATCGTTGTGGCCGCACGGTCCTGCCATGGTACCCGAGCCCGGCTATCATGGCCGCGCCCCCGCCACACCCCCGACTCAGACCACCGCAGACCGTCGATTTGCACTTCGCCGGAGAGGTCCTGTAGTGTTCTACGAGTTCGAGCCGCTCCGGCGGATCGGATGATGCGCCCATAGCTCAGCTGGATAGAGCGTCTGTCTACGGAACAGAAGGTCAGGGGTTCGAATCCCTTTGGGCGCACGATCGGAAGGCCCCGCTCCTGCTGGAGCGGGGCCTTCGTCATGTCGGCGCGCCTCTGCCACGCGCGCCGCCGCGGAGGTCAGCGCCCCGGAACCACGAAGTGCGTCAGGGCGGCGTCGCGGCCGTCGAGCTCGGCCCACGGCTTCTCCACCCGGAACACCTGCATCCCGAGCGTCGGGTAGTGCTCGCTCATGCGCAGCGCCGCGTCCTGGTCCGAGTCCAGGCTCATCAGCCGCATGCCCAGCTCCTGCACCCACGGCATGTGGCCCACCACCAGCAGCCGTCGCGTGGTCTCCTCCGTCTCGTTGACGACGGCCAGGGCCCGCGCCGCGTCGGCGCCGTAGAGCCGCGGGTCCAGGTAGGGCGTGGGTGCCAGCTCGCCCAGGCGCTCGCACACCCACACGCACGTCTGACGGGTGCGCAGCGCATCGGAGCACACGACGGCGTCCGGGACGAGGTCGTGCTCGCGGAGCCAGTCGCCGGCGGCGGGCGCCTGGGCGTGGCCTCGCTCGGCGAGCGGGCGGGCATGGTCGTCGGCCGCGTCGGGCCAGCCGGCCTTGGCGTGCCGGAGGACGATCAGGGTCTTCGCGTCGGCCGTGCGGCTGAGGCGCAGCCAGGTCT
>NZ_JBHXFE010000250.1:894-1346 GCF_042722475.1 Streptomyces sp. NPDC127092
CGGATGTGCACGTCGATGGTGCGCTCGTTGGGCACCTCGTCGGCGTTGCGCCACAGGGCGTCGAGCAGCTCCTCGCGGCCGACGGTGCGCTCGCCGTTCTCCACGAGGTAGTTCAGGAGCTCGAACTCCTTGAAGGTGAGGTTCAGCGACTCACCGTCCAGCTGCACCTCGCGCCGGGACAGGTCGATCAGCACACCGGGCTGGCGCGTGGACACGGGGGCCGGCGCCTGCGCCAGGTCGGGACGGGTGCCGCCCTGCACGGTCGGGTCGCCGAGCACCTGGCGCACGACCTCGATGTCGCGGCCCTCCGCGCCGGCGGGGGCCAGGGCGACGGCGGCGTGCGACTCCGCCCCGGGGACGAGGGACTCCACGTAGTGGCGCAGCTCGTTGGCCAGCCGCGTGAGGGAGGTGCCGGCGGCCGAGGCGGCCAGCTCGTCCATGCCCACGTAGAT
>NZ_JBHXFE010000251.1:0-1346 GCF_042722475.1 Streptomyces sp. NPDC127092
GGTTCCTGGTGGAGGGCTGACGATCGGGCGGTGGCGGGCGCGGGGACGCCGGGCGTTATCGTGGGCACCGCGCCCCCTACGATGTGGGGACGTCCGCCCGACGCCGGCGTGCACCGCGCACCGGCCCGGAACCACCGCCTTCCCCGTCCGAGGAGGACCCCCTTGTCCACGTCATCCGCTTCCGTGACCGCTCCCGTGCCCGAGGGCAAGAAGCTGGTCATCGTGGAGTCCCCGGCCAAGAGCAAGTCCATCGCGAAGTACCTCAACGCGGTGGGCTCCGGCTGGGTGGTGGACTCCTCCGTGGGGCACATCCGCGACCTGCCCAAGCCCTCGGACCTGCCGGCGGACATGAAGAAGGGCCCGTTCGGGAAGTTCGCCGTGGACACGGAGCACGGCTTCACCCCGTACTACGTGGTGCACCCGGACAAGAAGAAGAAGGTCGCGGAGCTCAAGCGCGAGCTCAAGGACGCCGAGGCCCTCTACCTCGCCACGGATGCGGACCGGGAGGGCGAGGCCATCGCCTGGCACCTGCTGGACACCCTCAAGCCCACGGTGCCGGTGTACCGGATGACCTTCGGGGAGATCACCCAGGAGGGCGTGCGCCGAGGCCTGGAGAACATCCGCGAGCTGGACACGGCCCTCGTGGACGCCCAGGAGACGCGCCGCATCCTCGACCGCCTGTTCGGCTACGAGCTCTCGCCGGTGCTCTGGCGCAAGGTCTCCCGCGGGCTCTCGGCGGGCCGCGTGCAGTCGGTGGCCACCCGCCTCGTCGTCGAGCGTGAGCGGGAGCGCATGGCCTTCGTCTCCGCCCATTACTGGGGCGTGGAGGGCACCTTCACGGTGGCCGAGGGCGCGCAGGCCGCGGACGCCGTGGGCAGCTCGTTCACGGCCCGCCTCAGCACAGTGGACGGCGAGCGCGTGGCCACGGGCCGCGACTTCGACGACGCCGGGCGGCTCAAGGCCTCCGCCGGCAAGAAGGTGACCCACCTGGACGAGGCCGGCGCCCGCTCGCTGGCCGAGGGTCTGCGCGGGGCGGACTTCACGGTCGACTCGGTGGAGGACAAGCCGTACACCCGCCGCCCGGCCGCGCCCTTCACCACCTCCACGCTGCAGCAGGAGGCCGCCCGCAAGCTCCGCATGAGCTCCCGCGTCTCCATGCAGGTGGCCCAGCGCCTGTACGAGAACGGCTACATCACGTACATGCGCACGGACTCGGTGAACCTCTCGCAGGAGGCCGTGCAGGCCGCCCGTCGCCAGGCCACCGAGCTCTACGGGGCGGACGCCGTGCCGGCCCGGCCGCGCGTCTACGCCAAGCGCAACGAGACCGCGCAGGAGGCCCACGAGGC
>NZ_JBHXFE010000252.1:0-1342 GCF_042722475.1 Streptomyces sp. NPDC127092
GTCCTGTCGACATGGTGAGCGATGTTCCTTCTTCTGTGGGGCCGGGCTGATCGGCACCTGTTGTCCCACAGGTCGTCAGTGGCGGCGAAAAGTTCCCGCCGCTTCCCGGGCTGGGCCGGCGATCTCACCCACCTGAGGGCGGCGGACACCTCTCACCCGGTGGCGTAGTGGGTCAGGCGCCCCGGCGCGGGTCTGGGCGATACCGCGGGTGCGGCCTCGTCGTGGCGCACCAGGTGCCGGGCCGGGAACTCGACCCGCCCTCGAACCGACCACTAACGAGAAGACCGCACCCCGTGGAAGGATCGACGCGATGAACAGTGCTCAATTGGCAAGCCGGGCAGGAGTATCGGTTCGCATGCTGCGGTACTACCACAAGGGCGGGGTCCTCGACGAACCACCACGATCGGCCAACGGCTACCGTCAGTACGACACGCAGGATTTGATTCGGGTTCTGCGGATCAAGCGTCTGGCAGCCCTCGGCTTCTCGCTCAAATCGATGCCGCCGCTGCTCGACGAGAACCGCACCCACTCCGCGGATTCGTGGGACGAACTGGACCGCGAACTTGAGGAGGAAATCAACCGGCTCAGCTATCAACGGCACCTCCTCGCCCGCGCCCGCGGCGGGTCGATCACCGTCGATCAGGCACGGGCGTCGTGACTGTCGTCGCGTCCTGACGGCGGCGCTACGACGCCGTCGAGGGCGGCGCGGTCAGAGCAGCGCGCAGTTCGGCGGCGTTGCGAGGTCTCGCATCAGCGCTGATCAACCCGTCACCGGCCAACTGCTGGGCAAGCGCGAGCGGCCAGGGAACGCGCAGACGTGCGGCGGTGAGTGTGTGGGCATCGGAGAGCACCGCTGTGGTTTCGCCCTGGGTGATGGTTCCGTTTCCCACGAGCGCGACCGAATCCGCCCAGTCCAGGGCCAGCGCCACATCGTGCGTGGACAGCAGCACGGTGGTGTGGTTCTTCTCCAAACGTTCGAAGGCAGTGAACATTTCCTCGACCCCGGCCGGGTCGAGACCGGCGGTGGGTTCGTCCAACAGCAGCACACACGGCCGCATCGCCACCGCCCCCGCGGTGGCGACCCGTTTGCGTTCACCGTAGGACAGTTGGTGGGTGGGCCGACGACGTAGATGGTCGATGCCGAGCAACCCGAGCGCCTCGTCGACTCGGTCGGTGACCTCGGAGGTGGTCAGGCCCAGGTTCATCGGGCCGAAGGACACATCCTGGGCGACATCGGTGGAGAAGAGTTGGTCGTCGGGATCCTGCAGGACCAGCTGGACGTTCTGCCGATGCGCACGCAACCCGGATCGGTTGTACCGCAGCGGTTCCTCCTCGACGGTGA
>NZ_JBHXFE010000253.1:0-1339 GCF_042722475.1 Streptomyces sp. NPDC127092
ACGTCTCCGCCCCCTCCGGGAAGTGCCCGCAGAAGATGACCGAGTGCGCCCAGATGTTGCGCAGGCCGTTGGCCAGCAGCGTGCCCGCGAGCGTGGCCTTGCCCGAGCCGGTCAGCACCTCGGCGACGGCTGGCGTGGCCACGTAGTCCTTGGCGAACTGCCGGGCCGCCTTGACGCCCACGGAGCGCAGATCCGTCATCAGCTCCTCGCGGGACTTCTCCCCGCTCTGCACGCGGTCCAGCTCGAGGTCGTAGAGGGCGATGCCCCACTCGAAGATCGGGGCCAGCCCCGCGTTGATCACGGGGTTGAGCAGGTGCCGCGGCTGCCACGGCTCGGACTCGTCCATGCGCAGCACGTTGTAGCCCACGTCCCGGTCCTTGCCGACGACGTTGGTCCAGCGGTGGTGCAGGTCGTTGTGGGTGTTCTGCCAGGCCCGCGACGGCGTCACGAAGTCCCACTCCCACGTGGTGGAGTGGATGTCCGGGTCGCGCATCCAGTCCCACTGGCCGTGGAGCACGTTGTGCCCGATCTCCATGTTCTCCACGCTCTTGGCCACACCCAGTGCCGTCGTACCGAGGACCACCCCGGTGGACGTCCGGCTGCCGTGGATCACCAGTCGCGCGAGGCCATCGAGCAACCGCTGGAACGCGATGGTGCGGCGGATGTACGTCGCATCCTTCTCGCCGAGGGACTCCGCGACGTCGCGGCGTAGTGCGTCGAGTTCGAATCCGAGCGCCTCGACGTCCTGCTGGGTGAGGTGCGCGTACTCCTTGATATCGGTGATTGCCATGACCGGCCTCCAACCTCGCGGCCACTGATGACCTCAGTGAACGCCGGTGCTAGAAGCCTGTCAACACTGTAGGTCTACGGTAGGTGTCGACAGCGTTGACAGCGCCGCCCTCAGCCCACTACCGACCGTGCGGGCTTGGATCGGGTCCGGATGCCTAGCCGCGGCGACGGCGGGCGATGTCGGCGAGCACGACACCCGCGGCGACGGACGCGTTGAGCGATTCGACGGGGCCTGCCATCGGGATGCTGAGGATGGCGTCGCAGTTCTCGCGGACGAGACGCGACAGTCCCTTACCCTCGGAGCCGACCACGACCACCACGGGGCCGCTGCCATCGAACTCGTCGAGGGTGGTGTCGCCACCCGCATCGAGACCAACCACCTGAACACCCTTGGACGCCCAATCCTTCAGCGTGCGAGTGAGATTGGTGGCCCGGGCGATCGGTAGACGGGCTGCCGCGCCGGCGCTCGTCCGCCACGCGACCGCGGTGACCGACGCACTGCGCCGCTCCGGGATCACCACACCGTGACCACCGAATGCCGCCACCGAAC
>NZ_JBHXFE010000254.1:0-405 GCF_042722475.1 Streptomyces sp. NPDC127092
GAAGTGAGGGGATGACCGGATCAGTACGACGCGCGGGGCGCGCTCTGCCCGTCGGCCGCGGCGTTGCTCGGGGCCGGGCACCAGCGGTCGGCGAGGGCCTCGGCGGCGCGGGCCAGCAGGGCGACGTCGGCGCCCACGTTGACGTAGTCCGCACCGGCGGCGGCGTAGGCGTCGGCCTGCGCGGGCACGAACGCGTTGACGCCCACGATCTTCCCGGCGGCCTTGACCTTCGTGATGACCTCCTCGACCGCGGCCACCACGTCCGGGTGCGACTGCTGGCCGAGCAGGCCCAGGGACGCGGAGAGGTCCGAGGGGCCGATGAAGACGCCGTCGATCCCGTCCACCGCCGCGATCTCGTCCGCGTTCCGCACGCCGGCGGCCGTCTCGATCTGCACGATCACGGAG
>NZ_JBHXFE010000254.1:491-1333 GCF_042722475.1 Streptomyces sp. NPDC127092
CCTCGGCGGAGCCGTCCGGGTAGCGGGCGGCGGCCACGGCGCGGCGGGCCATCGCGGCGTCGTCGACCATGGGCACCAGCAGCGACTGGGCGCCCAGGTCCAGGAACTGCTTGATGGCCACGGTGTCCAGCGCCGGCACGCGCACCAGGGTGGGCACACGGTAGCCGGCGATCGTGCGCAGCTGGGCGAGGACGTCCTGCAGGGTCAGCGGTGCGTGCTCGGCGTCGATGAGCAGGTAGTCGAGGCCCGCGCCGGCGCAGATCTCCGCCGTCGTCGGGTCCCCGGAGGAGAGGAACATGCCGGCGGCGGGGCGGCCCCCACGGGCGGCGACGGCCTCGGGCGTGAAGAGGTCGCGGAACAGCGGCTGCGGGTTGTGGCGGACGGGCATGGGACGTTCCTTCGGGGTTCTCCGCGCCCTCCACCCGACGCGGGTTGAGTTGTCGCGGGTGGAGCGGGGTCGTACTGGTGATAGGTCAACCCGCGTTGCGGGCGGGCGGGGCGGGGCGACGACGGCGGGCGGGTCAGGCGAAGCGGCAGGTGATGGTGCCGAGCGGGCCGTAGTCGGCGTAGACGGTGTCGCCCTCGTGCACCCACATCGGGCGGGTGAAGGAGCCGGCGAGCACGATCTCACCGGCTTCGAGCGCGTCTCCGTGCCCGGCGATGCGGTTGGCCAGCCAGTGCACGCCGTTGGCCGGGTGGTTCAGGACGCCCGCGGCCACCCCGGTCTCGATGATCTCCTCGTTGCGGGAGAGGATGCCGGACACCCAGCGCAGGTCCACGTCGTGCACGCCCACGGGGCGGCCACCGATCACCAGGGAGCCCAGGGCGGCGTTGTCCGAGAT
>NZ_JBHXFE010000255.1:0-1327 GCF_042722475.1 Streptomyces sp. NPDC127092
CAGGTCAAGCCGGCCCTGAACGGCGTCCTCATCCCGCGTCCCAAGACCAAGCCGGTCATGGGTCAGGATCTCGTGGACGTCCAGCTGCTCGAGTGGGCGCAGCAGGTGGTCGACGCGATCTTCGCGCCGGAGGGCTGAGGCGGGTCAGGCCGTCCGACGCCGGGGGAGCAGCCGCCGCCGCAGGACGCGGCTCAGGCGAACCTCCACCAGCTCGTACAGCGCCCACGCCAGTCCGAGCGTGAGCGGGAATGCGATGAGGAAGCCCAGGACCCGGTCCTGGGTCAGCGAGATCATCGCGTAGCCGATGTTCTGGTGCAGCAGGTACCACCCGTACGAGACCCGTCCGAGGAACTGCAACGGCGCAGTGCGCAGCACGGCGGTGCGCTCGCGCATGACGACGGCCACGAAGGTCACGATCGGGACGGTCAGCATGATCGCGTGGCCCGGGCCCTGGACGATGAGTGCGGTGGCCAGCGCCGACGGCAGGGTCAGGGCCAGGCGCGGGTCGAGGCGGCCGCGTTCGCGACTCAGGAAGAGGAGGGCGCCGCTCGCGAAAAGGGGAGCGTACTCGGCGATCGTGGCGGTCAGCAGGACGTCCGCCATGCCTGAGCCAGCGGACCGCCAGAGGGTGAGCCCCACGCTCAGGCCCACGCTGGCCACGGCCCAGAGTGCGAGGAGCCACGTGGTGAGCTGTTGCCGGCGTGTGAGGCCGAGCGCACAGAGCAGGGCCATGCCCAGGTAGAACACCCATTCGACCGCGAGCGTCCAGTAGGCCCCATCGACGGGCTTCTCCCCGAACAGCTTCGGGGCCATGGTGAGGTTCGCCAGGAACTGTCGCAGCCCGGGCTTCAGCCAGGCCTCGTGGGAGAGGTAGCCGATCGCGCTGGTGAGGAGCAGGGCCACCCAGAACGGGGGGAACAGGCGGATGGCGCGCGCGGTCAGGAACTCCCGTGCGGAGCCCACACGCCGGACGGTCATGAAGATGACGAAGCCCGAGATGAGGAAGAACAGGTGGACGCCGAGGGTGAGCGGGTTCAAGTCGACCGGGGCCTGGCGCAGATGGGGGAAGAACGTGTTCGCGAGGGTGATGTAGTGGGCCAGCACGACACCGAGCGCGGCGAGACCGCGCAGCCCGTCCAGCTCCATGAAGCGGGTGTGGGTGTGGGTGTGGGTGTGGGCGGGAGGCGGGGCAGGGCTCACGAGGGCGATCCTTCAGGGGCAGACATCGAGGCGGGTCGGGTCGAGGTCACGCGGTCGAGGACGCCGTGCGTCTCGAGCATGTCGAGGAAGGCGTGGACGTCGGCTCCGACGTCGGCGGGGGCGAGGC
>NZ_JBHXFE010000256.1:0-309 GCF_042722475.1 Streptomyces sp. NPDC127092
ACGGCGCTCAGCCCGTTTCGCCATCGCGACCGGGCTGTGCAGCGTCAGCTTGGGGAATCGCGACGCCTGGCCGAGCGCTGCCTCAAACGCGTTGCGGTGTTCGTAGAGCCAGTCGAATCGTGCCTGGTTATAAGGTCGACGTCGGTCGACGCGGGTGCGCCTCAGGGGTAGGCCATTCCGTCGCTCTCGAACAGGACCTCGATCAGCGCCCCCTCACCGTGCTTGTC
This sequence comes from Streptomyces sp. NPDC127092, assembly GCF_042722475.1. Lineage (NCBI taxonomy): Bacteria > Bacillati > Actinomycetota > Actinomycetes > Kitasatosporales > Streptomycetaceae > Streptomyces > Streptomyces sp. NPDC127092. The sequence continues at coordinate 228 of NZ_JBHXFE010000256.1, forward strand.
GCTCAAAGGGACACAATTTCTCGGTTGTCGCGGCACCTGGGCCAACGTGATGGCGGATACCGCATTCACTGCCATATCGGAC
>NZ_JBHXFE010000256.1:319-846 GCF_042722475.1 Streptomyces sp. NPDC127092
GAGAAACCGCCAGATCAGCTGAGAACCGACACTCGGGGTCGGATCATCCGCAGGCCCTCAATCGCATTGAGTATCTTTAGTTACGTCATAATAACGAAAGATGCGTAACTAAACGAAACTATAGACACGCAAGACACTAAACCTATAGGCTCGGGAGTTATGGCGACCAACGACACTGCGGCCCGGGGCGATCGCCGGGGGATGTGCGAGTTCCCCGGTGGGTGCAGTCGGCCCAGCCTCGACGATCCGAAGACGGGACGGCCGTCGAAGTACTGCGGGCAGGCCGATCCCGGTGGCCCGGTGCACAACAAGGGCAACGCGTGGAAGGAGCGTCGGCGGCTCGCGACAGTCGGTGCCGGACCGGCCGAGCCGCCGACGGCCGCAGGTGATGAGGCCGTGGTGACGGCGCCGGTTTCGATGGCCCGGGCCACCCTCGGTGTGCAGCTCGAGGAGCTGCCCGCCCGTCTCGCGGAGCTCCGCAGTTTCCTTGAGGCTGTGACCGAGACAGTCACCTCGGTGACCGATGT
>NZ_JBHXFE010000256.1:856-1326 GCF_042722475.1 Streptomyces sp. NPDC127092
GCCGAGGCCCGCGCGGCTGAACATCAGCAGGCGCGGGAGGAGGCCGACGCGGCCGCGGAGGACGCGTACGCGGAGCTGGCGCGGATCCAGACCGAGGCCGCTGCCGCCGTGGAGGACGCGGCGTCCCGTGAACGGGAGGCACGCGCGGAACTGGAGCGTATCCAGGGCGATGCGGCGGAGAAGGTCGCGGCCGCAGAGACCGAGGCGTCGCGCCGGATCGGCGAGGTCCAGCAGGAGGCGCGGGAGACCATCGAAGAGATCCGCCGCCGCACCGCCGCCGAGGTCGCAGAGGTGAAAAAATCAGCCGCCCAGCAGATTCATGAGGCGCAGGAGGCGGCCGCCGCGGCCCAGCGCGCCCAGACCCGCGCCGAAACGCAGACCGCTGCAGCACAAACATCCGCGCAGGAAGCCCGCGAGGACGTGGACCGTCTGCGTGGCGACCTCGCCGACCTGCGCACCGAGACCCGCGC
>NZ_JBHXFE010000257.1:0-1326 GCF_042722475.1 Streptomyces sp. NPDC127092
TCAGCCCGGACAGGAGGACGGACTGGTTCTCGCCGAAGTCATGGTCTTGGAAAACTCTGCCCATGTCGCGGAGCAGGTCTTCGTGGCCGCCGAACACGAGGGGACGCCGCCCGTACCCCGGCGTGAAGGGGCTGTTCGGCTGGTCTGGGCAGGGCACGGGATCGCGCATGCTCACATCGTATTTGTTTTTTTTGTTCGGCAGACCCGTCAGCGCCCGCCGAACTCGGCGGCCAGGCGCGCCGCGAGGCCCGTGTACCCGGCCGGGGTCAGCTCCAGCAGGCGCGCCTGGGCACCCTCGGACAGGCCGAGGCCCTGCACGAACTCGCGCATGCGCGCCCCGTCCACACGGTGGCCGCGGGTCAGCTCCTTGAGGCGCTCGTAGGGGTTGTCCATGCCCTCGACGCCGGCGATCGCCTCGGCGCGCATCACGGTCTGGACGGCCTCGCCGAGCACCTCCCAGTTCGCGTCGAGGTCCTCGGCCAGCACGGACTCGGCCACCTGGAGCTGGCCCATGCCCTTGGTGACGTTGGTCAGGGCGAGCACCGAGTGGCCGAGGGCCACGCCGATGTTGCGCTGCGACGTCGAGTCCGTGAGGTCGCGCTGCCAACGAGACTCCACGAGGGTGGCGCCCAGCGAGTCGAGCAGGGCGCAGGAGAGCTCGAGGTTGGCCTCCGCGTTCTCGAAGCGGATCGGGTTCACCTTGTGCGGCATGGTGGAGGAGCCGGTCGCGCCGGCCACGGGGATCTGCGCGAAGTAGCCGATGGAGATGTAGCTCCACACGTCCACGCAGAAGCCGTGGAGGATCCGGTTGAAGCGCGCGACGTCGGCGTACAGCTCCGCCTGCCAGTCGTGGGACTCGATCTGGGTGGTCAGCGGGTTCCAGGTGAGGCCGAGGTGTTCCACGAAGGACCGGGACAGGGCCGGCCAGTCCGCGTCGGGCGCGGCGGCGAGGTGAGCGGCGTAGGTGCCGGTGGCGCCGTTGATCTTGCCCAGGTACTCCTGGCCGGCGATGCGCCGGGTCTGACGGCTCAGGCGGTGCACGAACACGGCCATCTCCTTGCCCAGCGTGGTGGGCGTGGCCGGCTGGCCGTGCGTGCGGGAGAGCATGGGGGTCTCGGCGGCCTCGGCGGCCATCGCGGAGACGGTGGCCACGGCGGCGCGGGCGGCCGGCAGCCAGACCTGCTCGACGGCGTCGCGCACGCCCACCGCGTAGGCGAGGTTGTTGATGTCCTCGGAGGTGCACGCGAAGTGCACGAGCGGCTTCAGCCGGCCCAGGCCCAGCCCCTCGAGGCGGCCGGCGATGAAGTACTCGACGGCCTTCACGTC
>NZ_JBHXFE010000258.1:0-263 GCF_042722475.1 Streptomyces sp. NPDC127092
GTCACAGGGGGGTGGGTGGAGCGGGCTGGACAGTCTCCTGCACAGGTGCGTGCGGCCGGGCCGTGGTCCACAGGTCGGACTCCGCGCGCTCCACGGGAGAGCGCGGAGCACCAGCCTGATCGCATGCCGCGACCCCTCGCTCCTCTCGCCACATCGCTTCCTACGATCCTGACCGTCCCGGAGGGCAGAGCGGCCGGCCTGAGCCGCGCCCGGCTCCGCGCACCGGACCTGGCCCCGGTCGGCCACGGCCTGCGCATGAGCCG
>NZ_JBHXFE010000258.1:273-1321 GCF_042722475.1 Streptomyces sp. NPDC127092
GATGGAACGGCCGGCACCGATAGCTACCTGCTCCATGTCCCCGGCCGGGTCCTATTTGGCTACGATCTGCGCGTGATCTGTGGTGTCGGGGCCACGTGGACGGACTATCTGCGCGCCGTCCAGTCGCTGAACCCCTCGGGGGTGTTCTCCCACGCCACGGCCGCACGGATCTGGGGGATGTGGATCCCGGGCCAGCTGCTCGAGGATCCGCGGGTCCATCTCGCGAAGGAGCGCGGCCGCGGAGGACGGACGAGTCGGCCGGGCCTGGTCATGCACCAGCTCCAGCCGGACGCACCCGTGATCGAGTACCGGGGTCTGCGCCTGACCAGCCCCGCCTGGACCTGGGTGGACCTCGCCCATCACCTCTCTGTCGAGGACCTCGTGGTCGCTGGGGACAGCCTGCTGCCGTCACCGCACGGGGCGGAGGCGCGCCGTCTCGGTCACCTACCTGCCCGGGCCACCACGGTGGAGCAGATGCGGCGTCTCGCGCACGCACGGAAGAACGTCCGCGGCATCGTGCGGGCCCGCGCCGTACTGGACCTGTTGCGCACGGGCGCGGACTCTCCGCCGGAATCGCGGCTACGGCATCGGCTCCACGAGGCGGGATTCCCCGAGCCTCAGGTGAATCCCCCGATCCGCTTGAGCTCCGGGGAGACGGTCCGCGTGGACCTGGCCTGGGAAGAACTGCGGCTGTGCCTCGAGTTCGACGGCGACCAGCACCGTACGGATCGGGCTCAGTGGCAGCGGGATCGGGCGCGCAGGCGCGGTCTTGAAGCCGATGACTGGGCCGTCACCTGGGTCGCGGGCGAGGTCTTCACACGCGGTGGCTGGCCCCGCTTCGTCGGGGACCTGTCCCGTCTCATGCGTCGCCAGGCCACCCGTCGCGGTGCGGTGCTGCCGCCGGGACTGCCGGGGGAGTGAGGCGGCGGCGCGCGCCGGCGTCGTGGTCTGCCATCACGGGACGACGAGCCCTGCGATATGGCCCCTAAAACGCCCCGGAAGGGGCCATATCGCAAGGCTCGTCGCAAGAACCGCCCCGCCTCACCGC
>NZ_JBHXFE010000259.1:0-608 GCF_042722475.1 Streptomyces sp. NPDC127092
CGCGACGACGGGTGTCAGCGGGACCGGGCCGACGCCACCGCCGGGCAGTTCCTCCAGCACCACGGCATCCGCGCGCTCGTAGTGGGCCACCTCGGCGAGACCGGCGACGGTCCTGCGCTCGAACACGTCCCGCGGGGAGAGGATCAGACCCGCGGCCTTCGCGCGGGCCACCAACTGGATCGACATGATGCTGTCGCCGCCCAGCGCGAAGAACGACTCGTCCAAGCCGACCTGGTCGACGCCGAGCACTTCGGCGAACACCGACGCCAGCGTTTCTTCCGTCGCTGTCCGCGGCGCGCGGTGCGGTCCACGCGCCACGTCCGGTGCGGGGAGTGCGGCACGATCCACCTTCCCACTCGCCGTCACCGGCAACTCCCCCAACACCACCACCACCGACGGCACCACACCCCCCGGCAACACCGACCCCGCAAACTCCACCACCACACCCGGATCCACCCGCACCCCCACCTCCGGCACCACATACCCCACCCACCGACCACCCTCACCCACCACCACCACCGCCGCCCCCACCCCCGGCCCCAGCACCCACACCTCCTCCACCTCTCCCACCCCCCCCCCCCCCCCCAAACCCACAAAAAGAATCTTGG
>NZ_JBHXFE010000259.1:618-1321 GCF_042722475.1 Streptomyces sp. NPDC127092
CCACCACAGCCGCCCCCACCCCCGGACACGACACCAACACCGACTCCACCTCCCCCAACTCCACCCGCTGACCCCGCACCTTCACCTGAAAATCAGCACGCCCCACAAACACCAACGACCCCAACCCATCCCACCGAACCAAATCCCCCGTCCGATACAACCGCGACCCCACCACCCCAAACGGATTCGCCACAAACGACCCCGCCGTCAACCCCGCCCGCCCCAGATACCCCCGCGCCAACCCCGCACCCCCCACATACAACTCCCCCACCACACCCACCGGCACCGGACGCAACCACCCATCCAGCACCACCACCTCCACACCCACCGCCGGACCACCCACCGTCACCACACCCCCCGCCACCAACGCATCACTGACCGTCGCCTGCACCGTCACCTCCGTCGGCCCATACGCATCGAAAAACTCCCGCCCCGGCGCCCACCGCGCCACCAACTCCGGCCCACACACCTCCCCCGCCACCACCAACACCCGCACCGACCCCAAACCCCCCGACTCCACCGTCGCCAACACCGACGGCGTCACAAAACAATGCGTCACCCCCTCCACCGACAACCACTCCCCCAACGCCGCACCCCCGAACACCCCCGGCGGCGCCACCACCAACCGCGCCCCCACCCCACCCGCCCTCCCCCCCTCGTCCACCCCCCCCTCCCCCCCCCTCCCCCCCCCCTCCCACCCCCC
>NZ_JBHXFE010000260.1:0-1318 GCF_042722475.1 Streptomyces sp. NPDC127092
GCTTCGAGGCCGCCGTCCGTCAGTTCCACCGCGAGTTCGTCGCCTGAGTCGGCCTCACCCCTCGGATCCACACCACTAGGAGAACCACCATGAACGGGCTCGAAGCCTCCGAGATCGGTGCGCTGGTCGGCCTCACGGCAGCCGTCGCCCTGCTCATCTTCTTCGTCATCCGGACCAAGATCCACGCCGTCCTGGCCTTGGTCATCGCCGCCTCCATCGCGGGTCTGGCGGCCGGGATGGCCCCGGACGCCGTTATCCAGGCCATCACCACCAGCTTCGGCTCGACCCTCGGGACCATCGGCCTCGTCATCGGCATGGGCGTGATGATGGGGCGCATCCTCGAGGTCTCGGGGGCCGCGGAAAAGCTGGCCTACTCCCTCATCCGCGTGCTGGGTAAGGGGAAGGAGGAGTGGGCGCTCGCCGGCGCGGGCTTCGTCATCTCCATCCCGATCTTCGTGGACTCCGCCTTCGTGATCCTGCAGCCGCTCGTGCGGTCGCTGGCCCGGACCTCCGGGCGGTCCATCCTCACCCTGGGCATCGCCCTCGCCGGCGGCCTGGTCGTCACCCACCACGCCGTCCCCCCGACGCCGGGCCCGCTCGGCGCCGCCGGCATCTTCGACGTGAACGTCGGCGAGATGATCCTCTGGGGCCTCATCCTCAGCTTCCCCGCCATGATCGCGGTGACCCTGTACGCGAAGGTCATGGGTCCGAAGATCGAGGCCATGATCGAACGGGACACGGGCGAACGCCTCTCCCCCGCGGAGGCCTTCGAGGAGTTCCAGGAGCGTGCCGCCGTCCGGGAACGCGAGCTGCCCGGGCTGTTCATCTCGATCCTGCCGATCCTGCTGCCGATCGTCCTGATCTTCCTGAACACCTTCTCCGCCACCATGGTGGAGAACAACGAAGGTGCCCTGCCTGCCGGGCTGGTCTCCACGCTCGCCTTCATCGGCAACCCCGTCATCGCCCTGCTGCTCGGCGTCCTCGTGGCGATCTACGGCCTCGCCCGCAACCAGTCGCGCCAGGAGACTCTGGACGACATGGAGTTCGGCGTACAGTCGGCGGGCATCATCCTGTTGGTCACCGGCGCCGGCGGAGCCCTCGGCGGCGTTCTGCGCGAGTCCGGGACGGCGGAGTCCATCGGCCAGGCGGTGGCCGGCCTCCCCCTGCCGACCATCCTGATCCCGTTCGTCATCGCGACCATCGTCCGCCTCATCCAGGGGTCCGGTACGGTGGCCATCATCACCTCCGCCTCGATCTCCGCACCCATCCTCGCGGCCATGCCGGATGTGAACATGGTGTTGGCCGCGCAGGCCGCCGC
>NZ_JBHXFE010000261.1:0-337 GCF_042722475.1 Streptomyces sp. NPDC127092
GGTAGTTGGGACAGCCCCGCGTCGGTCATGAACCCGCCGAGGCCGAGGCGGGCGGCGGTCTGGGAGAGGGGGACAGGCTGCCGGTGCTTCGTCATCACGCCTCCCCGAGCTCGAGGACGACGTCGATGTTGCCCCGGGTGGCGTTCGAATAGGGGCACACCTGATGCGCCTGCTCCATGAGGGCGCGGGCCTGATCCGCGGGGACATTGGGGAGCACGACCTCGAGGGTGACCTCCAGGCCGAAGCCCTCACCCTGGCGGCCGATGCCCACGCGCGCGCCGACGGAGGAGTCGGTGATGTCGGCACGGGAGGCACGGGCGACCATCTGCAGGGCCGA
>NZ_JBHXFE010000261.1:471-1317 GCF_042722475.1 Streptomyces sp. NPDC127092
TGGAAGCACGCGGCGTAGCCGGCGGCGAACAGCTGCTCGGGGTTGGTGCCCTGGCCGGAGCCGCCCATTTCGGTGGGCACGGCGAGGTCGAGGTCGACCCGCCCGTCGGTGGTGCGGACATGGCCGTCGCGGCCGGCGCCGGTGCTGAGCGCCTCGGCGGTGTAGATGGTCTCCATGGGAGGTCCTTTCATCCGCCCGCCCCGTGCGGGACGAGTCGGCTCCAGCCTGCCACCCGGTTAGGTCGCGCGCAACCAAGTCGCTCCCCAGCGACCACTAGAATCGCTTCCATGGATGCCGCGCCGACCCCCAGCCTCGTCCTCGAGGACCAGCTCTGCTTCGCCCTGCACCGGGCGGCGCGCGCCGTCACGCGCGGCTACGGCCCCCTGCTGTCCCGCCTCGGCCTCACCTACCCGCAGTACCTCGTGATGCTCACCCTGTGGCAGGCGGAGAGTGACGCCTCGGCTGAGACGGAGGCGTCGACGTCGGACGCCGCCGGCGCGCTGGGGGTCGGCGCGCTGCGGGACCGGCTCGGCATGGACAACGGGACGATCACACCCCTGGTGCGGCGCCTGGCCGGCATGGGGCTCGTCACGCGGGAGCGCGACGTCCACGACGAGCGACGCGTGCTGGTCCGGCTGACGGACGAGGGGCGGGCGCTGCGGGCGTCCGCCCGGACGGTCCCGGTGGACGCCCTCACCCGGATCCCCCTCGACACCACCGAGCGCCAGGTCCTCATGGACCTGCTGAACCGGATCACCGAGGCCGCCGGGCCGCGCTGAGACGGCGGGAGCGGCCCGCGCGGAGCGCGGGTCAGCGCACCCGGTCCAGGATCGCCCGGGCGACGGC
>NZ_JBHXFE010000262.1:0-1314 GCF_042722475.1 Streptomyces sp. NPDC127092
CCCCAGCGGAGGCGGCGACCCATGATGCCGACCCCATGGAAAGAGCCCCCGAGCGTGGACCTCATGGAAGGAGAACGCTCACCCCTGGCCCGTTTCCACGTCCATCAGGTCCGCGAGACGGAGGAAGTAGTCCGCGAGCGCCCGTGCCTGCCGTGCGTCCGGGAGGAACGCCCCACCCGTGGACAGCTCCGAGTCCTCCACCCGCACATCGGCCCACGCAACGCGGGGACGCCCGGGTGCCTCCGTGGTGACGATCTTCCCGTAGACGGTCAGGGTGGACGTGCCCGGGGACTCTAGGGCCACGGCCCCCAGGTGGATCGTGTGCTCCGTGTCCAGCGTGACCAACGTGCTCCCGGTGGCGGTCTGGTGGCCGGTGGCGGCGCTCGCGGTGAGTCCAGCGTCGTGCTGCTGCGTGGTGTTCGTCATGGTCCGTGATCCGATCTACTACCCCGGCTAGCGCCGAGAATCCCGACTACTGCCCGACTAGGCAACAGTCACCGGATGCATACGCCCATGTCACAGGCAGGTTGGGGGAGACTCCCCCCGTCTCCGCGAGAGAGGGCCGGAATCCACGCGATTCCGGCCCTCTTCGCGTCTGCGCGCGGCGACCTGACATGCCGACCGGCCGGTGACTAGCCCTCCCCGCGGCGCTCCCGCATGCGGCGCAGCAGCTCGTACGCCTCCGGGACGGAGAGCTCCGAGTGGCTGGACAGCTGGACGGCGGCGGACTCGAGGTTGCCGTCCCGCACCATGGCGGAGAGCTGGTCGCGCAGCCACGGCGGCAGGTCCTGCGAGGAGAGGCGGACGGAGTCCGTCCCCCGCATCACCTCGACCTCGAAGGGGAGCTCCTCCTCGGCGGGGGCGGCGGTCCACTCGGCCGGGACGGTCAGGGTGGTCAGCTCATCGGCGGGCGTCGCCGTCGGACGCGGCGCAGCTGAGGCGTGGTCGGTGTCCTGCTGGGCGTCGTCCTCGGCCACAGCGTCAGAGGTCTCGCGTTCGGTCGTCTGGGCGTCCGGCTCCCTCCGCCCGCTCAAATCCTGTCCGGGCCGCTTCGGCCCGGGGGTCTCGGCCGGGACCGCGTCGTCCCGGTGGGGCTCTCCATGGTCGTCGGGAACGGGCCCCGCGACTCCGGCGGACGTGGCGTCCGGTTCCTGCACCGGCTCGGAGTAGACCTGCGGATGCACGGCGAGGGACTGCACGTCCATGACGGCGTCCTTCAGGCCGCGTCCCGTGTGGGCGCGGTAGTCGCGCACGGCCTCCATCACGCGGCTCTGGGCGATGTGCCCGTACACGCGCCGATGGGCGTCCTCGTCC
>NZ_JBHXFE010000263.1:0-1313 GCF_042722475.1 Streptomyces sp. NPDC127092
CCCTTGTTCCGGATCAGCTCCGCCTTGAACAGCGAGTTGAACGCCTCCGCGAGGGCATTGTCATACGAGTCCCCCGTCGTGCCGACTGAGGCGACTGCGCCGGCCTGGGCGAGCCGCTGGGTGTATCGCACGGCGACGTACTGGACTCCTTTATCGCTGTGATGCCGTAGCCCGGCCACGTCGTGGCCTGCACGCTGACGCGTCCAGAACGCCATCTCGAGGGCGTCCAGGGCCAGGTCCGTGCGCAGCGACTTCGACAGCTGCCAACCCAGCACCCGTCGGGAGAACACGTCGATGATGAACGCGGCGTACACCCATCCGCTGAAAGTGCGGCAGTAGGTGATGTCAGCGACCCACAGCTGGTTCGGAGCCGCCGCGGTGAAGTCTCGCTGCACCAGGTCTTGACGCTCATCCGGGCCGCGGCCTGGGACCGTGGTCCTCGGTCCCTTCGCGCGGCTGATCCCGCGCAGGCCTGCGGCTCGCATGAGCCGCTCCACCGTGCACCTGGCCACCTGCAGGCCCTCCCTCCGCAGTTGCGCGTGGACCTTCCGGGCCCCGTAGACCCCGTAGTTGGCCTCATGCACCCGCCGGATTTCCACGAGCACCTGCTCATCGCGCAGGCTGCGCACTGAAGGAGGGCGCGTCTTGGCCGCGTAATACGTGCTCGGTGCGATCTGTGTGCCTGCCGCGGACAGCGTGGCGCAGATCGGCTCGACACCGAACTCGTGCTTGTGTTCGTCGATGTAGTCCACGATCAGCGCTGTGGGCGGTCGAGCATCCGCCGCGAAGAAAGCCGACGCCGAGCGCAGGATCGCGTTCGCCCGCCGTAGTTCACGGTTCTCCTTCTCCAGCTCGGCCACCCGGGCGGCTTCGCTGGTCGTGCTTCCGGGGCGGTGGCCGTGGTCGATCTCGGCTTGGCGGACCCAGTTGCGCAGCGTCTCGGGATTGATCCCGAGCTGTTCTCCCACACGGCGGAACGCTCCGGTCCTCGTGGCGGGGTCTTGCCGGGCTTCCAGCGTCATCCGCGTGGCGCGTTCGCGGAGCTCGTCGGGGTACTTCCGTGGTGCGGGCATGCTCTGCATCCTTCCGTTGGATCAGAGCCTCCACCAGACCCGGGGCGATTCAGCACCGACGAGCTGGTTGACATCTCTAAACCGCCGGGCTCTGCTTGCCCCTATGACCGAACGGATTCGCCTGCGACCACTGTCCCCTGATGACGCACCCGAGATGACCAGGGTCCTCGCCGACCCGGCCCTCTACCAGTACACCGGGGGCAAACCGCCGACCGTGGAAGGGCTCACCGGCCAATACAC
>NZ_JBHXFE010000264.1:0-1013 GCF_042722475.1 Streptomyces sp. NPDC127092
GGCTGCTGGCCCGGGGCGCCGACGGCGGCCTCACCTTCCCGGCCTGACCTCGCCGGGGCCTGGGGCGGCCCGCGGTGCGGCGGCTCAGAGGCGGCGGATCATCCGCGTGTTGCCGAGCGTGTTCGGCTTGACCCGGGCGAGGTCCAGGAACTCGGCGACGCCCTCGTCCGTGGAGCGCAGCAGTTCCGCGTAGACCTCCGGGTCCACGGCGGACTGGTCCGCCATCACCTCGAAACCGTGCCGGCGGAAGAACTCGACCTCGAAGGTCAGGCAGAAGACCCGCTCGACGCCCACGGCCCGCGCACGGTCCAGCAGCTCCTCGATGATCAGGTGCCCGACGCCGGTCCCCCGGTGGGCCTCCGAGACGGCGAGGGTGCGGACCTCGGCGATGTCCTGCCACATCACGTGGAGGGCGCCGAAGCCGGCCAGGGTCCCATCCGCCTCCTCGGCGACCACGAACTCCTGGATGGCCTCGTAGTAGGCCACCGCCTCCTTCTGGAGCAGCACGCGCTCCCGCGCCAGCGGCTCCACGAGCGCCTGGATGACCGGGACGTCCTGGGTCCGCGCCGAGCGGAGGGTGAGGGGGCGGTCGGCAGGCATGGGGTCCAGTCTAGGCACTGACATCCCGACCCCGGACAGACGGGAGCCCCCGTCCCGGCGGACCGGGTGGGGGCTCCCGCGGCGTCGACGGCAGGCTCAGGCCTGCTGCTCGCCCTCGTCCCCGGACAGGAACTTCTCCTGCGCGCCGTCGACACCCTTGTTCACGGTGTCGCCGTGCTCGCCGAGCTTGTCGCCGTGCTTCTCCTGAGCGTTGTCCACGGCCTCGTCGATCTTGTCCGAGTGCTGGTTTGCGAGGTTGTTCAGGTCACCGATACCCATGGGCGGCCTCCTTCTTCTCGGGGGCTGCCCCGCAGCCGTCCCGGCGAGCGCCGGGTCGAAGCGGAGACAGGACCACCGTCGAGCGGTCACAGACCACAGTGGCACCGATCCCGCCGCGAGGGAACCCCTCTCGT
>NZ_JBHXFE010000264.1:1023-1312 GCF_042722475.1 Streptomyces sp. NPDC127092
CCTTCGCGAGGCCGTCCTTGATGCTGGCGGCGGTGTCGCGGACCTCGGCCCCGGCGTCCCCGCGGGGGCACGACGACGGCCCGCCGCGCCCTCCCCGAAGGGAGGGGCGACGGGCCGTGGGCACCGGACACGCGGTCCGGCGTCGTGGGTCAGGCCCCGCAGGTCACACGGAGCGGTCGGCGTCCACCGGATCGCCGGCACCGGACTCGAGCTCGGCCAGGTCCGCGCCCTCCAGGGCCTCCCGGCCGCCGGAGAACGTGAACGTCAGCTCGGCGCCCTCCCCCTCGCC
>NZ_JBHXFE010000265.1:0-1311 GCF_042722475.1 Streptomyces sp. NPDC127092
CAACGGAGGAGACCAAGATGTCCGCCACCGTGCCTGCACGCACGGCGATCGATCACCCCGCCTCTTCGTTTCAGAACGCGGTATCGGGCACGGGCACAAGTGATGTCTCGAACAGTGAGGTTCAAATCATGTCAAAGATCAATGTTGCCCGTCTTGTCGTCCTGGGCAAGCCGCTCGAGGTGGGTATCGCCGACAAACCGGTTCCAGGCCCGAAGGACGTCCTCGTGAAGGTGGCGGCCTGTGGGCTCGTTCCCAACTCGTTTAACGTCGTCAAGGGTTATGCGCCGTTCACCCTGCCGGAGCTTCCCGCGGTGTTCGGGCTCGACGTGGCGGGGACTATCGAGGCGGTGGGCGAGCATGTCCTCGGCCTCGAAGTGGGACAGAGCGTCTACGTCGACCCGTGGATGACCTGCGATACCTGCCACCAGTGCCGACGAGGGCGGCGGGACCTCTGTCCGTATGGGTATCTGCGCGGATACATGACCACGACGGAACGCGGCGGTCAGCTGATCAACCAGTACCCGATCGGCGGCCTGTCGGAGTATGTGCTGGCCCCCGATGCGAGGATCGCCCGCCTGCCGGAGGAGATCGACCTGTTGACGGCCGCTCGGTTCGGCTACATCGGAACTTCGTTCGCTGCGCTCCTGAAAGGCGGTCTAGGACCGGGGAAAACCCTGTTGATCAACGGGGTGACAGGGACGCTGGGCGTGGCCGCGGTAGCGATCGCGCTGGGCATGGGTGCGACGAAGATTCTGGGTATCGGGCGTAATCGTGAGCTGCTGGAGCGGGTGCGGAGGATGGCTCCGGGGCGGGTCGAGACGATCTCCTCGGAGGACGGTGTCGACCTCGTGGCCTGGGCGAAGGATCGCACCGGCAGCCTCGGGGTGGACATGATGTACGACTGTCTGGGCGTAGGCGGTGACGTCCACAGCACCGATGTGCTCCTACGGGCTGTCAAGGACGGTGGACGTGCAGTCCTCGTCGGCGCTGGCGAAGGCGCAATCAGCCAGGCCTACTTCGACGTGCTGATGCATGAGGTCCACGCTGTGGGATCCAAGTGGTTCTCCTCCGCGGAGGCCGATCAGTTGATCGCCATGGTCGCCGCCGGAGTGATCGACCTGTCGTTCCTGGACCACCGTCGCTTCGGGCTGGCCGAGGTTAACGACGCCGTCGAGCTGGTTGGGTCGCGGCCGGGTGGCTTCCTCAATGTGGTGGTCCTGCCTGGGGAGACCAGCGTCGCAGCCGGATGACGACTATGTCCGGTGCGAGGCGGGCGAGCGAAGACTGTTCAATGACGAACAAGGAGTGAGT
>NZ_JBHXFE010000266.1:0-1308 GCF_042722475.1 Streptomyces sp. NPDC127092
GGGTGGACGCCACCTTGCGCTTGAGCGGCTCGTCGCCCTGGTAGTAGTCCATGACGATCTCAGCCTTGCGCTGCAGGTTCGGGTTCTCCTCGGACCAGCGGAAGGCGTCGTCGATGTCGCGGGTGGAGCACAGCGTCGAGAAGATCGAGCTGTAGCTCTTGGCGTGCACCGACTCCATGAACGCGATGTTCGTGAGGACGGCCTCCTCGTGCGGGGTCATGGCGTCCGGGATGAGGGAGACGGCGCCCACGGTGCCCTGGATCGTGTCCAGCAGCGTCAGGCCCGTGAACACGCGCATGGAGAGCAGCCGCTCCTCATCCGTGAGGTGGGACCAGGACTGGACGTCGTTGGACAGCGGCACCTTCTCCGGCAGCCAGAAGTTGTTGACGAGGCGGTTCCACACCTCCACGTCCTTCTCGTCCTGAATGCGGTTCCAGTTGACCGCCTCGACGAGGTGGGACTGCTGGGTCTCGGTCACGGCAGGGCACATCCTTCAGAAGAATTCGTTGGGAATCCGCGGATTCCGGGGGCTCTCGAGAGCACGGTCATCGGGGCGCGGGTCCGGGACAGTCTAGGCCCGCGGGGGCAGCGGCAGCCACTCGGACGGGTCCGGGCTCACGACGTCGTGGGCCCGCCCCGTCCGGGTGCGCCGGCTCCACTTCGAGGCGGGAAATCGAGCGCACCCGCGCTCAGAAGCGCGGAATACGCGGGATTTCCCGCCTCCAAGGGTCGGCTGTCAGAGCATGCAGCTCACGCAGCCCTCGACCTCGGTGCCCTCCAGCGCGAGCTGGCGCAGGCGGATGTAGTAGAGCGTCTTGATGCCCTTCGGCCACGCGTAGATCTGCGCGCGGTTCAGGTCACGGGTGGTGGCCGTGTCCTTGAAGAACAGCGTCAGGGACAGGCCCTGGTCCACGTGCTGCGTCGCCGCGGCGTACGTGTCGATGATCTTCTCGTAGCCGATCTCGTACGCGTCCTCGTAGTACTCGAGGTTCTCGTTGGTGAGGTACGGCGCCGGGTAGTACACGCGGCCGAGCTTGCCCTCCTTGCGGATCTCGATCTTCGAGGCCACCGGGTGGATCGAGGAGGTCGAGTTGTTGATGTAGGAGATCGAGCCCGTCGGCGGGACGGCCTGCAGGTTGCGGTTGAAGATGCCGTGCTCCATGACGGAGGCCTTCAGCTCACGCCAGTCGTCCTGCGTGGGCAGGGCGATGCCCGCCTCGGCGAACAGCTCGGCGACGCGCTCGGTGGCGGGCGCCCACTCCTGGTCCGTGTACTTGTCGAAGAACTCCCCCGAGGCGTACTTCGAGT
>NZ_JBHXFE010000267.1:0-1307 GCF_042722475.1 Streptomyces sp. NPDC127092
GGCCAGGCGCTCGACCACGTGGTCGATGCAGCGCAGCAGTGCCGCGACGTCCTCGGGCTCGATCGCGGCGAAGGTCGCGATCCGCAGCTGGTTCCGGCCGAGCTTGCGATAGGGCTCCACGTCCACCACGCCGTTCGCGCGCAGGGCCTGGGCGACCGCCGCCGCGTCGACGTCGTCGGAGAAGTCGACGGTGCAGACCACGGCGGAGCGGTCCTCGGACCGGGCCACAAAGGGCGTGGCGAAGGACGACGCCTCGGCCCACGCGTACACGCGCGAGGAGGAGTCGGCGGTGCGGGCGGTCATCGCGTCCAGCCCGCCCTGACCGTTCATCCAGCGCAGCTGCGCGTCCAGCATGACGAGCGTGGCCAGCGCGGGCGTGTTGTAGGTCTGGTCCTTGAGGGAGTTCTCCACGGCCGTGGCCAGGTCCAGGAACGCCGGGATCCACCGGCCGGACTCCTTGATCTCCGCGACCCGCGCCAGGGCCCGCGGGGAGAACAGCGCGAGCCACAGACCGCCGTCGGACGCGAAGTTCTTCTGCGGCGCGAAGTAGTACACGTCCGCCTCGGACACGTCCACCGGCAGGCCGCCCGCGGCCGAGGTGGCGTCGACGACGACCAGCGCGTCCTCTTCGATGCCCGCGGGGCGGACGACGGGCGCCATCACGCCGGTGGAGGTCTCGTTGTGCGGCCACGCGTACACGTCGACCCCGGCCACGGCCTCCGGCTCGGGGCGGGTGCCCGGCTCGGAGGTGCGGATGTCCGACGGCGCCAGGAACGGCGCCTGGTCGGTGGCCTTGGCGAACTTCGAGCCGAACTCGCCGAAGCTCAGATGCTGGGCGCGCTCGCGGACCAGGCTGAAGGCGGCCGCGTCCCAGAACGCGGTGGAGCCGCCGACGCCGAGGATCACCTCGTAGCCCTCCGGCGCCGAGAACAGCTCGGCGACGCCCGACCGGACGCTCGCCACCAGGTCCTTGACCGGCTTCTGACGGTGCGACGTGCCGAGCAGCCCGGCTGCGTCCTGGAGCGCGCTCAGCTGCTCGGGGCGGACCTTGGAGGGGCCGGCGCCGAAGCGGCCGTCGGCCGGCAGCAGGTCCTGGGGGATGGTGATCTCGGCGGGGGAGGTCATGCGTGCTCCTGACGCTTCGGGGTCGCGGGTCGCGCCCATTCTCCCGCGCCCGGGACCACCGGCCGTCCACGTGACTCACGCCTCGCTAGGATGTCCGGGACGAAGAGCCCGAGGGAAGAGGACGTGCCATGACGGATCTGATCGACACCACCGAGATGTACCTGCGCACGATCCTCGAGCTC
>NZ_JBHXFE010000268.1:0-1307 GCF_042722475.1 Streptomyces sp. NPDC127092
ACAACGCTCCCGGAACCGGTCCGCGTCAGCGGATCACTGACGACGGGTCGGATCCACCTCGTACACGGTGGTCGAGCCGGAGACCTCGTTGGCGACGATCAGCAGGGCGGTGCCGGAGGGGGACTCGTCGGCCGGCACGAAGGTCAGGCCCTCGGCGCCCATGTCACCCAGGCCGGCCGCGGCGTCGTCGCCCGCGGCATCCCAGTCACGGTCGTTGACGTAGTCCACGTAGGTGGCGTTCCGCGGGTCGGTGATGTCGAAGACCACCACGCCGCCGATGCGCTCGAGGCCCACGAACGCGTAGGTGCGGCCCTGGATCGTGCCCACCACCACGGACTCGGGCTCGGGGCCCTTGTCATCCGAACGGGAGTCCCCGGACGGGGTCTCGTCGTTGTTCGCGTTGAACGCGTGCTCCGGCAGCTCGCCGGCGGCCACGAGCCGGGCGATCTGCTCTTCGATCATGCCGGCGGAGTCGAACAGGCGGGTGCCGTCCGCGGTGTAGATGGAGAAGGACCGGCCGCCCAGTGTGGTCAGGGAGGAGTGGCACTCGCGCTCAGAGTCGTAGCCGAGGTCGGTGAGCACCTTCAGGCGGCCCAGGGCATCCTTCTTCTGCAGGGCCTTGGCCCCCGGGAACTCGGCGGCGCACAGGTCCAGGTCGCTGACGCGCTCGGAGTCGTTGAAGTCGCCCCACTCCCGCCCGTCACCCTCGTTGGCGGTGACGACCAGGTTCTGACCGCGCCAGCGGTACGTGTCGATGCCGTCGGGCATGGGCAGGCCGTCGACCGGCCAGTGGCCCAGCTCGATGCCGCCGTCCTTGTCCGAGGCGTCCAGCATGCCCTCGGTGGACCAGTCGGTGGGCGTCAGCGCCCAGAGGTCCTCCAGCGTGGCGGACTTCAGGTCCACGACGGCGACGGCGTTGGCCTCCTGCACGGACACGTAGGCGGTGCGTCCGGGCGGGTCGATGGTGACGTACTCCGGCTCGAGGTTGCGGGCCACCCGACCGGCGGGCTCGTGACCGGCGGGCACGGCCACATCGGGGCCGGAGACGCGCACGCCGGCGGGCAGGGCGGTGCCGGCGTCGTAGGCGCGGAAGTCCACGGTGCGCACCGCGTCTTGGGTCAGGCGGGAGAACTGCTGGGCGTTCTTCGGCACGGAGACCACGGAGATCGTGCCCTCCGGGTCGACGGAGAAGTCGTCGGCCGGTTCGCCCTCGTTGGCGACCACCACGTACGCCCCGTTCGGGGAGAAGGCCAGCGAGTCCGGCAGGGCGCCCACCCGCACGCCGCCGAGGTAGCGCAGGGTGGTGG
>NZ_JBHXFE010000269.1:0-1306 GCF_042722475.1 Streptomyces sp. NPDC127092
GGGGAGCAGGCCTGGGCCGTCGGACTCGGCCGACAGCTCAAACATGATAGTGCCGTCGCGATCATCGAGAACGTCGACTTCCTCACCAACTCTATGGCCACTCTGGTTGCCCGCCTCATCCGGGGCACGCGGCGACACGTCGTTCTGACCTCGACGAGTGCGGATGACGACGCGGCGATCCACCCCTCCCTGGTGGGGCTCTGCGCCGCACGACGTGAACTCGCTCCGCTCCGCCGGCGCCGCCACGAGATCCCCGGGCTGGCACGTCGGATGCTGGCGGAGGAAGCCGTGACGTCCGACCTACGCCTCACCTCGACGACGCTGCAGGTCCTGGCAGCACATCCGTGGCCGGGCAACCTCGCCGAACTCCGGCGGGTGGTCCACGCCCTGGCCCGGACCCGCTCGGCCGGAGACATCATTACGACCGACCTTCCCGCACCGTACCGGGAAGTCGGCACACCCCTGTCACCCATTCGACATGCCGAACGGGAAGTGATCGTCGCGGCGATCGAAGCGGCAGGCGGCAACAAGCTCAAGGCCGCGCAGTCACTCGGGGTGAGCCGGTCGACTCTCTACAACCGGCTCCGGGTTCTCAAGATCGCCTGACCTCTCCGGTTCTACATCCGGCCCAGCCGTGCCAGTCGCTCCTGGGTCGGCGAACCGTCCTCGGCGGAATTGAGCACCAATTGCTGCTCGGGCGCGCCGGAGTAGCGGAATATCTCCCAGTCGAGAGTCAGTTCACCGACGAACGGGTGATTGAGCACCTTGACGCCGAAGTCCTGGCGCGCCACGTTTCTCGCCGCCCACCACTGTCCGAACTGACGATCGGCGATCGTGAGTTCGCCGACGAGCGCGGACAGGGCCGGATCGGCCGGATTGATGGCCGCCTCGCGGCGCAGGATCGCCACACAGGACCGCGCGACCGCCGTCCAGTCGGCGAACAGCTCCCGCATCCGAGGGTCGGTGAAGATGAGCCGCACATAGTTCAGCTCGTGCGGAGCCATCGCATCGAAGTCGGCATACACCTTGGTGGCCAACGGGTTCCAGGCCAAGATATCGGTCCGAGGACCCAGGACGATGGCCGGGGTGTCGGTGAGCTGGTCCAGTAACCGCCGCACCTGCGGGCGTACCCGGCTGCCGCCGGTGCGCAACTGCGCCGCCGGACGGGGCGTGGACCGGTGGGTGGCGTGGTCGGCCAGATTGTCGAGGTACTCGGATTGGTCCGAGTCGAGTTGCAGCGCTCGCACCAGCGCGGCGAGCACCTGCTCGGACGGGACGAGCCGCCCCTGCTCGATCCGGGTGTAGT
>NZ_JBHXFE010000270.1:0-1306 GCF_042722475.1 Streptomyces sp. NPDC127092
GTCCAGACCGCCGTCGGGGGCGGCGGTGACGTCCAGCCCGACGGCGACGGGCGCCTCCAGCACCACGTCCGTCAGCAGCCCCAGCGGCACGAGCTCCACCCCGACCTCGCGGGCCTCCGCGAGCAGCTGCCAGATCCGCGGGGAGTCGAAGACGTGCAGACCGAACCAGGCGTCGCCCGGGTAGGAGTCCTCGGCCTGGACCTGACGCCAGATCAGGCGCATCGCCCGCTCCTGGGCGGGGGCGAACTCGGCGCGCGGGAACTGGAACGCCTTCCACGTCAGCCCGCCCTTGATCCACGTCCCCTTGGCCCCGCGCTTGAGCGGGCGCACGGTCACGTACAGCGGGCGGCCCTCGCGCACCTGCTCCTCCCCGGCGGTCGCCGGGCCCCACTGCTGGAACGCGTTGCGGGAGGACTCGGCCACGAGCTCCACGCCGATCGCCAGCGCGGGCGGCGTGCCCACCCGGCGCGGGCCGTGGAGTCCGGCCAGCGGCTCCATGACCCGTCGCCAGTCCAGGCCGGCAGGGGGTGGGGGTGCCGCCCCGTCCGCGGCCGGGGCGTCGAGGCCGGCCGGGCCGCCGCCGTCGTGGCCCCGGCCGGCGGGCGCGGGCAGCGCGTCCGCCGTGGTGACCATCTCGGCGAGCTTGCGGCGGGCGTCGTCGAGGGCCTGGTCGGCGTCGAGGCGGACCACCTGGTAGAGCGCGGCGGCCACGTGCTTGCAGTCCGTCCCGACCGGGCACGTGCAGCGCCCGCCCACCGGCTCCATGAGGGCGCCGGCGCCGTCCTCGGCGGCGTCGTCGTAGGCCTCCTGCAGCTGCACCTGCACCCGGTAGGGGCTGGGCCCGCTGTCGTCGCCGATCGCCATCGCCTGCGGGGCCGCGGCGTCATAGCGCAGGCGCCCCACGGCACCCGACGCGGCCACGGCGAAGCCGCGGTCCGCACTGGTGGGCCCGACGACGGCGCGGATGGCCTCGGTGCGCAGGTGCGGCAGGACGTCTCCGGAATCTGCAGTGGCCATAGCGAGCAGTCTTTCACGGACCGTGCCGGGCCCGCTCCGACCGACACCGGCCCGGCGGCGTGCCGACCACCCCGTTCCCGGGCCCGCACACCTGAGACCTTCAGCCCGACCCGCCCCGGACCCTAGAGTGCGCCCATGGCACCCACACAGCCCTCCCCCGTCCCCGCCGGTGCCACGCCGGCGTCCCACACCTCCCCCCTCGGCCTGTCCCTGCCGGACGGCCGGGGCCGTCGCGTCCTCGTCACCGGTGCCACCGGGTACGTGGGCGGGCGCCTCATCCCCGAGCTGC
>NZ_JBHXFE010000271.1:0-842 GCF_042722475.1 Streptomyces sp. NPDC127092
TGCGGAGGGGGTCCGGCGCAGCACGCGCGAGCCATCGAGGGCGGCCACCATCGCGGTCATCTCGATGCGCGGCGCACCGGCCTCGCCGTCGCTCACGCGGGCCACGGCCCCGATCGGCGCGGCGCAGCCGGCCTCGAGGCGGCGCAGCAGGGCCCGCTCGGCGGTGACCGCCACGTGGGTGTCCCGATCGTCGACCAGCTCGAGGGCGGCGTGCATCCTCCCGACCGGCGCCTGGGGGTCCAGGAGCGCCCGGCCGAGGAAGGACTCGTCCTCGGCCCGGATCTCCACGGCCAGGGCGCCCTGCCCGGGGGCGGGCACCATGACCTCCGGGTCGATCCGCTCGGTGATCACGTGGTCCAGGCCGAGGCGGTCGAGCCCGGCACAGGCCAGGATCACGGCGTCGAGGTCACCGCGGGGCGAACCCGCGGCGGCCGGGGCGTGGTCGTCGTGCTGCTCCAGCCCGGGCACGCGGGCCAGGCGGGTCTGCACGTTGCCGCGGATGTCCACGAGCTCCAGATCCGGGCGCAGCGCCTTGAGCTGGGCCACGCGGCGCGGCGAGCCCGTGCCCACCCGGGCGCCCTCGGGCAGGGTCGCCAGGGTGAGGCCGTCGCGGGCGCACAGGGCGTCCCGCAGGTCGGCCCGGGCCGGCACCGCGGCAATCTCGAGGGTCTCCGGCTGGGCGGCCGGCAGGTCCTTGAGCGAGTGCACCGCCGCGTCCACGACGCCGTCGAGCACGGCGGCCCGCAGCGCCGAGGCGAACACGCCGGTGCCGCCCAGCGAGGCCAGCGAGCCGGTGGTGACGTCGCCCTCGGTGCGGATCACCACCAGCTCGTGGGCCAGGC
>NZ_JBHXFE010000271.1:852-1305 GCF_042722475.1 Streptomyces sp. NPDC127092
GGGGTCACGGTCTCAGGCCTCCTCGGCGGGGGCCGCGGCGCCCGCCTCGTGCTCGGCCAGCCCGCGCACGGCGGCGTCGACCGCGGACGTCGTCGGCCGCGTCGAGCCGTCCCGCATCACCTTGGCGCAGCAGTCCGGCCGGCACACGTCGTACCAGGCCGGGAAGCAGCCGGCCGCGGCGCGGCCCTCGCGGCGGCCCAACCGCTCCTCCACGATGTCCACGAGCCCGGCCACGAACCGCGAGTCGGTGCCCGGGGTGGGGCTGCGACGGAACCCCACACCCAGCCCCTCGGCGGTCTCCTTGGCCTCGGTGTCGAGGTCCCAGACCACCTCCATGTGGTCCGAGACGAAGCCCAGCGGCACGACGACGAAGCCCGCCACGGCGCGCCCCTGCGCGTCCGTCTCGGCGCCCTCGCCCGCGAGGTGCTCCATCGCGTCGTTGATGTCCGGCTC
>NZ_JBHXFE010000272.1:0-1301 GCF_042722475.1 Streptomyces sp. NPDC127092
GCGATGGGGAGCATGCCGCCCTCCCCCATGCCTTTGGCGCCGAAGGGGCCGGCGCCGTGTCCCTGCTCCTGGGTGATCGAGACGAACCGCTCGGGGAGGTCCTCCGCGAGTGGGACGCGGTACAGCAGTGCCTCTGCGTTGAGGAGTTCACCGTTCTCGTAGCGCATTTCCTCGAACAGTGCCTGCGCGAGTCCCAGTACGGCGGCGTCGGGGAGGGTGTAGTCGTTTACTGCAACTATTGGGGCCCACCGTAGGGCGAATTCGACGAGTCGGTGATCGTCTCGGGTGCCGTGTCCGGGCACAGAGCCTGGGATGTGTGCTGGCCCGTTCACTGTAGGTCCGAGGGGGCGAATCCGGTTTCCAGCCGCTGCCGGACGGTGGCGAGGTAGCGGGCGGCGTCGGCGCCGTCGACGATGCGGTGGTCGTAGGACAGTGACAGGTACGCCATCGACTTCACGTCGATCTGGAGTGCGCCGCCGTCGCGATGGGTGGGGACGAGGCGTTCGACGACGGTTCCGATGCCGAGGATGGCGGATTGGGGTTGGTTGATGATTGGGGCGTCGAAGAGTGCCCCGCGGCCGCCGGTGTTGGTGATGGTGAACGTGCCACCGGAGAGGTCGTCGGGGCGGATGGCGCCGGTGCGCACACTGTCAGCGGCACCGGCGATCGCCCGGGCGAGTGCGGGGATCCGCAACCCGTTGGCATCGCGGATGACGGGCACCATGAGGCCTTTGTCGCTGTCGACGGCCATCCCGAGGTGCACTGCCCCGTGGTAGGTCACCTCGGTGCAGTCGGTGTCGAGCGAGGCGTTGATGACCGGATGGTGTGAGAGCGCTTCGGTGGCGGCGGCGACGAAGAACGGCAGGAACGACAGCTTCACCCCGGTCCGGCGGTGGAAGTCTTCCTTCTCCCGGTTGCGCAGCCGGGCGATCTCGGTGACGTCGACCTCGATGACGGTGGTCAATTGCGCTGATGTCTGCAGGGATTCGACCATCCGCTGTGCGATGGTCCGCCGAATCCGGGGCAGCTTTTCCACCCGGTCGCCCGCGGATGGCAGTGCAGCAGCCTCCGGGGTAGTGGGGTTCGATACGGGTGCACGTGCCGGAGCAGGAGTGGCGGCTATCGGTGCAGGCGTGGGAGTCGCCTGGGCAGGAGGGGGTGCCGGTGTGTCCTGGGTTTCACTGCCTTGTGCGGTGAGGACGGCGAGTGCCGCGCCGACCTCGACGACAGCGTCTTCCGTGGCGATGATCTCGAGGAGGGTGCCTGAGGCGGGGGAGGGGATCTCGGTGTCGACTTTGTCG
>NZ_JBHXFE010000273.1:0-1298 GCF_042722475.1 Streptomyces sp. NPDC127092
CACCCTGATCGAGGCCTTCATGTTCGGCAGGATGACCAGCTTCATCCGCTGCCACCACGAGGCGCCGTCGACGGAGGCGGCCTCGGTGGGGTCTCCCGGCACCTGGGCTGGGCCGGCCAGCAGGCGCAGGGAGATGAACGGGGTGGTCTTCCGGATCTCGGAGAGCATGATCACGAACAGCGCGGTGCTGCCCTGCGCGAACCAGTTCAGGTCCGCGTCGACGCCCGGCAGCCACTCGAACCAGGCGTTGATGTAGCCCGAGTCGATCGAGAACATGTAGAACCACGCGAACGCGGAGACCACGGTGATGATGCCGTACGGCACCAGGATGATCGTGCGGATCAGGCCGCGGGTCTGCTTGATGGCGTGGTGCATGGCCAGGGCCAGCAGGAAGCCGAGGATGAGCTCGACCACCACGGTCACCACGGTGATCAGCAGGGTCACCCCGAGGCCCTTCCAGAACACGGGGTCCGTAAGGATCACGCCGTAGTTGCCCAGGCCCACGAACTCGCGGTCGCCCGGCGCGGTGAGCCGGTACTTGAACAGCGAGTCGTAGAGGGCCTGCAGGATCGGGTACAGGACCACGAACAGCATCACGAAGAACGCGGGGCCGGCCAGGAGCCAGCCGAGACGCGCCTCGGACTTCGCGCGCTGGGACTTCACCCGGCGGGGGCGACGACCCTCGGCGGCGCGCGGGGTGGATGCGGCGGGTGCGGTGTCGACGTGGCTCACAGCAGACGCTCCCCTCTCAGGACTTCCTGGATGAAGTCGTCGGTCTCGGCCGGGGTGGACTCGGAGACGCCCGACGGCGGCGCGTAGCGCTGCTGGATCGCGGTGGAGACCTCGTTGTAGTACGGGGTCTGCGGCCGCGGGGCGCCGAGTTCGAGGGACTCCCGGATGGTGTCCGCCATGGGGTACTTCTCGGCGACCTCGGGGGCGTCGTAGGCCGCCGGGTCGGCGGGCGGGTTGCCGTTCTCGACGAAGTACTGGCTCTGGTGCTCGGTGGTGGTGATGCAGGAGATCGCGTCCCAGGCGAGGTCCTGGTGCTCGGACTTCGCGCCCACCCCCAGGTTGATGCCGCCCACGGGCGGCGCGGCGTCCTTGCCCTCGACGGTGCGGGGGTAGACGGCCCAGCCGATGTCCTCGGGCAGGTCCTCCGGCAGCGAGCCCTCCTCCACGGAACCGAGGGTGGCCGGCCAGACGAACGGCCAGTTGACCATGAACGAGCCGTTCTTGCCCTGGAAGAGCAGCATGGAGGCGTTCTCGTCCTGGGTCGGCAGGCCGGCGCTGCCGAGGCC
>NZ_JBHXFE010000274.1:0-1298 GCF_042722475.1 Streptomyces sp. NPDC127092
GCTCAGTGCCCGCCCGGTGATCTCGGCGAACCGGCCCCGGGCCTGTTCGGCAGTAAGGCCTTCCCGGACCGGGCCCGCGCTGGTTCCGTGGCCTGAGGTCGTGGCGCGGCGCACCGCGGGCAGGTGATGCCCGCCCCACAGCTCTCGGCTGTTACCGCCGTCGGTGGTGACCTCCCATATGGGGGTGCCGGTGTGCAGGGTGAACCGGTGCACCTGGGTACGGGGACGGCCCGTCGCCACGAAGGTGTTGATGTCGCGGGCAAGCCAGTCGGTGGCCTTGTCGCGGTAGGTGTCTCCGAGTGCGCCCAGGAGCGGGCCCCGGACCTCGGCGGTGAGCCACTGGTGACCGCCGTGGTCGTCGATCACCGCGGCGAGGTCCGGGCGGCCGGTGAGGCGGTCGGCGAGGTCTGCGGCGGCGGCCTCGAGGACGACGCTGGTCCGTTTGCTCACCAGGGTGCTCGCCGCCAAGGCCACCACCAGCGGGTCCTGACGTAGCTCGCCCTGGGCCCAGTCCCGCCACCTTTCGACGTCGGCGGCGCGGTCGTCGATGCTCCCGGCCGCCTGCCACGCGCGCAGGCTGGCGTCCGGGATCAGAACCCGGGCGCCGGCGGCCGCCTTCTCGGCCTCGGCCACGACGGCGTCATCGGCGCCGTCGAGCATCAGGGCCAGCTCGGGGGAGGTCTTGACCGCCTCGTGGACCGTGTCGAGGGTGGTGGCGATGTTGTCGTGCAGCCAGTGCGCCGCCGCCTGGTACTGCGGGTCGGCGGAGTCGACGGACAGCAGCCAGTCGCTGACGGTGTGGTTGAGCAGCCGGTGGCGGCCGACGCTGAGGTAGTCCTCGGGGCGTCGCCGCAGCACCTGCAGGCGGGGGTGGGTGACCATCTCGGCCTGGAGATCGGTGAGGACCTCGTCCTCGCGTTCGCGCGCCCACTCGGTTCGGGTGCCGTTCCAGCCGCGGTTCCAGTCGGTGAAGATCTGCTCAGTACGTGGGTCACCGACCGGGACGCCGTCGAGCGCGGCGCGCACTCGCGGGTCCGCCGCCGGAATGGGGGCTCCGCCGCCGGGGCCGTGTTCGGTCCAGGCGTCGCGGCCGATCTGCCGCCAGTCCACCGGGTCGGTGCGGTGGCTGTTGGCGTGCACCCGGGTCAGGGTGTCCTCGGCCAGTTGCTGCCGCTCGGTTTCGGTTTCGGGGCCGGCGGCGGTGACGGTGTCGATGGCCTGCTGCACCGGCAGTGCGGCGGTGAACTGCTCGGCGCGGCCGGTCGCGGCCTCGGCGACGGCCGGGTCGGCCTCGAGGG
>NZ_JBHXFE010000275.1:0-1297 GCF_042722475.1 Streptomyces sp. NPDC127092
GGACCGTGCCGGCGGCGAGCTCGCGGGTCAGCGTGCCCACGGCCTGCGGCCCGCCGTCCGTCAGCGCGCGCACCAGGGCCGTGCCGACGATCGCGCCGTCGGCGTAGGCGCCGATCTCGCGGACGTGCGCGGCCCGGGAGACGCCGAGGCCAACGCACACGTGCTCCGCCCCGGCATCCTGAGCCCGGCGGACCACGGTCTCGGCCACGGTGGACACCGCGTCGCGGGCGCCGGTGACGCCCATGACCGACACGGCGTACACGAAGCCGCGGGAGGAGTCGACGGTGAGGCGCACCCGCTCGTCCGTGGACGAGGGCGCGGTGAGGAACACGCGGTCCAGGCCGTGACGGTCCGAGGCCTCCATCCAGGCGCCGGCCTCCTCGGGCACGAGGTCGGGGGTGACGAGACCGGCGCCCCCGGCCTCGGCTAGGCGGCGCGCGAACTCGTCGACGCACATACGGTCCCCGAGATTCCAGTACGTCATCACCAGCACCGCGGCGTCAGTGCGCTGGGTCACCCGTCGGATGATGTCGAACACGTCGGCCACGTGGAAACCCGCCTGCAGGGCGGCCTGGGTCGCGGCCTGGATCACGGGGCCGTCCATCACGGGGTCCGTGTAGGGCAGGCCCAGCTCGATGACATCGGCGCCGTTCTCCGCGGCGGCGACGACGGCCTCGACGCACTCGTCCACGGACGGGTAGCCGGCCGGCAGGAAGGCGACGAGGCCGGTGCGGCCGGCCGCCTTCGCGGCATCCAGGGCCGCGGCGGTCTTGGAGTGCACGGTCATGCCGGTCACTGCTCCTCTCCGGGGGTCATCTCCTCGAGCGGGTCCTTCTCCTCCGCGGCCGTGCCGAGGCCGAACCAGGCCGCCGCCGTGGCGACGTCCTTGTCCCCGCGGCCGGAGAGGTTGACGAGGATCCGCTCGTCCCGAGTTCGAAGCGAGGTGCTGCGCTACCCAGCACGACAACCAGGCCCTGGTTTAAATCACATGACGAGTGCCTTCACCACGCCCAGAGCGGCTCAGGATCCGGTATCGCCCGTCCCCGCCTGCGGAGACGCAATATCCATGAGGTTCTCAGGTGAGGGGGGAGAGTTCCCTGACGGGTGTTTCGGGGCGGCCGGTCTTGCTCCAGGCCAGCACATTGCGGGCCTGGATCATGGGGTACTCGACGAACGTGCGATCGGAGAGAAAGCCGATGTGTGGAGTGACGACGACCCGGGGGTGACGCACCAACGGGTGGTCCGGTCCGGCAGGCTCCTCCGAGAGCACGTCGAGGGCGGCACCGCGCACGCGACC
>NZ_JBHXFE010000276.1:0-1294 GCF_042722475.1 Streptomyces sp. NPDC127092
GGCCACCGCCGGCATCACGATGGGCAGGATGGGGACGATCCTGAGAAAGCTCAGCCGGCGTGGCAGCCTGGTCGCCGCGAACGCAAGAATCGTTCCCAGGACCATGGCGATGGCGAGTGACGAGACAGCGAGCGCGATGGTCGTCCGGATGGTTTGGCCGATGTCGTACCGGCCGTACTGGGCTTGATATCCGCGACCGCCGTCCTCGAACGCCAGCGACTGCAATCGGAAGAGCGGTAGCACGACGAGATACGCCAGAACCGCCAGCAGCGCGCCGTACCCGAGCCGGGTACGCCACACCGTACTGACGACGAACGGACGTGCGCCGCGGCTCACGGCAACCGTAGCCATCACGCCTCCGATCGGGCGGCCTGGGCGAGCACGGGAACCTGGAGATCCACGTGGCCGTCCGGATGCGGAAACACTCGCAGCTTGGTGGGCGAGAAGCTCACCACCAGAGGAGATCCGATGGCGGCACCACGCAACCAGCGTCCGTGCAGTTCCGCATCTGCGCGGACGAACAACTGCTCACCTCCGGCATCGACCGTCACGTCGAAATAGCGGCCTCCGTACTCCGAGGTGACGAGATCGCCGACGAAGCCGACGTCACCCGCACGGACCTCGTCGAGTGAACGATGAAGTGCGAGGTCGTCGGGCCGGAGCCTTCCCAGAGCCGTATCGCCGCTGATGTAGTTGCCCTGGACTCCGGCCGCGACGAGATCGACGGGAGCCCCCGCTCGCGTGGTCCACACCTCGTGCCGGCGGACGAGTTCGAGCCGGTTCGCCATCCCGATGAACGCCGCGACATAGTCGGAGGAAGGGGTCTCGTAGACCCGCTCCGGGGTGTCGTACTGTTCGATCTTGCCCGCCTTCATGATGGCGAGTCGGTCGCCGAGCGCAAACGCCTCGGCCTGATCGTGGGTGACGAATACGGCAGTGAAACCCAGTCGTTGGTGTAGTTGATGAATCTGAGACCGCACCTGATCACGCAGCCGCGCATCGAGATTGCTCAGGGGTTCGTCGAACAGCACCAGGTTGGGTTGGGCGACCAGGCCGCGGGCCACGGCTACTCGCTGTTGCTGTCCACCGCTGAGTTGGGACGGATACCGGTCGAGCAGGGCGCCGCAATCAACCATGCCTGCTGCGTTCTCGACCTGTCCGGCGGCGATGGCGCTCTTCATCCCCCGAACTTTCAAGGGGTACCGGATGTTTTCTCGCACCGTCATGTTGGGCCACAACGCGTAGGACTGGAAGACCATGCCGATGTTGCGCTTGTACGCCGGAACGTTGATAC
>NZ_JBHXFE010000277.1:0-1291 GCF_042722475.1 Streptomyces sp. NPDC127092
GGGGGTCGAGGCGGACGAGACGCTCGGTGAGGGTCCAGGCGATCCGCCAGGCGCCACCCAGCGTGCCGAGCCCGACCGCGAAGGCGAACAGGAACGCGCCCCCCACGAACTCGGCCGTCAGGGCGTCCGGCGCCAGGACGGACCCGGACCCCACCAGCACGGCGGCCCACAGCACCCCCATGCGCTGCCCGGCCTGCAGGCCGTGGCCCATGGCCATGGCGCTGGCGGAGATGCCCAACCCGACGCGGGCCCGGTGCTGGACGTTGACCGTGGTGCCCCGGGTGGCGAGCCGCATGGCGAGCGCGGTGAGCAGGCGGGCGAGCGCCCACGCGATCAGGGGCGAGAGCAGCAGGCTGAGCAGCACCTCGGCGCGGACGAGGTCGAAGATGGTGTGGGCGACGTCGATGTGCAGGCTCAGGCGCACGGCGAGGTGGCTGCCCGCCAGCGCGGAGATCAGCGCGTGCGTGCTGGAGCCGGGCAGGCGCCGCCACCACAGCAGCAGACCCCACACGAGGGTCACCGCGCAGGACACGCCCACGGCCAGGGGGCCGATCTCGCTGCGCACCGCGGGCGAGGTGAAGTAGTGCACGCTCAGCGTGATGAGTCCGATGCCCAGCAGGGCGCCCACGGTGTTGACCGCCCCGGTCAGGAGGAGGGCCCCGCGCGGTGTCAGCGCCCGGTACCGGACAGGCAGCGCCGCGGCGTTGGGGGCGTCGCGGAACCCCATCAGCGCGCCGACGGCGCACAGCAGCACGAGGACGACGGCGAGCCCCGCGGTCACGGCGCCTCCACCGGCTCAGGACTCACGGACGAGCACCATGCCCAGGTCCATGTTCACGCGGGAGAGGGCCTCGAGCGCCGCGTGCAGCGCCCAGGCGACCTCGCGCTGGCGGTTGTAGTCGCGCTGCAGCAGGTCCATGCCGAGGTCGGCGAGCCACTCGACCATGATCCGCTCCGTGCGGCGGGAGGCGCGCAGCAGCTGCATCCACGTGGCCTCCAGGGCGTCGAGGTCGCGCATCTCGGCGGCGCTGCGGGCGAGCAGCTCGGCCTGCCGGCCCACGGTCTCGAGGACGTCGAGGGCGTGCGTCGGCAGCTCCTCGAGGTCGGCCCGTTGGATCAGCACGCCCGCCGACACGACGCGCCGGGTGGCCGCGTGCACGCCGCTGGCCAGCCGGTAGAGGTCCTGACGGGGCAGCGGAGTCACGTAGGCGCTGCGCAGCGCGGTGAGGAAGGCCATGAGGGTGGCGCTCGAGGACGAGTCGAGCTCCTCAAGCTCACGGGCGGCACGGTC
>NZ_JBHXFE010000278.1:0-270 GCF_042722475.1 Streptomyces sp. NPDC127092
GTGAACCTGCAGTACACCTCGGGCACCACCGGCTTCCCCAAGGGCGCCACGCTGACACATCGCAACGCGCTGAACAACGGCTTCCACATCGGCGAGCTTCTGGGCTACACGGAGGAGGACACCGTGGTGATCCCAGTGCCGTTCTTCCACTGCTTCGGCATGGTGATCGGCGTGATCGCCACCGTCTCCCACGGCTCGCTCGCCGTCATCCCGGCGCGCAGCTTCGAGCCGGTCTCGGCGCTGCGGGCCGTGGCCGCCACCGGTGCGACG
>NZ_JBHXFE010000278.1:383-1291 GCF_042722475.1 Streptomyces sp. NPDC127092
CCGGCGATGTTCATCGCCATGCTCGCCCGGCCTGAGGCGGACGCGTTGGACCTGTCCACGCTGCGCACCGGCGTGATGGCCGGCTCCACGTGCCCCGTCGAGGTGATGAAGAAGGTCATCGACCGGTTCCACATGTCCGAGGTCGCCATCTGCTACGGCATGACGGAGACCGCGCCCGTGTCCACCATGACCCGCCGCGACGACTCCCTGGAGGTGCGCACCCAGACCGTCGGCCGGACCATGCCCCACGTGGAGACGAAGATCGTGGACCCCGCCACCGGTGACGTCGTCCCGCGCGGGGCCACGGGCGAGCTGTGCACTCGCGGCTACTCCGTGATGCTCGGCTACTGGGACGCCCCCGAGAAGACCGCCGAGGTGCTGGACGCCGACGGCTGGATGCACTCCGGCGACCTCGCCTCCATGGACGAGGACGGCTCCGTGCGCATCGAGGGCCGCATCAAGGACCTCGTGATCCGCGGCGGCGAGAACATCTCCCCGCGCGAGGTGGAGGAGTTCCTCTACACCCACCCGGACATCCAGGACGTCCAGGTGGTGGGCGTGCCGGATGAGAAGTACGGCGAGCAGCTCATGGCCTGCGTGATCATGAAGGACGGCGTCGAGCCGCTCACGGTGGACGCCGTCCGCGAGTTCGCCGCGGGCCGGATCGCGCACTTCAAGATCCCGGCCCACGTCCGCGTGCTCGACGCCTTCCCCATGACCGTCTCCGGCAAGGTCCGCAAGGTCGAGCTGCGCGCGGAGGGCGCGAAGGTCGTCCGGGCCCAGGCCCAGGCCCAGGCCCAGAGCGTGGGCTGACGGCGGCCGTCACCCTCAGGCGGCGGGCAGCGGGAACACGTCCCAGATGGTGCAAAACGCATCGGGGGAGGTAAAGAGGACGGCGGAGAGGGATG
>NZ_JBHXFE010000279.1:0-1290 GCF_042722475.1 Streptomyces sp. NPDC127092
GTTCTGGCCCACATCGTCGACTTCACTGGCGGCGAAGGGTATTCACCGCCTAACGGTCGCCCGAAACGTCTTTGACGCACGGTCCTGAGCCGAGAAATGACGACAGAACCCGCGATACATCTCGCGGACTGTCCCACCCGTCTCGTCTCCTACCAATTGGCGATATGCGCCACGACGGGAAAGCGCAGCTGAATAAACGTTCCCGCCCGCCCGTGGTCGACTTCCAGGTCAGTCGTCGCTGACGTCGCTGCTGGAACCGAGCAGGGTATGAGCCTGCTGGGTCGTCAGCGGCGGCACCGGTAAGTCGAAGACCCTGGTCTTGGATGTCACCACCTGCCACCCGAGGATCCGGCGGGAGAACACGTCGACACAGAACGCCGTGTACACGAATCCGGTGAGTGTCCACACGTACGTAAAGTCCGCGACCCACCACTGCTCGGGCGGTCCGGGACGTCCCATTTCCTGTTGATCAGATCCGGGTGTCGTGGTGCCCGCTCGTCGCGCTCGGTGGTGGTCGTGCGGCGTTTGCCGCGGACCACCCCGCGGATCCCGCAGATCTTCATCAGGCGGGCCACCTGATCGCGCCCGATGTCGTGGCCGGCGTGTTTCATCGCCCACCAGATCTTGCGGGCACCGTAGACACGCTTGTTGGCGACGAATAGCGTGTGGACGGCGTTGGCGGCGTACGCATCGCCCAGGTCAGTGCCCGATGGGTCCGCGCTGCTTGGCCTTGTAGTAGGTGGACGGGGCGATGCTGATGCCGTGTTCGGTGAGCACGGCGCAGATCGGGTCGACCCCGAAACGGGAGCGGTGAGCGTCGATGTAGTCGACGATCACCGCAGTCGGCGGTCGACCTCCGCCGCCGCGAAAAACGCGCTCGCGGCCTTCAATATTTCGTTGGCTCTGCGTAATTCGGTGACTTATCGGCGAAGCCGGGCGACCTCGTCCGACACGTCAGGTGTTGCAGACGGTGTTCCGAGAGCCTGGCGGCTCTCCTCCCGCTCGATCCAGTTCCGCAGTGTCGCCGGCGCGATATCGAGCAGCTCCCCGACATGGCGCCGGGCTGCGACCTTCGAGCCTCCGTGCTCGTCGATCCGGTCCCGATACATCCGGACGGCGCGATCCTGGGTCTCGGCATCGTACTCCTTCGGTGCAGGCATACCAGCATTCTCCTTGTTAGATCAGGAGTCTCTACCTCGTCCAGGACGGTTCAGACTTCCACGGCTACGAAGACCTGCGCAGCGTCTTCCTGACACACCTGCACTCCGACCCCATGGACTACTTCAACAT
>NZ_JBHXFE010000280.1:0-487 GCF_042722475.1 Streptomyces sp. NPDC127092
TCACCGAGGACAACATGGGCGCGGTGGCTGAAATCTGCCGGCGTCTGGAAGGCCTGCCCTTGCCGATCGAACTGGCGGCGGCACGATTGCGGGCGATGTCGGTCGAGCAGATAAGGGAGCGCCTCGGCGACAGATTCCGACTTCTCACGCTAGGCGGCAGAGGAACACCGGCAAGGCAGCAGACCTTGAGGTTGTGCATCGACTGGAGCTATGACCTGTGCTCGTCGCAGGAACAGTGGTTATGGGCTCGGCTGGCGGTGTTCGCCGGGGGTTTTGAGCTCGATGCCGCCGAGGGGGTCCTCGCCGCGGACCCGCCTGACGGAGAGTTACTCGATCTGCTCACGTCTCTGATCGATAAGTCGGTCTTGATCCGCGAAGAGGTCGGGTCGGTGGTGCGGTATCGACTGCTGGACACGATTCGTGAATACGGACGAGAGAAATTATACGAAGCCGGCGGATACTGGGAGCTTCGAAAAAGGCATCGAGA
>NZ_JBHXFE010000280.1:497-1289 GCF_042722475.1 Streptomyces sp. NPDC127092
GGTCCGCTGCAGGTGGAGTGGATCGCCAGACTGGAGCGTGAGCAGCCGAATCTGCGCGACGCCATGGAGTTCTGCCTCAGCGAGGACGGCGAGGCAGAAGCGGGCATGCGCATCGTCACCGCGATGTATCAATTCTGGTTCGTGCGAGGGTTGTTCAGCGAAGGCCGTCACTGGCTCGATCGTGCACTCACAAGTCAGGAAGGTCAGCAACCCTTCGACCGGATCGAGGCTTTGTGCACCAGCAGCATGCTGGCCGCGTTGCAGGGCGACGTTGCCGCCGGCACCGTATCGACGGACCGGGCACGACTGCTGGCTGCCGGGGTTGGGGATGCCGACCTCGATGCGTTGGTCGCCTTCGCGGAGGGGTGCCTCGCCGTTTCCAACGGAGAGCTTCGGACAGGTATCGCCAGCCTCGAGAACGCGATCAACGTCTTCCGTCCCGAAGGCGATCTCAACCAGCTGGTGCCGGCACTGGTCTGGCTGGCGCTCGCCTTCGAGATGACCGGCGACATCCAGCGAGCTACAGAGAGCTACGAGGAGCTCATCGCGCTTACCGAGTCGCGGGAGGAAAGAATATGGCGAGCAATGGCGTTGTGTGACTATGGTTTCGCGATGTGGCAGCACGGAGAACGTGAGCGTGGAACCGCGCTCCTCGAGGATGGTCTGCGGTTGTCCCGGATGGTGGGAAGTCAGCTGAGCTACGCCTGGGCGCTCGAGCAATTTGCGTGGACCGACGTCGAACAGAGGCCGGAACGGTCCACGGTGCTGCTGGGCGCTGCGGACGTACTGTTC
>NZ_JBHXFE010000281.1:0-725 GCF_042722475.1 Streptomyces sp. NPDC127092
GGTGTAAGGAAGCACTGACGGCGAAGCGACGAGTAGGCCGAGCTCATCCGTTCGGCGATTCGAGTGTTCACATCACACCGCGGGGAAGTGGCACGAGTGCTTCGCTGCTGGTCCGCCATTGCGCGTCCGATGAAGCACATACATCATGCGGGTAGCCAGCGATCTGAGTACCGTCCGCACGGAGGGCTGATCGGCCGGGGAGAACACGAACAACAAACTGACAGCCGTGATTCTGATACCGTCCGCTCGTCGACGCGGGCTCGCGTTTCATGTGAAACGAGTGAACTTCGAGAGGGAACACGAGGAGGTCTTGAGGATTGCAGCGGCACCCTTCCGAAGCGCCCCCACTATGAGTGTTCCACGTGAAACACTCACGCTCGCGGCAGGTGCTGTCCGCGCGCCCACATCCTGCCGTCCGGGCCCAATACGGACGTCTCACCCCAGAACCGAGGCCCGAACCTCGCCGCGCCCCTTGCACGTGTCAGGCCCTCGCGCGCCCCCCGGCGGTCAGGGCCAGAGCACCTTGAGAAGTGTCTTCCCGCCGCCCGGGACCATCGAGACCAGGCCGCTCACCTACACTGATCCCAGACCCACTCACTGCAGGAGGACCCGTTGAAGACGAGCCGTCGAGGAGGCCTGGGGCGAGGCCTCGGCGCCCTGATCCAGAGCACTGTAGAAGCCCCGGAAGAGAACGCCGAGGCCACCTCCCCGAAGGACTCTGCGGT
>NZ_JBHXFE010000281.1:735-1288 GCF_042722475.1 Streptomyces sp. NPDC127092
GAAGAGCGGCCCGAAGGCTGCCGCGGCAGCGGAGGCCACCACGACATCGACGCGGAGCACCGCGACGGCCGAGACGCCAGGGGGGTCCAACGAGCCCGCCCCGTCGGCCTCGCAGCGGAAGACCGCGGGCCGAACGACACAGGCCGGGAAATCAACGGCTGCGACTGGCAGGAACGCCACGTCCGCCACGAAGGCAGGGCCCACCTCGTCGAAGCGTGCCTCGCGACCCGCGCAGCGTCCCGTCGACGTGTTCTTCTCCGCAGAGTCCGAGGATGCACCCGCGGCGCGGCCGACCAAGGGGCGTCCGGCCATGCCGACGGTGAAGGCGCCCAGCAAGCGTGCCACCTCCGCGACGTCGTCGAGGAAGGAACCGGGGGACTCGAGCGTTGAGTCCGCCGCGACCGAGGGGACCGTGTCCGCGGACATCGCGGTCCTGCGGGAGATCCCGGTGGGGGACATCCACCCCAACCCGCGGCAGCCGCGTGAGGTGTTCGACGAGGACCACATGGCGGAACTGGTCACCTCGATCCGCGAGGTCGGCATCCTGCAGCCG
>NZ_JBHXFE010000282.1:0-1285 GCF_042722475.1 Streptomyces sp. NPDC127092
GTTCTGGCCGCGCGCTCGAGCACAACCGTGCACCGGGCGAGATCCGGTCCGATCGCGGTCGCGCTCAGCTCCAGATCGGAGCGGGCGATACCGTCCCGCGTCGTGTACTCCGTGGTGCGCAACTCACCGGTCACGATGACCGGATCACCCTTCGCCATCGACTGGACGACGCCGGCCATCAGCCTCCGCCTGCAGGTCACCGTGAGGTAGAGCGTGCTCGCGTCGCGCCACTCGCCCGTCGCGTGATCGCGGCGCCGGACAGTGCTCGCCATCCGGAAACTGAGGAACTCGTCACCGGCCGCATTCGACCGGGTGACCGGGCTGGTGATGACCGTTCCGACCACGGTGCCGTGTGTTTCGTACATTTCGCTCTACCCCCTGTGAGTGCGGCAAGGTGCCGTGACTCACAGCGTGCCGTCTCGCAGCGCGATGGCGGGCCGGCATCCGAAATCTGTGGAGAAACGGAAGGGGTGTGGACAGAGCGGCCGGCACGGGCGCCGAAGCTCCGAACGTGTCGGAACCGCGTGCTAGCGGTCAGTGTCCGGTTTCTCGGTCCCGTCGCGCCAGTTCCGCGAACATCGCATTGTGCGCTGCCAGGTCGGCGTCGTCGTCCCGGTCGGCTGCCCGGTCGACCCGCCGCGCCGTGCGGCCGTCGCTGCGGGACCACTGGATCAGCAGGGCCATCATGACCAGCACCAGCGGGATCTCACCGGTAGCCCAGGCGATGCTGCCGCCCAGTTGCTGGTCTCCCACCAGGTCGGCGTTCCAGCCCAGTCCGAGCGATCGGTAGTACCACTCGCCCATCACAGCGCCCATGCTCATCAACGCCACACCGAAGAACGCGTGGAACGGCAGGGAACCGAACACCATCGCGAGCTTCGTCACCGGCTGCAGTTTGCGGGGCGACGGGTCGATGCCGATCGCGACCCAGTAGAAGAGGTATCCGCTCAGCAGGAAGTGGAGGTTCATCAGGACGTGCGCGGAGTGCGAGTCGACGGCGGCCTCGAAGATCCCGCCGAGGTACAGGGCATAGAACCCGCCCACGAACAGCACCGCCGCGACGACGGGGTGCGTGATGAACCGGGAGAACGGGCTGTGCAGCGCGGTCAGGATCCACTCACGCAGACCCGGCACACCGTTCTTGCCCGCCGGATCGAGGCTGCGCAGGGCCAGCGTGATCGGTGCGCCGAGCACCAGCAGGACCGGGGCCAGCATCGACAACGCCATGTGCGCACCCATGTGCACGCTGAACACGGCCGGTGAGTAGCGCCCGACACCCGAGGAC
>NZ_JBHXFE010000283.1:0-1285 GCF_042722475.1 Streptomyces sp. NPDC127092
GGGGTGCGCTCGCTGCCGCGCGGCCAGCGCGAGGCGGCCGCGGCGGTGCGCATGACTAACACCC
Source organism: Streptomyces sp. NPDC127092 (assembly GCF_042722475.1). NCBI lineage: Bacteria > Bacillati > Actinomycetota > Actinomycetes > Kitasatosporales > Streptomycetaceae > Streptomyces > Streptomyces sp. NPDC127092. The sequence goes on from NZ_JBHXFE010000283.1 coordinate 65, forward strand.
AGTCCCTCCGGCTCGTGGAGGTGCCCCAGGCCCTCATCGCCATGCTGCCGTCGCTGCTGAGCCAGTTCGTGGTGATCCTCAAGGACTCGGCGCTGGGCTACCTCATCGGCTTCTTCGAACTCCTGCATTACGCCCGCCAGCTCGGCTCCGGCAACGGCAACATCCTGCAGTCCCTCGTGGTGGCCGCGATGATCTTCATCGTGATCAACTTCCTCCTCACCTGGGCGGCCACCCGGCTCTCGCGGCGGCTGTCGTCGCGGACGGCCGGCGACGCCAGCGCCCCCACGACCCCGCGCGTCGGGGCGCCCACGGACACAGCGGGCTGACCGGGCGGCGGGCGAGGCGGGCCCGCGGGTCGGGCGGCTGGCACCGGCCGACGTCGTCGGGTCAGCCGGCCAGCCAGGCCGTGAGCGCCGCGAGGCACGCGTGGACCGCCTCGCGGGACACGTGCTCGTCGTCCGTGTGGGCCAGCAGGGCGTCTCCGGGGCCGAAGTTGACCGCGGGCACGCCCAGCTGGGAGAACCGGGCCACGTCCGTCCACCCGTACTTGGGCTGGGGCTCTCCCCCGACGGCGGCGACGAACGCGGCGGCGGCCGGTCGGTCCAGACCGGGGCGGGCGGCGGGCGAGGCGTCGTCGATCCGCACCTGGGCGTCCCAGTCCACGCCGGCCCCCTCCAGCACCGCGCGCACGTGCGCGTGAGCCTGCTCGAGGGTCTTGTCCGGAGCGAACCGGTAGTTCAGGTCCACGGACGCCTCGTCCGGGATGACGTTGCCCGCGACGCCGCCGGCCACGCGGATCGCGTGCAGCCCCTCGCGGTACTCCAGGCCCTCCACCGTGACCGTGGCCGGCTCGTACGCCGCCAGGGCGGTGAGCACGGGGGCCAGCTTGTGGATCGCGTTGTCGCCGCGCCAGGCGCGGCCCGAGTGCGCCGCGACACCGGAGAAGGTGACGCGGTACCGGCACGTGCCGTTGCAGCCGCCCTCCACGACGCCGTCGGTCGGCTCGAGCAGCACCGCGAAGTCGCCCTCCAGCAGCTCGGGGGCCTGGCGGGCCACGCGGGCGAGGCCCGAGAGGTCCGAGGAGACCTCCTCGTGGTCGTAGAACACCCACGTGACGTCGTGCACGGGGGTCGGGCCGTCCGCGCGGCCGAAGCGGCCGGCCAGGGCCAGCTGCACGGCGACGCCGGACTTCATGTCCACGGCCCCGCGGCCGTACAGCAC
>NZ_JBHXFE010000284.1:0-1280 GCF_042722475.1 Streptomyces sp. NPDC127092
GACCGCAAACGAGCCCAGGGCAAAAGCTACAACCAAGCCCTCGTCGCACTCGCACGTCGCCGCTGCGACGTCCTCTTCGCAATGCTCCGCGACGGCACCACCTACCAAGCCCACCCGCGACCCTCAGCTGCTTGACGAACAGCATAGGGGAACCCAAAATGATGTTCCCGCTGGTCCGTGAACTTGCCGCCGACGGTATCGCCGTCGCGGTGACCTGCCGGGTGCTGGGATTCTCCCGGCAAGCGTTCTACAAGTGGAACACCGATCCCGTCTCACAGCGGGATTGGGACGATGCCCATCTGATCAACGCCGCACTCGATATCCACGCCGGCGACCCGGAGTTCGGATACCGGTTCATCGCCGACGAACTACCCACCCACGGCATCGTCGCCGGCGAGAACCGCGTCCACCGGCTGTGTTCGCAGCAGCGGATCTTCTCGGTGTTCACCAAGAAGCGAGGACTTCATCGTCGATCCGGGCCCCCGGTCCATGACGACCTCGTCAGGCGGAAGTTCACCGCCCAGCAGCCCGACCGGTTGTGGTTGACCGACATCACCGAGCACTGGACCGACGAGGGCAAGCTCTACCTCTGCGCGATCAAGGACTGCTTCTCCACCCGGATCGTCGGCTATTCGATCGCCGACCGGATGACCGCGGACCTGGCATGTTCGGCGCTGCGAAATGCCATTGCGCTCCGCCACCCGGACGGCACCGTCGTACATTCCGATCGCGGCAGCCAGTTCCGTTCCGGAATCTTCGTAGAATTGCTGACCTGCAATGGTTTACAAGGATCAATGGGGAAGGTTGGGGCATGTGGTGACAATGCCGCGATGGAATCGTTCTTCGCGTTGCTGCAACGCAACGTCCTCGACCGGCGCCACTGGAGCAGCCGTGAGGAACTACGGTTGGCGATCGTCGAGTGGATTGAGAAGACCTACCACCGGCGTCGCCGGCAACGCGGTCTCGGTCGACTGACACCCGTCGAATATGAGACGCTCCATCAGACCGCACACGCGGCCTGAAACTGCACACCCCGTGTGTCAACCAGGGTGGGGGCAGTCCCTCGAGCCAGATCACTGGCTGGCACCGGTTTCATATCCGCACCTTCACCGATAGGAACGGCGATGATGTCGTCAGTACTGAGTGTCAACGTGTTCACCGCCCCGGGCTCCGTTCCGGGCTTCGGCTCAGGCATCGAGGCTCACCACCATGGCCGGCCGGTCGATGACGTGGTCGTCGTACAGCGGGCGCACCGCCGTCCCGATGGCGAAGAACTCGGT
>NZ_JBHXFE010000285.1:0-1276 GCF_042722475.1 Streptomyces sp. NPDC127092
GTAGATGTACTCTTCCGCACCCCCTGCGGACTCCGAGCTAGCAACGACTGCAACGCGAATCATTCTGTGTTCCCCTCAACTGCGAGCTCCTTGCTGGCACCTTGTCGATGGCCCGCACCCTCTTGGCGGGCGGGACGTGGCTGCGTAACCTTTAGAATCGCGCCAACACCCACAACTGCCGAAGATACTAAACTTATTAGCGATATTCTGGCTGCCATCAAACTTGACATCGAATCCCAGAACATAAAGAACCCTAGAACAGTTACAAGAAGCGACACTAGTGACACAAATGATGCGAGCGCGGGTCGCCCACGACCAGCCAGTATCGATCCACATACGAGTGATACAAGCGAAGCGACTCCAGCAATAGAGAGCAACTGGATCGATGAGGCGCTGGTCGCAAAGTCGGGTCCAAAAACTAGAACAGTCCCATATGGTGCCGCAACGAAGAGCGCCGCTATCAAGCCAATACAGACAACTATATATACGCGCGTCTTCCGGAAAATTTCGATGTTGGAATCGCCGACAGCAGCAAGTTGGAGAGCATTTCGGGCGGAAAGAGTCGCAAGAACGAGCGGAACTTCCGCGACCGTCACTGCAACCGCATAGTATCCAAGTTCAGCACTGCTCGCCGCCGCCGGCATTAGGATCTGATCTAGCCGGGAGCTTGCAACTGCCGCGATGGTTCCGATTGATGCAAGCACCGAATACCGTACAATTTCACCGGAGGTCGGCAGCGACTCAGAGCGGGATGGAGACCCTTTCGTGAACAGAAGCAGCGCCGCCGCTACGAAGGCGAGAAGCGATGCCGCTACGTACGCTTCGGCTAGAACCACACCTAGGAGTGCGAGAAGCACCACAATTCCGAATCTCGTCACAGCATAAGCTGCGCGCTCGGCGTCAAGTTTCCGCCAGCGCCCTTGTCCCTGCCAATATGCTCGCCGGATTTGGACCACAGCAGACAGCACAATCGCAGACCATGCAATACATATAACCGTAAAGGAAATTCCTTGTCGATGACTGACGATACCCGCGTACCAGCACATTGCCGCGTATGTGAGGAGGGCCGGAATAGCGGCGGTCGCGAGCGCACGTCTGTAGACTCTGTCCGAATTCCCGCCGCTTGCGATGAAGTACGCCACGGCCGCGGGAAATCCAAGGCTGGCTACTGCTCCAGCTACTGTTATCGGCTGCATGACGCTCGCGAACTGACCGCGACCCTCTGGTCCAAGCGCCCGGGCCAGGATTGGTCCACTCAATATCCCCAGAGCGGGCC
>NZ_JBHXFE010000286.1:0-1275 GCF_042722475.1 Streptomyces sp. NPDC127092
CGCGTCCTTGACGTGGTCCAGGGCCCCGGAGTCGACGGCGGCGAGCAGGTCGCGGGTGGTGTGCGCGTCCGGGACCACGGCCCCGTCGAAGCGGCCGATGGCCGCCTCCACCGTGTTGCGGCCGTCGAGGAAGCGCACGGGGTTCGCGGTGCCGGCCCGCTCGGCGACGAGCGCGTCCACCTGGGCGGGGGTGAGCCGCTCCCCCGTGCCGACGACGCCGTCCGCGTCCACGGTGATGCGCTCGGGGGCCCCGAACGCGACGAGCTCGGGCTTGACCTTGACGGAGAGGCGGGGGAAGTCCGCCGCCGAGCCGCCCGACCACTTCACCTCGAGGTCCCGGAACGCCGGATGCTCCCGCGTGCCGCGCACGTAGCGCTTGACCGCGTCGACCGGTCCGCCGACGGTCCCGTTGATCCCCTGCGGCGACACGATGATCCGGCCGGTCAGGCCGAGGGACGCCGCGAGCGCGCGCTGCCACAGCCGCACCGCCTCGGGGTCGGCGAGCGGGGTGAACCGGTAGTACAGCGCGATGCGGGAGAGGGCGGCGGTGCTCATCGAGGTCCAGGCTAGTGCGCGGCCCCGGACGTGACGGCCGTGAGGGACGGGCGGGGCCTGGCCCGCACCGGCCTCACGCCTTACCCTTCAGACATGACTGAGCATCTGGATCCGGCACTGGTCGACATCTGGTTCGCGGCCTGGTCGCGATCGCGCGGCTACCGCACGAGCCAGGAGGCGGGGCGACGCGCGGCCCTGCGCACCCCCCGCCCCGCCCACATGATCCCCGGCGGCTCCGGTCGCGCCACGGTGGACGTGCCGGCCACGTGGGAGCACGTGGTGGTGAACCCCTCCCGCGCGGAGCTGGAGGACCTGCGCGAGGCGGTGCGGGACCAGGAGCAGATCCTGCTCACCGTGTTCGGCGACGCCGGCGAGGACCCCAAGGCCATGGGTCTGAAGGCCCAGGCCGAGCCGGAGCGCTTCATGACCATGGACATGGACCCCGAGCTGCAGGACGTGGAGCCCCCGCTGCTGCCCGAGGGCTATGAGGCCCGCGTGGACCAGCCGATGGAGGGCAGCCGTCGCCTGCGCATCCTGGCCGTCGGCGCCTCGACCGCGCCCGAGGGCGAGGAGGAGCTCGCCGCCCTCGGCTGGGTCACCGAGGAGGACGGCACCGCCGTCTACGACCGGATCTGGACGTCCCCGAACCACCGTCGCCGCGGCCTCGGCTCCCTCGTGATGCGCTACCTCACCTCCGAGGTCATGAGCGAGGGTGAGATC
>NZ_JBHXFE010000287.1:0-967 GCF_042722475.1 Streptomyces sp. NPDC127092
AGCAGGACGACGTGAATGCCGGTGGCAGCGTGACCAGCTCCCTGAAGCGATTCGCGAGCTCGTACGTCGAAGGTGCCATCCGCGCCCACTCGCATCCTGAAAGTCGAAGCAGCCTTGCACATACAACCAATCGGTTGTATGTTCTGAGGGTGTCAGAAACAGATGAGGACCGGGCCGATGCCCTGTTCCACGCGCTGTCCGACCGAACGAGGCGCGACATCATGCGTCGCGTGCTGGCCGGCGAGCATTCCGTCTCGGCACTGGCCGCGAAATACGACATGAGTTTCGCTGCCGTACAGAAGCACGTCGCCGTCCTCCAGGAATCCGGCCTACTCGTCAAACGACGCAGCGGCCGTGAACAACTCGCCACGGGCGATGTGGACGCAGTTCGCGCAGTGTCGTCCGTGCTCGCCGAGCTGGAACAGGTCTGGCGTGGACGTATCGCCCGCATCGACGAACTGATCGCAACACAACCCCAACGGAAGGAATGAACGATGCCTGTCACCAATGTCAGCCACGACATCGATGCATTGACCCTGACCATCACCGCCGAGTTCGCCGCGCCCCGAGCACGGATCTGGCAGATCTATGCCGATCCGCGCCAGCTCGAAAAGATCTGGGGCCCACCGACATACCCTGCCACAGTGGTCGACCATGAGTTCGCCCCCGGCGGGCGGGTCACCTACTACATGACCGGGCCCGAGGGCGACAAGCATGCCGGTTACTGGAACATCATCTCCGTCGACGAGCCGACCGGATTCACCTTCACCGACGGATTCGCCGATGCGGATTTCACCCCGATCGAATCGATGCCAGTGTCCACCAACGAGTTCTCATTCCAGGACAAGGACGGCAGCACCATCGCCACCTACGTCAGCACCTACGCAACCGCCGAAGGCCTCCAGCAGGTGCTCGACATGGGCGTGGTAGAGGGCGCCTCGCAGGCGATCGGCCGGCTCGACGACCT
>NZ_JBHXFE010000287.1:977-1275 GCF_042722475.1 Streptomyces sp. NPDC127092
GCTTCGTCGGCCGACCTCGGTGAGAAGGAGCAGACGCTCGAGGTCCTGGCCGACGGCGTGTACGCCCTCACCGCCGAGGGGGACCCCAACATCGGCGCCATCGAGGGCGAGGACTTCGTCGTCTGCTTCGAGGCACTCGCCACCCCGGTGGCCGCGCAGGACTGGTTGCGCAAGCTGCGCGAGCACACCGACAAGCCAGTCCAGTACCTGTTGCTCTCGCACTACCACGTCGTCCGCGTGCTCGGTGCGTCCGCGTTCGACGCCGAGACCGTCGTGGCGCACGAGACCACCCGTGCCC
>NZ_JBHXFE010000288.1:0-1274 GCF_042722475.1 Streptomyces sp. NPDC127092
GTGAACCGGTTGCCGTCCATGTCCCCGAGCAGGCCCAACACCTTGCGGCGCTCGCGCTGGAGCACGCGGTCGTAGAGCTTGCGGTGGGCCGGCTCGAGCTCCACCTGGAGGATCTGCTCCTGCTTGGACGGCAGGTCCTTCGCCACGAGCTCCTTGGAGCGGCGCAGCATGAACGGGCGCACGCGGCGGCGCAGGGCCGCCATCCGCTCGGGGTCCCCCCCGGTCTCGATGGGGGTCACGTAGGTCTCGCGGAACCGGCGGTGGCTCGGGAACAGGCCCGGCACGACGACGCCCAGCAGCGCCCACAGGTCGCTGAGGGAGTTCTCCATCGGCGTGCCGGTGATGGCCAGCCGGAAGGGGGCGCGCAGGTCGCGGGCCACCGTGTGCACCTTCGCGGCGCGGTTCTTCAGGAACTGTGCCTCGTCGAAGACCACCCCGCCCCAGTCGAGTCCGCCGTACTGGCCGGCGTCGATCCTCAGGAGCGTGTAGCTGGTGACCACCACGTCCGCCCCCGCCACCTCGTCCGCCACGGCGGTGCCGCGCTTGCGGGTGGTGGTGTCCAGGACGCGCACGTCGAGGTCCGGGGTGAACTTCTCGGCCTCGGCCGCCCACACGGACACCACGGAGCTCGGCGCGACCACGAGGAACGGCGGCCGCTCGGGCCGGGCCTGGCGCGCGTGGGCGAAGAGCGCGAGGGTCTGGACGGTCTTGCCCAGGCCCATGTCGTCGGCCAGGATCCCGCCGAGGTCCTGCTCCCACAGGAACGCGAGCCAGCGCAGGCCCTCCTCCTGGTAGGGGCGCAGGTCGGCCTTCAGGCCGGCGGGGCGCGGGGCCTCGGGGAGGCGCTCGACGGCGGCCAGACGCCCGACGGCGGCGGTCCACTCCGGGTCCTCGTCCACCTCGTCCGCGAGCTCCTTGAGGTCCTCCCAGAAGCCGACCTGGTGCCGTGAGACGGGGGTGTGCTCCGGGGTCCACTCCTGCAGGGTGGCGGCCTCGGAGAGCAGGGCGCGCAACCGGTCGAAGGCGGGGTGGTCGAGGCCCAGGTAGGAGCCGTCCGCGAGGATCAGCGTGGTCCTGCCCTGCACGAGCGCGGTGAACAGCTCCACGAACGGCAGCACGTGCCCGTCCACGGAGACCTGCACGCCCAGGTCGAACCAGTCGTTCTGCGTGGCCTTCGTGCCGACCTCGATGCGCGGGGCGGCCTTCAGCTCGCGGTAGTCGGGGCGGTCGCCGGTGACGTCCACGCGCACGTGGTCGGCGCGCTGCAGCAGCGG
>NZ_JBHXFE010000289.1:0-559 GCF_042722475.1 Streptomyces sp. NPDC127092
CCCCCGGTCCAACTCAAGGTGCGCACCCCGGACGACTTCTTCGTGCGCGAAGAGAACGAGTGGCCGCTGGCTCGGACCGAGTGGACCCGCTTCTACCTCGATGCCGACTCCGCGTCGCTCGTCCGAACCACGCCCTCGACAGAACAGAACGTGACATTCAAAGCCCGCTCGGAAGGGGTCATGTTCAAACTGCCAGTCCTCGAAGAGGAACTCGAGCTCACCGGACCGGCGGCTCTGAAGCTGTTCGTCTCGTCGACGACGGCCGATGCCGATCTGTTCGTGACCATGCACCTGTTCGATCCCACCGGTACCGAGGTCCTGTTCCCCACTGCGTTCGAACCGAACGGGCCCCTCGCACAGGGATGGCTGCGAATGTCGCAGCGGACACTTGATGAAGACCGGTCGCTGCCTTATCGGCCATGGCACGCGCACACCGAGACAGCCCCACTGGCTCCCGGTACCGTGTACGAATCCGATGTAGAAATCTGGCCATTCTCAATCGTGGCGCCGGCCGGATACCAAATCGGATTGTCGATCCGCGGCCAGGACTACGCCCATG
>NZ_JBHXFE010000289.1:569-1274 GCF_042722475.1 Streptomyces sp. NPDC127092
TCTCTCGGCGGGGCCGCAGCGGCACGATCAGTGCCGGGTACGCCGCCTGCAGCTTCATCGGATTTCGGGCGACGATTTGCGAGTTTTTCCCGCGACCAGTTCCGATACACCCACACGCACACCGCGGAGACGACCGGCGCGCTCCTGATCGATGCGATCGTTATCCCGCCGCATAGTGAGTCGGTCGCTATTCCGCGTCCTTGGTGGTGTGCCGAGGCTATTCACTGCCGAGCATTGCCTCCTAGCTCCGCAATTTGGTCTGTTTCAGCGTGCCTTCACCCTCGCCATACACCCCCCTACCCAACACTGTTGTTGGGTAGAAATGAGAGTCGTGCCACCCTGCGCCGGGACCTCAGCTTCACGACTTGGTCGTCGATATCCGTGCCGGTCTCCCATCGACGCGAGTTGGACTGATGTGTCGCCCGAGCCGACGCCACGGCCCATATCGCGCTGTCAAACGGGGAGCGAGGACTTCCCTGTTTCGCGGATCGTCAGCACGGTGGCGACGCCGATTGCGGAGACTCCCATCACCCAATATGCCGGGGACATGCTGTTTCCGGTCGACTCGACGAGCTGGGCTGCAACATAGGGCGCGGTGCCGCCTGCGGCGATCGTGCCGATGTTGAAGCCTAGGGACACACCGGTGTACCGAACCGAACGCGTGAAGAGTTCCGTCAACAACGCGACTGCCCTTCCCTCCCCCAC
>NZ_JBHXFE010000290.1:0-327 GCF_042722475.1 Streptomyces sp. NPDC127092
CACCACATTGACCGGCTAATCGCGGCCCAGTTTGTGCCGATCGAGGTCAGAATGGTTCATCGTCGGGGCGGTGGATTGCGGCGAAGGCGGCGCAGTTGTTCTTCGTGTTTGGTGACGGTGGCGGCGAGCGCCTCGACCACGGTGCGAAGGTGCGCGACCTCGGCGAGGCCGGTCAGGGCCGCTATGAACCAGTGAGGGTCATCTCCGAAAGTGGACATGTCATCTGAGCAGTTCTGGGTGCATTTTCTACTGTGTCAGGACTCGACCGGGACCAGGCGTTCGAGCTTGCAGTGGAACGGGTAGGTCCCGGGGCGCCGAGAACCGACT
>NZ_JBHXFE010000290.1:427-1272 GCF_042722475.1 Streptomyces sp. NPDC127092
CATGAACCTTGACCTTGTCGCCGACATTCAAACCCCCGCGGGTTCCGGGATTCTCGGTCATAAGACATGACTAACCCGTCCGGTTTCGGTGTGCAAGCCGCCGATCTTTGCCGGGTTCGATTCGATCTTGCTCCGACTGTCGCATCGGGGCGCGCCAAGCGCTGGGCCGATAGCCGATCGGCTACATGCAGCAGTTCGCTATCACCCGTCCTGTTGGATCGCTACTGTGCCAGGTGTGAGGGAACCGGTGCTGGATCGGCACGTCGACGTTGCACAGCTGTGGCGACTGGCCAGTGAGGCGGCCCGGAAGGGCGAGAAGTGGGGGCAGCGCAAGAAGTCGGTGAGCGACGCCATGGTGATCTACTACGCCCAGTTGCGACGTGACAGACGCGGCGCGAAACGGTGGGTCGCCGAGGTCGTTGATCTCCTGGGATATTTCGATCTGTCAGCGGACTGGCGCGCAGTGGAGAAAGGCCTGCAAATACTCGACCAAGCTGACGGTGACGTCACCGGTGCCGGTGCTGAGCTACAGCGGCTGGAGGTCGTGCCGGCTTCCTCGACGAAGAACTCTCTCTTCAAGAGCTCCCAGTAGGGCGGAGTCAGGCGAACTGCTCGCGTTCGCGATCCCTCGTCGAGGACGTCACGCGGCATGGGAAGATCGACCAGATCGCCGCGACGGCGAGCGTGACGATGAGGCCAGACATCACCGCAGTCACCGCGAACTCGTGGTCGGCGAGGAAGTGCTGCACCCGCCCAGTATCGGCCCAGCCGGCCGCGCCATGCGGGCCAGTCGGTGTACCGGACCCGACCGGGCCGCGGCGGCGAGCCGGGGGAGAGAAGTCATG
>NZ_JBHXFE010000291.1:0-1271 GCF_042722475.1 Streptomyces sp. NPDC127092
GTGTCTTCCCTGCGCGGTGATCAGCACAGACCGGACGCCGGAGTCGGGCTGCTCGAACTCGTCAATTGCCGCACGAATGGTTTCGAAGGCTGCCCGGCTCAGCGCATTGAACTTCTCGGGCCTGCTGAGTTCGATCACGCCGACAGCGCTGCGACGGGTAACCGTTACGTGGCCAGCGGCGATCGGTGTGGTCGTTGCTTCAGGTGCCACAACGCCTCCGTTTCTCATTGATTTCGTTGGTCGACGGAACTGACGACCGGTGGATGGACGGTGTCTGGGTTGGACCGGCTACTCGGCCGGAAACCGTCGGCCGCGCCGGGCAGTCCCGGGACCGCGCTCGTGGGGAACATCGCGTTGTGCTCAATATATAATGCAACGCAATGTAGAATGCAGATAGAGTTTCTCCGTGCCGGCGACGACGGCGCACGCGCCGACTTGTCGAACGTGCGGTGCGAAGGCGACCGCCGTGACGTCCGAACTGCACGTACCTCTAGTGCGGAGCACGGCCAAAGCGCGATATGTACACCGTGCGTGCTCGCGAATTGCGGTTCCGTCCCATCCTCGAAGGAGACCGATGTCCGAAGATACCGAAGATGCAACTCTCAGTCGTGCGCAGAGGATGTTCGGCACTCTCGCGCCGAAGCTGGCATCGTTGACAGACGAGGTGCTGTTCGGTGACGTCTGGGAGCGACCTGGGTTGTCCCCACGCGACCGCAGTCTGATAACCGTGGCTGCGCTGGTCGCCCTCTGCCGGGAAAACCAAATGCCGGGGCATTTTTCGCGGGCATTGGACAATGGCGTACAGCAAGATGAACTCGTCGAAATCATCACACATCTCGCGTTCTACGCAGGATGGCCCAATGCCGTGACGGCGATAGCGACGCTCGCGACCGTCCTCGAACAAGAGAATGATGCAGCGATCCCGACGCGCTGACCTAGGTCTGCGCAGCAGGAAGGGAACCACTATGACCGAACACAACGGCAGGACGAGTGAACCGATTCTCGATCCCGACCTCGAGATCGTCGACTCGCACCACCACCTCTTCGACCGCCCGACCGGGCGCTACATGTTCGAGGACTATCTGGCGGATGCCTCGGCGGGGCACAACATCGCCTCCTCGGTGTACGTCGAAACCCAGGCGATGGCACGCACCTACGGTCCGGCGCAGTTGCGCGCGATTGGTGAGGTCGAGTTCGCCAACGGCGTGGCCGCGATGAGTGACAGCGGCGGTTACGGACACTGCCGAGTCTCGGCCGCGATTGTGGGCTAC
>NZ_JBHXFE010000292.1:0-618 GCF_042722475.1 Streptomyces sp. NPDC127092
CGCCCTGCTTCCACTCCGGCATGGACTCCTCGCCCTGCCCCTCGCGGGTGTAGGAGAAGCCGTCGGCGCCGATGGTCACGGCCATCTCCGAGTCGTCGGTGCGGGAGACCAGCGGCTGCAGGTTGCCGTCGAGGTCCAGCACGCGGGAGGCGTCGGTGTACCAGGACGGCACGACCGGGGTGCCCCACCAGTCGCGGCGCTGGTTGTCGTGCACGTCCCAGGTGACCACGGGGTTGTCCGGGTCACCGGTGTAGTAGTCCTGGGTGTAGACCTCCACGCGGTGGCCGTCCGGGTCACGCAGGTAGAGGTAGAACGCGTTGGAGACGCCGTGGCGACCCGGGCCGCGCTCGATGTGGTCGGACATGCGCAGGGCGCCGAGCTTGTCGCAGATCGCCAGGATGTTGTGCTTCTCGTGCGTGGCGAAGCACACGTGGTGCATCCGGGGGCCGTCGCCGCCGGTCATGGCGGTGTCGTGCACGGTGGGCTTGCGGCGCATCCACGCGGCGTAGACGGTGCCGTTCTCGTCCTGGATGTCCTCGGTGACGCGGAAGCCCAGTTCCTGCATGTAGCGGGCGGCGCGCGGCACATCCGGGGTCACCTGGTTGAAGTGGTCCAGGC
>NZ_JBHXFE010000292.1:628-1270 GCF_042722475.1 Streptomyces sp. NPDC127092
GTAGAGGTCGTAGCGCCAGGCCAGGCGCTCCACGTGCTCGACGTCGTGGAAGAACTCGTAGGGGAAGCCCAGCGGGTCCTCGACGCGCACGGAGTCGCCGACGCCCTTGACGAAGCCGTCCTTCCGACGCTCGACGCGGCAGCCCAGCTCCTCGTAGAAGGCGACCGCCTTGTCCAGGTCCTCGGGGGTGCGCACGCGGTAGGAGAACGCGGCCACGGCGGCGGTCTCGCCCTGGCGCAGCACCAGGTTGTGGTGGATGAACTCCTCCATGGAGCGCAGGTAGACGGTCTCCTCGTCCTCCTCGGTGACCACCAGGCCGAGCACGTCCACGTAGAACTCGCGGGAGACGGCGAGGTCCGTGACCACGAGCTCCATCGAGGCGCAGCGCAGGATGTCCGGTGCCTCGGACGTCGGGGTGGGGAGGGGGTTCTCCGGGTCGATGGGGGCTTCCTTCGTGACGAAGAAGCCGGAGGAGGTCTTCTGGCGGCTCTCGAGGTTGGTCATCGGTGCTCCTTGGTGAGGGGGCGGTGCGCTGTGGCCTGGGACACGGTCAGTGGCTCGATCGTATACGATCCGGGCGACCGACGGAAAGGCTCTCGAGGAACGCGGGTTGAGTTGTCGCGGGTCCGGGGCGCCCGCACC
>NZ_JBHXFE010000293.1:0-1269 GCF_042722475.1 Streptomyces sp. NPDC127092
ACTTCGTGCTGGGCCTCGACGGCGGCGGGGACGTCTCCCTGCCCGGGCTCGCCCTGGCCACGGAGCCGCTCGTGCTCGTGGTGGGGGCCGAGGGCAAGGGTCTGTCCCGCATGGTGCGGGAGCACTGCCAGCAGATCGTGTCCATCCCGATCGACTCGACGATGGAGTCCCTCAACGCCTCGATGGCGGTGGGCATCTCCCTGTACGAGATCTCGGTGCAGCGCGCCGGCGGGCGCTGACCTCCACGGCGTCCCGCCCGGGATGACGGCCGGGCGGGGACGCGGGGGTCGCACACGAAGCCCAGCGGGGCAGAGTGTCCACCGTGATGCCCATCACATGGCAGGATGTCGCGTGGACACGCCCACGTCTTGCCCGTGACGCGCGTCACCGCGCACAGTGTCTGCACTGTGTCCGACGGGCCCCCGTCGGCGAGCGCATCCCGCACCGCACCATCAGAACGAGGTCCGTCTCATGAAGCACCGCTCCCTCCCCCTCACCGCCGCCCTCGCCGTCGCCGCCCTCGGGCTCACGGCGTGCGGCGACTCCGGCTCCGGCGGCTCCGGCTCGTCCTCCGCCGCCGGCGGCGACGGCTCCTACACCGTGGGCATCAACCAGCTCGTCTCCCACCCGGCGCTCGACGGCGCGGCCGAGGGCTTCAAGGAGGCGTTCAAGGACGCCGGCCTGGACGTGACGTTCGAGGAGCAGAACGCCCAGGGCGAGCAGGCCACGGTCACCTCCATCGCCTCCACCTTCGCCAACGACGGGGACGTGGACCTCGTGGCTGCGATCGCGACCCCCGCAGCGCAGGGCACCGCCTCGGCCGTGAAGGACAAGCCGGTCGTGTTCATGGCGGTCACCGATCCCCAGGGCGCTGAGCTCGTGGCCTCGGACGAGGCCCCGGGCGGCAACGTCACCGGCGTCTCGGACCGCAACCCGGTCAAGGAGCAGCTGCAGCTGCTCAAGGACGTGAAGCCGGACGCCACGACCGTCGGCATCGTCTACAACTCCGGCGAGGCCAACTCCAAGGTCCAGGTGGACCAGGCCAAGGAGGCCGGCAAGGAGCTGGGCCTCGAGGTCAAGGAGGCCACCATCACCAACTCGTCCGAGGTCCAGCAGGGCGTGCAGTCCCTGTCCGGCGTGGACGGCATCTACGTGCCCACGGACAACGCCGTCGTCTCGGCGCTGGAGACCGTGGTGGGCTACGGCGAGGAGCAGCGCGTCCCCGTCATCTCGGCGGACATCGACTCCGTCGAGCGCGGCGCCCTGGGC
>NZ_JBHXFE010000294.1:0-1267 GCF_042722475.1 Streptomyces sp. NPDC127092
CGGGGGGCGTCAGCGCGAACGCTGGCGCAGACGCTGCAGGTCCAGGATGACCACGGCGCGGTTCTCCAGGCGGATCCAGCCGCGCTGAACGAACTCGGCCAGGGCCTTGTTCACGGTCTCGCGGGACGCGCCCACCAGCTGGGCGAGCTCCTCCTGCGTGAGGTCGTGCGCCACCAGCAGGCCGTCCGCGGCCGGGCGGCCGAAGCGGTCCGCGAGGTCCAGGAGCGCCTTGGCCACGCGGCCCGGCACGTCCGAGAACACCAGGTCCGCCAGGGATTCGTTGGTCTTGGACAGGCGCTGGGCCAGGGCCTGGAGCAGCTGGACCGACACGTCCGGCGACGAGGCGATGGCGCGGCGCAGGTTCTCGTGGCGCAGACCGGCCAGGCGCGTGGCGGAGACCGCGGTGGCGGTGGCGTTGCGCGGGGCGGGGTTGAACAGGGCCATCTCGCCGAAGATCTCGCCGGGGCCGAGCACGGCCACGAGGTTCTCGCGGCCGTCCGAAGCGGTGCGGCCGAGCTTTATCTTGCCGGACATGATCACGTACAGCTGATCGCCCTGGTCGCCCTCGTGGAACGCGGACGCGCCGCGGGAGAGCTCCACCTCGGTCAGCTCCGAGGTGAGGATGGCGAACACCTCGTCGTCCAGGTTGGTGAACAGCGGAGCCTTCCGCAGAACCTCGAGATCCATGTGTGCGTGTCCTCTCTGTGGCCAGTTCCTCACACCGCGGCGGAGGAGCCGCCCGGTTCACTGGCGTCCATTGTGCCCCATACCCCCGCGCGGGCCGATACCCTGGATCCTCCACCGGGCGCGCGGGCGGTCCCCGTGCGTGGCCGGTGCCGTCGCATCCGAAGGAGGTCGCCCATGCCGCTGGGTCTGACGTGGCTGGACGTCCTGCTCATCGTCGCGCTCGCGATGCTCCTGGTCCAGGGCCACCGTCGCGGCCTGTGGGTGGTGCTGGGCAACCTCGTCGGCCTGGTCGGCGGTGCCGCGATCGCGTTCTACGCCCTGCCGGAGGTGGCGGAGTTCGTCACCGCGCCGCAGTGGCGGTGGGCCGCGCTGATCGCCACCCTCGTCCTGCTCGTGGCGGCGGGCCAGTACGTGGGCGCCGCCATCGGCGAGGCGATCCGGCTGCGCGTGAACCTGCCGGCCCTGCGACTCGTCGACCGCCTGCTCGGCGCGCTCGCCGCCGGTCTCGCGGGCGCCCTCGTCCTTGGGCTCGTGGCGTTCTCCAGCGCGGCCTCCGGCTCCGCCGCGGTCACCCGTGAGG
>NZ_JBHXFE010000295.1:0-1267 GCF_042722475.1 Streptomyces sp. NPDC127092
GGTTCAGCGCCACGCGCTCGGCACGCAGCACCGAGCGGGCGGGGCCCGCGACCTCGGCGACGACGGCGCCGGGGGACAGGTCGGCGCCGTCGGCCAGGTGCAGGGTGACGGACACGGCCGGGTCGACGAGCCGGAAGGCGGCCTCGAGGGCGTTCGTGCCGGAGAGCACCCCGGCCTCGCGGGCCACCACGCGCGCGGTGATCCGGGCCTGCTCCGGGACGAAGGCCTCCGAGGAGACATCACCCCAGGGCGCGTCCTCGGCGAGCGCGGCGGCCACGATCCGCTCCACGTCCGGCTGCGGGGCCGGCGTCGCCGGGGCGCGGTCGGCCGGGGTCACGTCCCGGCCCCGGCGGACTGCGCGGCCGACTGCTTCGGCGCGACGGCCAGCATCCGCTCGAGCGCGGTGCGGGCCGGGTCGGCCACGGACGCGGGCACGGTGATCCGGTTGACCACGCGGCCGGCCACGAGCTCCTCGAGCACCCACGCGAGGTAGCCGGGGTGGATGCGGTACATCGTGGAGCACGGGCAGATCACGGGGTCGAGGCAGAAGATCGTGTGCTCGGGGTGCTGGGCGGCCAGGCGCTGCACGAGGTTGATCTCGGTGCCGATCGCGAAGGTCGAGCCGGCCGGCGCCGCCTGGATGGCCTTGACGATGAAGTCGGTGGACCCGGAGGAGTCCGCGGCCTCCACCACGGGCAGGGGGCACTCGGGGTGCACGATCACCTGGACGTCCGGGTGCTCGGCGCGGGCCTGCTCGATCTGCGCGACCGTGAAGCGGCGGTGCACCGAGCAGAAGCCGTGCCACAGCAGGACCTTCGCGTCCCGCAGGGCGTCCTCGGAGTTCCCGCCCAGCGGCAGGCGGGGATTCCACGTCGGCATCTGCTCGAGTGGGATCCCCCTGGCGCGGCCCGTGTTCCGGCCCAGGTGCTGGTCCGGGAAGAACAGGACGCGCTGGGCACGCTCGAACGCCCAGTCCAGCACGGCCGAGGCGTTGGAGGACGTGCACACGATGCCGCCGCGCTCGCCGACGAAGCCCTTGAGGGCCGCGGAGGAGTTCATGTAGGTCACGGGCAGCAGGGGCACGCGCCCGTCGTCGTCCGGCTCGGTGCCGTAGACCGCCTCGAGCTGCTCCCACGCGTCCTCGACCGAGTCCAGGTCGGCCATGTCCGCCATGGAGCAGCCGGCGGCGAGGTTGGGCAGGATGACGGCCTGGTCCGGGGTGGAGAGAAGGTCCGCGGTCTCCGCCATGAAGTGCACGCCGCAGAAC
>NZ_JBHXFE010000296.1:0-1265 GCF_042722475.1 Streptomyces sp. NPDC127092
CAAACGATTGTCAGACATGCCCTAGGCGCCGCACTCCCTCTGAGGCCCTCCGCGCCGCCCGCGGCGGGGGTGGTCGCCGTGGCTAAGCAGGAGAACAACCCGACGAGCATCGGGCTCACGCAGTACCTCGATCCGTCGTACTGGGCCTGGGCTGCCGAGGACCCGAACGGGGCCGCGCTGCTCCAGCAGGGTGCCGAGGCGATCCTCGCCTACGTGGTGCAGCGGCTCGAGGCCACCGGCTGCCAGGTCGTCGAGGCCTACGGCATCGTGCACGACAAGGACGAGCGCGAGGTCTGGAGTGACACGGAGAAGGCCCTGGTGGTCGAACCGAAGCCCGAGCACCTGCACGCCGTGATCAAGTTCGCCAGCCGTGCGAAGAGTGCGCCGCTGGATCGGCTCGCGTTCGGCATCGGCGTCGAGCCCCAGTACGTCGAGAAGCCTGGCCGCGGGCGGTACGCCTTCGACAACATGCTGTCGTATCTGACGCACGTGAAGTACGCGGACAAGCACCAGTACGCGCCTTCGGAGGTCGCCACGGTGCGTGGGCCTGACTACCTCGGGATCGACGCCCAGCGCCGGGAGACGTGGCTGAAGGGCCGCGCCCACGTGAAGAAGAAGATCGTCGCCGAGAACTTCGAGGACATGCGGGAGCGCGTTCTCCAAGGTGAGATCACGCGGGATCAGATCATGCTCACGGACGAGCTGTTCGATATCTACTCGCGGCATCAGCGGGAGATCGACGACGCGCTGTCGGCCTACGGCCAGCGTCGCGCATACCGGGCGGCGGCGAAGCTGCGCGCCGGTGAGTTCTCGACGCACGTGGTGTTCGTCCATGGGGATGCCGGGATCGGCAAGACCCGGTTCGCCACGGACTTCATTACCGAGGCGATCAACGCGGCGAACGCGCACGGCGAGCGGTGGCAGGTCTACCGGGCCGCGACGGGGAACCCGCTTGATGACTGGCGGGGCGAGGAAGTGCTGCTGCTGGACGATCTGCGGGCCTCGGCGATGGATGCGAACGACTGGCTGCTGCTGCTCGATCCGTACAACGCCTCGCCTGCGAAGGCCCGCTACAAGAACAAGGGCGAGGTCGCCCCGCGCCTCATCGTCATCACGGCGACGATCGAGCCCGTCGAGTTCTTCTACTACGCCCGCCAGAAGGGCAACGTGGACGAGGCGCTGGACCAGTTCATCCGCCGGCTGGCCTCGGTCGTGAAGGTCTATCGTGCCGACGACATCAATCGTTACCTCGTGCAGCACATCGG
>NZ_JBHXFE010000297.1:0-341 GCF_042722475.1 Streptomyces sp. NPDC127092
GTGTCCGTTCGAGAGCGGCGACGCCACCGGCTCGATAGGCGGAGTGCCAGCGTGAGAGCGTGCGCGTGCCGATCCCGGTCTCGCGCGCAAGGCTCGCTAAGGGGATACCGTCTTCGATGTGGAGCCGCAGAATGTTCCACTTCTGCGGCCCGTCCATGTCAAGCCTGCTTGACACTCTCGCGAGCGGCCGTGTTCCGCTGGTGGCGGTAGAGCGTCGCCCGTGACCACCCCACGAGACGCGCAGCCTCCTCGGCCGTGCGCCCCTTCGCCCGTTCTTCGGCGGCGATTGCGAGCTTGCGATCTACGACCTCGGGGTTCACGGGCGGTCGACCGAACTTCGT
>NZ_JBHXFE010000297.1:351-939 GCF_042722475.1 Streptomyces sp. NPDC127092
CTCTGGGTCGATCCCATCGGAGACGGATTGGATCTTCACGCCGCGGTCTCGCAGCAGGTTCACGGTATTGAGCACGTCGATCAGAGATCGCCCCAGCCGATCGATCCTCCACACCACGACCGTGTCCTCAGGCTCTGCGTAGGACAGGAGCTTCTTCATGCCCGGACGCTCTGCCGCGCTCTTCGCGCCGGACGTTACATCCGAGAACACATCCCGCCGCTGCACCCCAGCCGCGAGGAGAGCGTCGAGCTGCAGCGCGGGATCCTGCCCCGCCGTCGACACCCGTGTGTACCCCAGAAGCCTCATGACGTGATCATGCCTCATAAATCATCTTCACCGGAAGGTCTGAGACAGAACGCGGTGCGACGACTTCGCGAGACACTCCCGGCCTCCCGTCGACCCAGCTCGCGCCGGCCCCGTGGTCGCCAAACACGGCGTCTCTTAAAACTGTTGGTTTTGGAGACGCTGGTCGCTGCTGCTTGCGCACGCGCGCCGGGTTCGTCCAGCTGTCGTGGAGACGGTTTAGGAGCCGGGATGGAAGAGGTGCTCGATTTTTTCTTTCTTGGCGAGGAGGCCGAGCATGTTGTG
>NZ_JBHXFE010000297.1:949-1258 GCF_042722475.1 Streptomyces sp. NPDC127092
CCTCCATCGGGCCGGGCGCCACCAACCTCGTCACCGGCGCCGCCCTCGCCACCGTCAACCGCCTGCCCGGCGAAGGAGGATGGTGTTCTCCATCGTCTTCTTGAACTGGTGGTGCATCAGCGGGTTCGCGGTCATCGGTTTGGTCATGTCGGTTTCGATGAAGCCGGGCTGGATGACGTTCACTCGGATGCCCCAGTCGGAGAGCGTGTACGCGGCCGAGCGGGACAGCCCTTCGAGGGCCCATTTTGAGGCGCTGTAGGCGGCGGAGAAGGTGCCTGTGATGCCAGCGACGGAGCCGATGTTGATGAT
>NZ_JBHXFE010000298.1:0-832 GCF_042722475.1 Streptomyces sp. NPDC127092
GCGGTTACAGTCTGATCCGTGACCGAATCCGGCGTGATCGACTCAGGTGAGCTGCTGACGCGGCGTCGCCATGTCGATTTCGCACTGGTGTGTACCTCGAGGTGTCCGATCTCCTGATCGGACCCGTCCCGGCGTGACGTTCTCTACGCCGGGTTCTTCCCGCACACCCTCGTTTTCGAAGGATTCGCACTGTCATGACCACTGCATCCGTGTCGCACCTCACGTCCGTCATCGGCGCCACCCGCGACGCCGTTTCCCAGGATTCCGCGAACGCTCACGTCGTCTTCCGTGCCTCCGCGCAGGCGCACGACGCCGTCGCGAGCACCGTCACGCTCGGCAAGTACAGCGTCGAGGTGGACGAGCCGCCGGCGCTCGGCGGCGACAACTCGGCCGCCAATCCCGTGGAGTACTACCTCGCCTCACTGCTCTCCTGCCAGGTGGTCACGTACCGCTTCTGGGCCGAGAAGCTCGGTGTCCGTGTCGACGACATCTCGGCGAGCGCCGAGGGCGACCTCGACGTGCGCGGGTTCTTCGGCTTCGACGACGCTGTCCGTGCCGGGTTCGGTGAAGTGCGCGTCGTCGTGACGCTGACCGGCCCGGAACCGCGGGAGCGCTACCTCGAACTGCAGGAAGCAGTGGATGCGCACTGCCCCGTCCTCGACCTGACCCGCAATCAGACCCCGGTCCACACCGTGGTCGAAACACGCACCGGCGACAACTGATTCACCACATCCACCTCACCGAATCTGGAGCACACCACTCGTGACCGAGAACATCGATCCCACCGTCAACTGGTCGTTCGAGACCAAGCAGATCCACGCCGGGCAGACGT
>NZ_JBHXFE010000298.1:842-1255 GCF_042722475.1 Streptomyces sp. NPDC127092
CTGCCGATCTACCAGACCACCTCGTACACGTTCGACAGCACCGATCACGCTGCCGCGCTGTTCGGTCTGGCCGAGCCGGGCAACATCTACACCCGCATCATGAACCCCACACAGGACGCGGTCGAGCAGCGCATCGCCGCCCTCGAAGGCGGCGTCGCCGCGCTGCTGCTGTCCTCCGGACAGGCAGCGGAAACCTTTGCGGTGCTGAACCTCGCGGAGGCAGGCGACCACATCGTCTCCAGCCCGTACCTGTACGGCGGCACCTACAACCTCTTCCACTACACGCTGCCCAAGCTCGGCATCGAGGTCTCGTTCGTCGAAGACCCCGACGACCTCGAGCAGTGGCGCAGCGCCGTCCGCCCGAACACGAAGGCGTTCTACGGTGAGACGATCGCCAACCCGAAGAATCACAT
>NZ_JBHXFE010000299.1:0-1252 GCF_042722475.1 Streptomyces sp. NPDC127092
CCAGTCGTCGCGCTCCATCGTTCTGTCTCCTTGCGTGATTTACGCGTTCAGTCCGTCATTGACCGCAGCCACGAACGCGGCGGCCTGCGCTGCGACCGGGGCGGTCGCGGTCGAGACCTCAGCGATCGCCTGATCAACGGCCGCGACAGCGTCGGGGCCGCCGGGTTGTGCGAGCGCGGCCTCACGGACCTGCGACACACCCGTATCGACCTGGGACTGCGCCGCCGCCGCATACGACGGGGCCACGTCAGTGAAATCGCGGACCGCCTCGACGATCTGCTCCCCGGCGGGTGTCTGTGCGACCTGACCGGCGACCTGCTGTGTCTGCGCGGTCACTGCCTGCGTGTCGACTACCGGAGGAGTCCATACCGGCGCAGGAGCAGGCACCTCCGGTGCCGGGGCGGGAGCGGGTTCTTCGATGACCACGTCCTGGCCGCCTGCAAAGGTTGCGCCGTAGATGCCGCCGAACAGCATGCCGAGGGCGCCACCCGCCATCGCGGCGGGAACACCGAGCGCCAAGGCACCCACACCTGCTCCGATCAGCGCGCCGTTCACGCCGCCGAGCACCGGCCCGACGACGATTCCGACACCGGGGATGAACACCGACGCCAACGTGGTGCCGACCGCGATACCCACGACGGTGCCGATGGCCGTGCCTCCCGCTGCGCCGATCACGGCGGCCGGGGCGCCCAACGCGAGGGCACCAGCGGCGCCGCCGACCACGACTCCGGTGACCGTGCCAGCAGCGAGACGGTCGGCCTGGTTCGTCGGAACACCGAGGGAGTTGATGAAGTTGCCGCCGTCAGCCTGAATTGCCGACATGGTGTTGTTGATCCGTTGTGCGTCCGGCTCGGCAATGAAATCCGGTCTGTCCAGCAATGCCGACCCGATCAGGATCTTGTTCTCCGGCGCCTGGATCGGAGCAATACCAGGCCGCTGAACCATCGGCGGTGGTGGCGGCGTCACGACCTCTGGCTGCGGCTCGACGGGCTCGCTGTATCCGGAGTAGAACGGCTGCACGTACGACGGTTCGACGTATGCGGGCTGCACGTTGTACGACGGCTGCGAATAGCCCTGCTGGTAGTCCTCATACGAGCGCCACTCCGCGTTCTGCACCTGCTCCGAGGGCTGATAGCCCGGCAAGTACTCACGCTCCACCGGAGCCTCTGCCCCCGGCGGCGTACCCGTTACTCCAGGCTGCTCACGCGGACCAGAGGGAGCCGTCACGCCAGGCTGCTCCCCCGGAGCGGCC
>NZ_JBHXFE010000300.1:0-1246 GCF_042722475.1 Streptomyces sp. NPDC127092
GAGGAGCTGCGGCAGCGGTACGCGATCCTCGCGCGCGGTCGCTCCGAGGACGGCGCGGAGGACTGGGCCAACTGGATCGTGGTGCTGGAGCCGGAGGGCCGGCCGGTCGGCTACGTCCAGGCCACCATCCCGGTCTCAGGCCAACCCGCCGAAATCGCCTGGGTCATGGGAGCACCGTGGCAGCGCAATGGTTACGCCTCAGCAGCCGCCGCTCTCCTGCTGGCTGAACTTGCGGAGATGGGCGTGAAACAGGTCATCGCTCATATCCACCCCGACCATGGGGCGTCCGCCGCGGTCGCGCGCCGTATCGGAATGAGTCCGACCGACGAAGTCGTGGACGGCGAAGTCCGATGGGAAGGTCCAGTGACCACCAGGGGATGACCGGCACCTCTCCCACGTCCCACGTCTTGGCTCATCTGCGGCTTCAGACCCAAACGGTCGTTTGTGACCAGGGAGCCCGCCATGTGCCATGTGCGCCACCTCGGGCCCTGTCAGCCCGCCGCACGGCTCGCCACAACCAACCCGCTAGAGCGGCAGCCGCCCGTACGTTTCGGGCGATCCCCGGGGCGCGCGGGGGCGCCCACCTGGACACCCGGTTTTCCCGCCGACCGGATCCCGCCCGATATGCGAAGAGTTCCCCGCGCGTCAGGTGAAATCTGCGCTGCATCTCGACAACGGACACACCGGGCGGTTCGGGCCCCTGCCCCACGAGCCCACCGCAGGCCAGGGGCCCCTGCGCTGCATCTCGACGACAAAGACCCTTGCCCACCGGTTCACGTCGTGACATAGTTCACCCCATGATGCAGCAGCAGTGACCCCGTGGGTCCGACGACCCACCGCCGGCCTCCCCGCGCGCCCGTCTCGAGCACGGCTCGACGGGTGCCTCTGCGCCCACCCCTTTCCTCAGAAAGCAGTCACCGCATGCCTGACATCATCGAATTCCCCCTGCCCGCCTCGTCGGACGACCCCCACTGGCGGGCCTACTGCCAGCTCGGAGACGAGTACAACCACGAGCTGATCGGCACGACCGAGTGGGACGAGACCCCCACGGACGCGCTCATCCAGGCCGCCGCCGAGACCGACCACACGCTGCGCCGCTACCTGGCGTACGTCGACGGCGAGGCGGTCGGCTACGCCCGTGTCCTGATCAACCACGTCGACGACCCTGACGCGGCCGCCCTCAACGTCTACGTCCACCCGCGGCACCGCGGACGCGGCCACGGCCGGGCACTGGCCGAGCGGCTCG
>NZ_JBHXFE010000301.1:0-1245 GCF_042722475.1 Streptomyces sp. NPDC127092
TACCCGGCGCCCTGCGGGCACGACGGGCCAGGGCGCGCTCATCGATGAACCAGGATTCTCCGAGGCGGCGGGCCGGCACATCACCGCGCTCGACGAGACGCCGCACATAGCGGTCGGAGACCTTGAGGCGCTCGGCGGCCTCCCCCACCGTCAGAAGAGTCATGCAAGAAGAGTACCGGAGTCGGGCCTGTTCATGCATGCCCGGGGAGCCCTGGCTTTGAGACCCTGTCATGCCATGCGCCGAGAGCGCGTGGCCCTCTCTCTAGAGCCGTACTCCACCAGAGCGGAGACGCGAGGGCCATCGACAGCAGCGCTTGGAAGGAAACAACACGCCCCAGGGCGATCCCTTCGGCCTGGCGCTCCTTGATCCTTCGACGCGCGAACTCAGCGAATGCGGCCTGGATGCCGAGCATGAGTCCGGCTACGGGGGAAGTGCCGGGCCTGGGCACCGTGATCTCACTCGGTCGAGACCCGCACGGTGCATCCCTTGTCGGTGAGCTCGTCCACGATCGCGTACAGATTCCGGGTGACCCGGCCGAGCCGGGCCACGACGTCGTCGACCGCTGGGGGATCGACCGCGCCGGCACTCTCGTCAGCGAGCTCCCGGCCAGGGACGCGGCCCACGTCCCGCCCACGACGATCGAGCGCCTAGAGTGATCCACATCACTCTCGCCGTGGCCTCTCACCCTGAACAGGAGCCTCATGTCCGCCACGTCCACACGTCCGCCCACACCCGGACCCTCGGGCCGTACCGCCCGCGAGGGCACGTTCTTCAGCCGCGCCATGCGCCCGCTGAACACGACGATGGAGCGGTTCATCCCGTCCTCGCTCGTGTTCACCATCGTGCTCACGTTCGCGGTGGCAGCCCTGTGCCTGCTGCTCACTCCGGCCGGGCCGGCCGACGTCGTCGTGGGCTGGGGTGACGGTCTGTCCGGACTGCTGGCGTTCATCACGCAGATGGCGCTCGTGCTCATGCTCGGACACATCCTGGCGAACACCGGCCCGGTGCGCCGTCTGCTCGCCAGGCTCGCCAGCATTCCCCGCACGCCCCTGGCCGCCTACATCTTCGTGTTCGTGGTGGCGGCGGCGGCCTCCCTCATCACGTGGGGCCTGGGCCTGGTGGTCGGTGCGCTGCTGGCCAAGGAGGTCGCGGCGCAGGCCCGTGAGCGCGGGCTGGTCCTGCACTTCCCGATGCTGGTGGCCGCCGGGTTCTCCGGGTTCGTGGTGTGGCACATGGGGTACTCG
>NZ_JBHXFE010000302.1:0-387 GCF_042722475.1 Streptomyces sp. NPDC127092
ACCGGATCGGGTTCGACGAGTGCCACCGACGGCAGCGCCCGTTTGCCCATGATCACGGGATGGACGAATTCGACGGCGACGTGGTGGGCGTGCGGCTCCCACTGGGGTGAGATCACCCAGAGCGTCGCGCCGTCATGGAATCTGCGGGCGAGTGACAATGCTGCGGCAGCGAGATCCGCAGACAGGTCCGTGTCGACAAGGTGGCCGCCCGCCTCTGCGGTGGTGGTCATTCACTAGCTCCCGTCCCGGACCGGCCGGTCGGGGGCTGCCGACGTCACGGTCCGCGCATGGTCGCCGCGGCACCGATCACCGCCTGGCCGAGGGAGAGTCCTCCGTCGTTGGGAGGCACCCGGTGGTGGGTGAGGACTCGATAACCGCTGCTCTCCC
>NZ_JBHXFE010000302.1:397-1243 GCF_042722475.1 Streptomyces sp. NPDC127092
GCACCCGCATGTCCACCACGGTCAGTGTCGGCGAGGTCGCCAGGCTGGCCCGCAACATGACCTGGAAGTGGGCGGGGGTCGACCTGTTCTACGGCAGCGCCAAGGCCGGCATCTGGGCCGACCCGACCGCCTCCTCCAAGGAAGCGGTCCTGCGTGCCTTCGTCCGGGCACTGCGCAACGAGGTCCCCGAGGAGTACGTTTTCGGGCTCGACGTGGGATTGACCGAGAAGGACGCCGCGATCATGCTCGACGAGGTCGGCGGTCGCGGCGGCGAGGGCATGGTGGAAGCCGAGTGCGAGCGCCGCGGGCGGGGTCCCGTCGCGGAGACCGGCAACCAGTCCGGACACCAGAAGAGGCAGTCTGAGCTGGTCGTTCTCCACGTCCATGGCCAGGGGAGCCGGGTGCGGGGCCGTCCGGGCGAGGGCCTCGAGTTCGATGGCCGCCTGCGCCTCGTAGGTGACCCGGTGCCGGACCCCGAGCAGCGACGCGACTCCGTCGAACAGGCGGCCCGCGCTCGTCGTCCTGACGCAACCGAGACCCGACCGAAGTTGCGACTCCACGGCCGCGCGTTCCGCGGAGGGGATCGCCTCGACACACGGCAGCCCGTCGACGTCGGTGATCCCGCACTCGTGCAGCAGAGCCAGCGCCACCCGCACCGGATTCCGGACGGCGGCGTCACCGCCCGGCAGTGAGAAGGGCTGGACGTGTCCCACCCGCCTCGTGTCGAGGATGTTCGGGCCGACCAGGAGGAGTTCGCCGCCCCACACGGTGGTGTCGCAGCCGTACCCGGTCCCGTCGAACGCGACACCGAGCACCGTCGTCCCGACCAGTCCGTGTTCGGCCATC
>NZ_JBHXFE010000303.1:0-1236 GCF_042722475.1 Streptomyces sp. NPDC127092
GTGCCCGTGTTGTAGGAGCGTGCGTAGATGCCGGCCACGGTCATGTCGAACGTCGGGTGCGGGGAGAAGTCTTTGATGGTCTGCCCGTCGAAGTCCTGGCTGCCGGGGACGGTGAAGCCGTCCGTGGCGGTGACCTTCCCGGCGTCGACGGCGGCCGCGATCGGCAGCGCCTTGCCCGTGGAGCCCGGCTCGTACGGGGTGCTCATCACGGTGGAGGTGCGGAAGTTCTCCTCGGTGGCGTCGGGGTCGGCGGGGTCCACCGTGGTGGAGTCGGCCATGACGATCACGTCGCCCGTCTTCACGTCCATCACGACGGCGTTCGCCCACTCCGCGTCGTACTCGGCGGCGAGGGCGCCGAGGGTCTCCTGCGCGAACCACTGGGCGTCCTTGTCCACGGTCAGGCGCAGGTCGGCGCCGTCCACGGCCGGAACCTCCTCGAGCGGGGCGTTGGGGATGCGGATGCCGTCCGCGCCCACCTCGAACGTGCGGGTGCCCGGGGTGCCGGTCATGACGTCGTCCTGGCTGAGCTCGAGGCCTTCGAGAGCGGTTCCGTCACCGCCCATGAAGCCGATGATGCTGCCGGCGACCGACCCGTTCGGGTAGGTGCGGCGGTCCACCGCCTCGGAGAGCAGGCCCGGCACGTTGAGCGCCATGGCCTTGTCCCGCACCTCCGGGGTCACGGAGCGGCGCACCACGGCGTACGGGCGGGAGCCGATGGTGGCCTCGCGCACCTCCTCCTCCGACATGCCGAGCACCGCGGCCAGGCTGGCCAGGCGGGAGTCCACGTCCACGAGCACGGTCTTCCGGGCCTCGCGGTCCCATTCGTTGAAGTCCTTGACGAGGCGCTGGTCCACGACGATGTCGTATCGGCGCACGCTGGCGGCCAGCACGTCGCCGTCACGGTCCAGGATGGACCCGCGTTGCGGCAGGGTCTCCTGGTGTGTCAGGCGCTGGTCCATGGCCGCCGCGGCCTGCCCCGTGGGGTCGATGCCCTGCACGTAGACGAGCCGCAGCGCGAGCCCGCCGAGCAGGACGAGGACGAGCAGCAGCAGGATGCGGGTGCGCACGGCGGGGTGCCCGGGAGCGGGCCCGACCGTCGATCCGCCGCGGGGAAGGTGCGAGGCGGGACGGTCGATCAACGGTCGGCGGCGTCCTGGTCGGCGGCGGAGGCGTCCTCGCCGCTGAAGGTGCGCGGTCCCTCGATCTCGTCCTGGCCGTCGTCGGACGCCCCCTGGC
>NZ_JBHXFE010000304.1:0-343 GCF_042722475.1 Streptomyces sp. NPDC127092
GCCGCGGGGCAGAGCCTCGAGCTCCTTCTCGGTCAGAGTGCGCACCAGGGACCGCTGACGTGAGACGGAGCGACCGTTGCTGCCGTTCGAGGACACCGATCCGGTGATCTCGTAGTGGTCGCCGACGGCTTCGGACATCGACCGCAGGAAGCCGGACCCGCCGACCTTGACGCCGCCGCCGTAGCCGAGCACGTTCGATGCGGAGGTGAGCATGTCCATTCCGTCGCGGCCCCACACGTTCATGCCCTGTTCGTAGGACTGCAGGATGGTCTGGATGACGATGCCGCGTGAGCCGTAGTGGCTGTAGAGCGCGGGCAGAGTTGTCCAGCGCACGACGTTGGCG
>NZ_JBHXFE010000304.1:353-699 GCF_042722475.1 Streptomyces sp. NPDC127092
TCCACCGGGTGAGTCGGTGGCGAACAGTTCGGCTGCCTCACACACGGCGACGGTCAGCGCAGTCACCAGCGGACCGGCGGAACCGGCGCCTTCTTTCGACAGGGGGTAGAGGGTGTCGGTGGACCGGACGAATGCAGCCGGATCGAAGTGCGGGCGTGAGTCGCCGGTATCGGTGACCCAGGACCGGATCGACTGAATGGTCAGGCAGTGGATCATCTTCAGGGCGGTGCCGAAAACACCACCGCGCTGCTTATCCGGGGCGTTGTACTGGCCGGCGAGACCGTCGGCCTGGAGCGTGTAGCGGTCCCCTGCGTTCTTCAGGATGCGCACCGGCTCCTGGTCGTCT
>NZ_JBHXFE010000304.1:709-1235 GCF_042722475.1 Streptomyces sp. NPDC127092
GCGTCGGTCTTGGCGTCGGCGGAGATGCTGCCCGCGGCGAAGTGGGTGGCCAGGTCGGCGGCGCGGACTTCGTCAGCGATGATCTGCGGGCGCCCATCCGGTCCGATGATCTCGCGGCGGAGCCATGACAGCGGGTTCCACCACCAGGTCGGGTCGGCCTTGGCTACCTGTTGCGGGTCGAAGATCCAGACGTGGCCCACTTTTTCGCGGACACCGCGGGTGGCGTCGACGACGTCGCGTTTGTTCGAGGTGGTAAGTACGGCTCCGGGTGCTCCGACGACTGCGGGGATCACCACGGACGTGGACTTTCC
Source organism: Streptomyces sp. NPDC127092 (assembly GCF_042722475.1). NCBI lineage: Bacteria > Bacillati > Actinomycetota > Actinomycetes > Kitasatosporales > Streptomycetaceae > Streptomyces > Streptomyces sp. NPDC127092. The sequence goes on from NZ_JBHXFE010000304.1 coordinate 1,021, forward strand.
GACGCGTGGACCGCAGATCCACACGTGCATGTCCTCGTAGGAGGCATAGAGCTTCTTGTTGCTGGGAAGGTGCCGTCCGATCGGCACTCCCGGTACCTGACCGTCCGGTACTTCCACCTTCAGGCGTTTCGCCGACGCGCGGGCGGTCTTCTCGGTCAGCGACCTGACGTCTTTGAGGGTGGCCATGTGATCGGCCTTGTGGTCGACGCGGGTGC
>NZ_JBHXFE010000305.1:0-1228 GCF_042722475.1 Streptomyces sp. NPDC127092
GCTCCGAGGCCCCCTACGTGGGCACCGGCATGGAGAAGTACGTGGCCGTGGACGCGGGCGACTCCGTGACGGCCACCCAGGGCGGCGTCGTGACCGAGGTGGCCGCGGACCTGGTGACCGTCATGAACGACGACGGCACCACCACGCACTACCCGATCATGAAGTTCGCCCGCTCGAACCAGGGCAACGCCTACAACCAGCGGGTGCGCGTCTCCGAGGGCGAGCGGGTGGAGCCGCTGAGCATCATCGCCGACGGTCCCGCCACGGACAACGGCGAGCTCGCGCTCGGCAAGAACCTCCTCGTCGCGTTCATGCCCTGGGAGGGCCTGAACTACGAGGACGCGATCATCCTGTCCCAGCGCATGGTCTCGGAGGACGTCCTCACCTCGATCCACATCGAGGAGCACGAGGTCGACGCCCGCGACACCAAGCTGGGCGCCGAGGAGATCACGCGCGACATCCCCAACGTGTCCGAGGAGGTGCTCTCGCAGCTCGACGAGCGCGGCATCATCCACATCGGCGCCGAGGTGGAGGCCGGCGACATCCTGGTCGGCCGCGTGACCCCGAAGGGCGAGACCGAGCTGACCCCGGAGGAGCGCCTGCTGCGCGCGATCTTCGGCGAGAAGTCCCGCGAGGTCCGCGACACGTCCCTGAAGGTGCCGCACGGCGAGTCCGGCACCGTCATCGGCGTGCGCATCTTCGACCGCGACGAGGACGACGACCTGCCCCCGGGCGTGAACCAGCTGGTGCGCGTCTACGTGGCGCAGAAGCGCAAGATCACCGACGGCGACAAGATGGCCGGCCGCCACGGCAACAAGGGCGTCATCTCGAAGATCCTGCCGCTCGAGGACATGCCGTTCCTGGCGGACGGCACCCCGGTGGACATCGTGCTGAACCCGCTCGGCGTCCCCGGCCGCATGAACCTCGGCCAGGTCATGGAGCTGCACCTGGGCTGGGCCGCCTCGCGCGGCTGGGACATCCAGGGCGAGCCGGAGTGGATCAAGGACCTGCCGAACTTCCCGCGGCAGTCCGGTCCGGTCAACGTGGCCACCCCGGTGTTCGACGGCGCCGAGGCGTACGAGATCACGGGCCTGCTCGGCCACGTGAACGTGACCCGCGACGGCGACCGTCTCATGAGCGACAGCGGCAAGGCGCAGCTGTTCGACGGCCGCACCGGCGAGCCGTTCCCGGACCCGGTGTCCGTGGGCTACATGTACATGCTCAAGCT
>NZ_JBHXFE010000306.1:0-1227 GCF_042722475.1 Streptomyces sp. NPDC127092
TTGATGATGCGCTTGACGTTCAGGCCCGCGATCTCGCCGGCCTCCTTGGTGGCCTGGCGCTCGGCGTCGTTGAAGTAGGCGGGCACGGTGATCACCGCGTCGGTGACCTTCTCGCCCAGGTACTCCTCGGCGTCGTGCTTGAGCTTCATCAGCGTGCGGGCCGAGATCTCCTGCGGGGTGTACTTCTTGCCGTCCACCTCGGTGGTCCAGTCGGTGCCCATGTGGCGCTTGACGGACGCGTAGGTGCGCTCGGGGTTGTTGACGGCCTGGCGCTTGGCGACCTCGCCGACCAGGACGTCCCCGCCCTTGGAGAACGCGACGACGGACGGGGTGGTGCGGGCGCCCTCGGCGTTCGCGATGACGACCGGGTCGCCGCCCTCGAGGACGGCGACGACGGAGTTGGTGGTGCCGAGGTCGATGCCGACTGCACGGGACATGGTGGGGTCCTTCCTGTCTGACGGTGAAGCGGGGGCCGGACCCGCGGGCCGGGGGCACCGACGCCACAGGGACTTGAGCCTTCATGACTCAGGTTGCCACCGGGTCGGTGGACTGTCAAGTGAACCTGAGTCGACTTCACTCACTTCTGCTTCTGCGGGGGTCAACGCGGGCCGTCCGCGATCCATTCCCGGCGCCGCGGATCCGCTCCGGACCCGCCCGCGCACGCCGCTCAGACCTGGAAACACGACGACCTCACGCGGTTGGATGGCGGATCACGGGGCGTCGCCGACGGCGCGCCCACCCCAACGGAGAAGGAGCACCACCATGGCCGAGAAGAACGCCGCCGAGTACACCGTCCCGGGCCTGTCGCTGAGCACGGGCCGACGCACCGCCGAGATCCTCCAGGGCCGTCTGCACGCCCTCAACGACCTGCAGCTCACCCTGAAGCACGCCCACTGGAACGTGGTGGGCCCCGGCTTCATCGGCGTGCACGAGATGCTCGACCCCCAGATCGAGCTGGTCCGCGGGATGGTGGACGTCCTCGCGGAGCGCATCGCCACCCTGGGCGTCTCCCCCGCCGGCACCCCGGGCGCACTCGTGGCCGCCCGCGCGTGGGACGACTACACGCTGGGCCGCGCGTCGACCCTGGAGCACCTGGCCGCGCTGGACCTCGTCTACGACGGCGTCGTGACGGACCACCGCGCCGCGATCGACGCCACCGAGGACCTCGACCCGGTCACGCAGGACATCCTCATCGACCAGGTGGCCCAGCTCGAGCTGTTCCAGTGG
>NZ_JBHXFE010000307.1:0-1226 GCF_042722475.1 Streptomyces sp. NPDC127092
CCGAGGGCGACGCCGTGGCCGCGCAGGCGTTGATCGCCGTCGTCGAGCCCACCGAGCACGCAGCACCCGCAGAGAACACCTGAGAACAGGAGAGGACCATGAGCACCAAGCACCGCACCCTGCCCGCCCTCGAGGAGGACTACCAGGTCCTCTCCGACACCGTCCGCGAGTTCGCCGACGAGGTCGTGGCCCCGGTCTCCGCCGAGCTGGACGCCCAGCACGAGTTCCCGTACGAGATCGTGGCCCAGATGGGCGAGATGGGCCTGTTCGGCCTCCCGTTCCCCGAGGAGTACGGCGGCATGGGCGGCGACTACTTCGCCCTGGCCCTGGCCCTCGAGCAGCTCGGCCGCGTCAACCAGTCCGTGGCCATCACCCTCGAGGCCGGCGTCTCCCTGGGCGCCATGCCGCTGCTGAAGTTCGGCACCGAGGAGCAGAAGCAGCGCTGGCTGCCGGACCTCGTGGCCGGCACGCACCTGGCCGGCTTCGGCCTCACCGAGCCGGGCGCGGGCTCCGACGCCGGCGGCACCCAGACCACCGCCGCGCTCGAGGACGGCCAGTGGCGCATCAACGGCGCCAAGGAGTTCATCACCAACTCCGGCACGGACATCACCTCGCTCGTCACCGTCACCGCCGTGACCGGCACCGTGGAGGGCAGGACCGGCCACGACGGCCGCCCCGCCAAGGAGATCTCCACGATCCTCGTGCCCGCCGGCACCGAGGGCTTCTCCGTGGCCAAGGCCTACGACAAGGTCGGCTGGAACTCCTCGGACACCCACGCCCTGCACTTCTCGGACGTGCGCGTGCCGGAGGAGAACCTGCTGGGCGCCCGCGGCCGCGGCTTCGCCCACTTCCTCGAGATCCTCGACGAGGGCCGTATCGCCATCGCGGCCCTGGCCACCGGCGCGGCCCAGGGCTGCGTGGACGAGTCGGTCGCCTACGCCAAGCAGCGGACCTCGTTCGGCCAGAAGATCGGGCAGTTCCAGGCCGTGTCCTTCAAGATCGCCCGCATGCAGGCCCGCGCGCACGCCGCCCGCCTGGCCTACTACGAGGCCGCCCAGAAGATGCTGGCCGGCAAGCCGTTCAAGACCGAGGCCGCCATGGCCAAGCTGATCGCCGGCGAGGCCGCGATGGACAACGCCCGGGACGCCACCCAGATCCACGGCGGCTACGGATTCATGAACGAGTACACCGTGGCCCGGCACTACCGTGACAGCAAGATCCTGGAG
>NZ_JBHXFE010000308.1:0-714 GCF_042722475.1 Streptomyces sp. NPDC127092
ACGCGCACCGTGGGCACCCTGGTCAACAACGTCACCGGCACCTCCAGCATGGCCTACACGGGCGTGGTGAACGCGTCCGTCACGTTCCTCACGGAGGCCGTGACGCTCGTCGCGGTGGCGGTCGTGGTGGGCGTCTCCATGCCGCTGACGGGGCTCGGGATGGCCCTGTACTTCCTCGCCGTCGCCTGGGTGATCAAGACCGTGATCCGCCGCCCGGCCTCCCGCCTGGGCTGGACCCTGGTGACCACGGGGGAGCGGGCCAACACGGCGGCGCTGCAGGGCCTGGAGAACTACAAGGACGTGAAGATCCGCGGCAACGACTCGGCCTTCATGGAGGAGTACCGGGCCGCCCGCGCGGAGAGCGCCGAAGCCACGCGGCTCAAGATGATCCTCACGATGATGCCGCGCTACGTGCTCGAGGTCGCCTTCGTGGCCGCTATCGCGGCGCTCGTGGCCGTGGCCTTCATCCAGGGTCGCGGCGGGGAGGCGTTCGGCTCGCTCGCCCTGCTCGCGATGGCCGGCTTCCGCGTGCTGCCGTCCATGGCCGCGCTCATGGCCACCACCAACGAGATCCGCACGTCCTGGCCGGCCTTCGAGCGCACGACGGCGGAACTCGCCGCCGCGCAGCCGGTCCTGCACGCGGCGGACCGGCCCTACGAGCGCATCACGTTCGAGGAGTCCATCGAGGTGCGGGACGCGTCCTTCACCTACCCC
>NZ_JBHXFE010000308.1:724-1226 GCF_042722475.1 Streptomyces sp. NPDC127092
CGGCAAGGCCGAACCGGTCCTGCGCGACATCGACCTGCGCATCCCCTTCGGCTCCTCGTACGCCTTCGTGGGCGGCAGCGGTGCCGGCAAGACCACCCTGGTGGACCTGGTCATCGGCTTCCACCACGCCCAGCGCGGTGGGGTCTACGTGGACGGGGTGGAGCTCGAGGCCAACCCGCGCGGCTGGTGGGACAACGTGGCGTTCGTCCCGCAGTCCGTCACCGTGGTCAACGGAACGGTGCTGCACAACGTGCTCCTGGACGTCGAGGCCACCCAGACGGCGGACCGGGCCGAGGTGGAGCGCGTGCTGCGCGAAGCCCAGCTGGGCCAGTGGCTGGACGAGCTCCCCGACGGCCTGGACACCGTGATCGGCGAAGGGGCCGTGGGCGTCTCCGGCGGCCAGCGCCAGCGCCTGGGCATCGCGCGCGCGATCTTCCGGCGCCCCCGCCTCCTCGCGGTAGACGAGGCGACGTCGGCCCTCGATAACCTAACGGAATGCCGG
>NZ_JBHXFE010000309.1:0-1225 GCF_042722475.1 Streptomyces sp. NPDC127092
TCCATCCGCTGGTCGAGGCGGCCACCGGCGCACTGCCCGTCATCGACCCCGCCACCGGGCGCCCCGCGTCCGAGGGAGTGGACGCGGCGCGGACCGAAGCGTCCCGCGCGGCAGGGACCGGTCCTGCACAGGCCGCAGCGGAGACCGAGCCATCCACGCAGGCCGGTTCCGCTCGGGGCTGACCGCTCCGCCCCCTCCCTAGAATGGTCCGCATGGCTGGACTGATCGTGCGCAAGGACATCGACCTCGTCCGCGAGCGCACGGATCTGAAGGCCGTCGTGGAGGAGTTCGTCACCCTGCGCTCGGCAGGCGTGGGCTCATTCAAGGGGCTGTGCCCGTTCCACGACGAGCGGACGCCGTCGTTCCACGTGCGCCCCGGCGTGGGCACCTACCACTGCTTCGGCTGCGGCGCGCACGGGGACGTCATCAGCTTCCTCATGGAACTCGAGCACACCACGTTCACGGAGACCGTGGAGCGGCTGGCGTCCCGCGTGGGGGTGGAGCTGCACTACGAGGACGGCGGCACCGGCCCGGACAAGGCGGAGACGGGGCGCCGTCGTCGCCTGTTCGAGGCGACCAAGGTGGCGGACGAGTTCTTCCGTCGGGCCCTCGGCTCGCCCGAGGCCCAGGCCGCCCGCGACTTCCTCACCCAGCGCGGGTTCACGCAGGAGCACGCGGTGCAGTTCGGCCTCGGGTACGCCCCGCAGGGGTGGTCGCATCTGCTGGACCACCTCCGGCAGCGCGGCTTCCGGGACGAGGAGCTGCGCGCCTCCGGGCTGGTGTCCGAGGGACAGCGCGGCCTGTACGACCGGTTCCGCGGCCGCCTGCTCTGGCCCATCCGGGACATGACCGGCGCGACCATCGGCTTCGGCGCCCGCAAGCTCTACGACGACGATCCCGGCCCCAAGTACCTGAACACCCCCGAGACGCCGCTCTACAAGAAGTCCCAGGTGCTCTACGGCATCGACCTGGCCGGCGTCGGCACGGCCGTGGCCACGTGCGGCACCGCGTTCGGCGCGGACCACATCAAGGTGGCCCGCCGCCTGATCTCCGACGACGGCACGGGCGGCGAGGTGATCTTCACCTTCGACGGCGACGAGGCCGGGCAGAAGGCCGCCCTCAAGGCGTTCGACGAGGACCACCGGTTCCTCGCCAAGACGTTCGTGGCCGTGGAGCCCAGCGGCATGGACCCGTGCGACCTGCGCATGCAGAAGGGCGACGAGGC
>NZ_JBHXFE010000310.1:0-1225 GCF_042722475.1 Streptomyces sp. NPDC127092
GACCGCTGGCGGGAAAGGAGCGTGGGCGCTGCGACCGCTCCCCTGCGTCCCCGCTTGCACAGACCCCCGTACACCCAAACTCCTCCCCAGGCCGATGGCGACCCAGGACGCCGCCCGCCCCACCGCGCCAGGCTGGCACCATGCGTCGCCCCACCCCGCTTCCCGCGTCCTTGCTGGACGGCCCCTTCACCGCCGCGCAGGCGAGGGCCGCCGGCATCGACCACAACCGGCTGCGTCGCTCCGACGTCGAACGCCTCGCCCGGGGCCTCTACCGCCGGCGTGAGGCCGCCCCGGCCGCCGTCGAGCGCCCCGCGGCCGGCTCCTCCCCCTACCGGTGGAGCACCCCGCTCTCGGCCACCCAACACGAGCTCCTGCTGCGACTCGCCCGGCACCGCGCCACCACGGTGGTGTCGCACCAGACCGCGGCCCGCGCCCGTGAGATCTGGCTGCCGGAGCGACTGGACGCGGGGGACGAGGTCCACGTGAGCCGCCCGCGGGACCGTGGCCGCCTCGCCCTCCCCGGCGTCACCTCCCACCGGACGGCGCTCCCGCCCGCGGACGTGGAGCGCGTGCGGATCGGCGGTCTGGCCTGGTACGTCACCGCCCCGCCCCGTCTCTGGGTCGACCTCGCGGCCCTGCTCGACGACGACGAGCTCGTCATCCTCGGCGACCATCTCGTCCGCCGGGCGGAACTGTCCGGCGGTCCCGACGCTGCCGAGCGGACCCGGGCGGCCCTGACCCAGGCGGCCGAGACCAGCCCGTCCGCGCACAACCGGCGACGACGGCTCCGCACCGCCGCCACGCTGGTCCGGGTGGGGGCGCACTCGCCGAAGGAGACGCGGCTCCGGCTCGCGCTGACGGCCGCCGGGCTCCCCGAGCCCGCACTGCAGCTCGAGGTCTGGGACCCGGAGTTCTCCCTGCACCACCCCGCGACGGCGGACCTGGGCTATCCGCAGGCGAGAGTGGCCCTGCACTACGACGGCGGCCACCACGGCGCGGATCGCCAGATCGACCGCGACGTGCAGCGCAACGCGGCCTTCGAGCGACGGGGCTACCGGAACATCACCGTGTCCTCCTCCGACGCTCGCCGCGGATTCACGCGCGTGATCGTGGAGGTGCGCCGTCACCTCGGGGACGCCGGCGGCCTGTCACGCAAGGAGTCGGAATGGGGCGGAGATCCGGCATCAGAGCGACACCACGCGTGACAGGTCGGCCACGCCGGGCC
>NZ_JBHXFE010000311.1:0-618 GCF_042722475.1 Streptomyces sp. NPDC127092
CGATCACCCTGGGCCGGCTCGCGGGGGCGCGGCAGACGACCGGGGACGGGTCGGACTGAGCCGGGGCGGCGCACACCCCCGCTTGTAGAAACCCTCCAAACCGACTCGCCGTGCTTCGTGGCGCGATCTGCCCGGGATGGCGGCCGATCCTGACACGATGGAGGAATGCTTGCCATCGTGTGCCCCGGACAGGGGTCCCAGACGCCCGGCTTCCTCGCCCCCTGGCTCGAGCTGGACGGGACCCGCGACCTGCTCGCATCCCTCTCCGACGCCGCGGGCGTGGACCTGATCCGCCACGGCACTGAGTCGGACGAGGAGACCATCAAGGACACCGCCGTCGCCCAGCCGCTGATCGTGGCGGCCGGCCTGGTGGCCGCCGCGGCCCTCGAGGCGGACGCCGCCGCACCGAAGTCGACCGTCGTGGCCGGCCACTCCGTGGGCGAGGTCACCGCGGCCGCCGTCACCGGCGTGCTGTCCCCCGCCGAGGCCCTCTCCCTGGTGCGCGTGCGCGCCACCGGCATGGCCCGGGCCGCCGCGGCCACGCCCACGGGCATGGCCGCCGTCGTGGGCGGGGACCAGGACGAGGTCCTCGCGGCCATCGACGCGGGGGGGCCGGTG
>NZ_JBHXFE010000311.1:628-1221 GCF_042722475.1 Streptomyces sp. NPDC127092
CCGCGGAGGCCCTCGGCGCGCTCGCCGAGTCCGCCCCCGCCCGCGCCCGCGTGATCCCGCTCAAGGTGGCCGGCGCGTTCCACACGGAGCACATGCGCCCCGCCGTGGACGACCTCGCGACCCACGTCGCCGGCCTCTCCCCCTCGGACCCGCGCCTGCCCCTGCTGTCCAACCGGGACGGCGAGACCGTCGAGTCCGGCACGGACGTGCTCGCCCGGATCGTGGACCAGGTCACCCGCCCGGTCCGCTGGGACCTGTGCATGGCGACCATGGCCGCGCGGCAGGTCACGGGGGTCCTGGAGCTGCTGCCCGGTGGCACACTGACCGGACTGGCCAAGCGCGGCCTCAAGGGCACAGCGCAGCTCGCCGTGAAGACCCCCGAGGACCTGGACGCCGCGCGGGCGTTCCTGGCCGAGCACTCGGCCTGAACCCCGCGCACCGCCCGGCAGAGAGAGGCACCATGACCGTCACCCTGAAGCAGCACGAGCGCCCCGCGGCCAGCCGCATCGTGGCCGTGGGCGCCTACCGCCCGGCGAACCTGGTCCCGAACGAGGACCTCATCGGCCCCATCGACTCGTCGGACGAGTGGATCC
>NZ_JBHXFE010000312.1:0-1219 GCF_042722475.1 Streptomyces sp. NPDC127092
TTCTCGACGGCGTCGGCCATAGGTGCCACAGGTGCCAGCGGTCGGCAACCTCAATCGCGCCGGGGGCTCCGGTGCGCGCCCCTTCGGCGTACGCGCCGGCGCGATCGCGGCACACCACGGTCGTGCCCGGGTGTGCGGTCAGCCAGTCGGCGAAGGTGTCGGCCTTCCGGTCGGCGAGGACGTCGACGGGCCGGTGGGTGGCCATGTCGATCAGGACGGTCGCATATCGGTGCCGTCGGCGCAGGGCGAAGTCGTCGACACCGAGGACCTCCACCGTTGCCGCCGGCGGGTCCGGAAGCGCACGGACAAGTCGTAGCAGGGTGCTGCGGCCGACATGCACGCCCAGTGTTGTCGCCAGTCGGGCTCCGGCGCGGCCGGCCAGCGCCAGCCCGATCCTTTCGAGGGTTCCCCGCAGCAGTGGGGTGCGTCGCGCATATCGCGTGGTCACACCGTCGATCTGCTCGGCGAAGGTGCGGCGCTCGCAGTCGGCGGTCAGACACAGGAAGCGCCGTACCCGCAGGACGAGGCGACTCGGCCGATTCCCGATCGCGGTGTCGGCCACCGTGCGTTCGTATCGGCTGTGCACCCGATCGGAGGTGTCACCGCAGGCCGGGCAGGACGCCGACACCGACAGCGCGGATGCGCGAATGCTCACCCCGCCCCCAGCGACGTCGATTGAATCGATCGCCACACCCACCAGGTGGGGAAGCAAAACACGCAGGTCACAACAGCTTCCAGAACACCGGCAAGATCATCTCCCGCGCATTCCACGTCTCACCGGAACGACACGCCGCCACGATGGACCATCACGGAAAGTGGGCCAGAACCAGATCGAGTTGACAGAGCCATCCACGCGGGAGCGCCGATTCGTATGGTCAGCCAGATGATTCTGCGTCCAGCGATGAGGGTGCAAATTACTTACCGGGATACGACATACGACGTAATCCCGATACTCGAACAATTCGTCGCCGAAACCCGGCGCTACCTCGATATCTTGTTGATTGGACTGGCTTCGCCGGACGATGAGGAGTGGTCACCGATGAGAACGGGGCCGCCCCAGGCGTAGCGGGCTTCCTCAGTTCCCTGCCGAAACTCCACGGCCCATCGGCCCCTGTATCCGATCCGCTCGGCCGCCGGCACCTCACACCAAGTTATATCGGTGCGCAGGACGAACAGAATAGAGGCTCTTCAATCTTGAGCGGGGCAACCTGGGATAGAG
>NZ_JBHXFE010000313.1:0-562 GCF_042722475.1 Streptomyces sp. NPDC127092
CTGTACGCCTCCTTCATGGACGACGAGACCGTGGAGGCCCGCGGCCTCGAGCCGATCGCCTCGGACCTGGCGGCGGTGGCCACCGTGACCACCCCTGCGGAGCTGCTCACCCTCTCCGGGCGACTGCAGCGTCAGGGCGTCTCCGGCCTCATCAACACCGGCGCACTCAACGACGCCGGGAACCCGGACCGCATGCTCCTGCACCTGCTCCAGGGCGGCCTGGGCCTGCCGGACGAGTCCTACTACCGGGACGAGGCCTACGCCGAGATCCTCGCGCAGTACACCGAGCACACCGGCCGCCTGCTGACGCTGGCCGGGATCGGCGCGGACCGGGACGAGGCCGCCGCGCTGGGCGTCCGGGTGGTGGAGCTGGAGAAGCGCATCGCCGCCCTGCACTGGGACCTGGTCCGCAGCCGGGACGCCGTGGCCCGCTACAACCCCATGACCCACGACCGGCTGACGGAGCTCTTCCCCCTGGCCGACGCGTGGCTCGAGGGCGTGGACGCCGCAGGCGAGCGCGCCGCGGAGGTCGTGGTGTGGCAGCCGGACTTCCTCTCCGGTG
>NZ_JBHXFE010000313.1:572-1214 GCF_042722475.1 Streptomyces sp. NPDC127092
CCGGTGTGCAGGGGCTGCTCGAGGGACCCGAGGCCGCCGACCTCGAGGACTGGCGTCACTGGCTGATCCTGCAGGTGCTGCGCTCCTTCGCCGGGTTCCTGCCGGACGCGTTCGTGCAGGAGAACTTCTCCTTCTACGGCCGCCGCTTGGCCGGCACCGAGGAGGTCCGCCCCCGCTGGAAGCGCGCGGTCGCGTTCGTCAACGGGGCGGCCGGCGAGGACGTGGCGCAGCTCTATGTGGCCCGCCATTTCCCGCAGGGCCACGTGGCCGCGATGGACGAGCTCGTGGGCCTGCTCCAGGAGGCCTATCGCCGGTCCATCGAGGAGCTCGAGTGGATGGGCGAGGAGACCCGTCAGCGGGCGCTCGAGAAGCTGGCGATGTTCCGCCCCATGGTGGGCGATCGGCGCTGTGATCGGCCACGAGATCGGCCACGGCTTCGACGACCAGGGTTCGCGGTACGACGGCGCCGGTCGGCTCGAGGACTGGTGGACCGAGGAGGACCGTGCGGCGTTCACCGAGCGCACCTCCCGGCTGGTGGCCCAGTACAACGCGCTCTCCCCGGCCGAGGCCCCGGACCACCGCGTCAACGGCGAGTTCACCCTGGGGGAGAACATCGGCGACCTCGGCGGCCTGGGCATTGCC
>NZ_JBHXFE010000314.1:0-1214 GCF_042722475.1 Streptomyces sp. NPDC127092
TCGTCGGGGAGGACGGCGCGCTGCGTCCGGCCGGCGAGGCGCTCGCCGAGGCCGGGATCGAGCCGGTCGAGCTGCGGGAGAAGGAGGGCCTGGCCCTCGTCAACGGCACCGAGGGCATGCTCGGCATGCTGATCATGGCCCTGGCGGACCTCGACGAGCTCGCCGACACCGTGGACCTCACCGCCGCCATGTCCGTGGAGGCACTGCTCGGCACCGACCGCGTGTTCGTGCGGGAGCTGCATTTCCCGCTGCGCCCCCACCCGGGCCAGGCGGCCTCCGCGGAGCGGATGCTGAAGATCCTGGCGGGCTCGCCGATCGTGGCCAGCCACAAGGAGGGCGACTCCCGCGTGCAGGACGCCTACTCGCTGCGCTGCGCCCCGCAGGTGGCCGGCGGCCTGCGCGACACCCTCGCGTACGTGCGCACCGTGGCCGAGCGCGAGCTCGCCGCGACCGTGGACAACCCGGTGGTGCTCGACGACGGCCGGGTGAGCTCGAACGGCAACTTCCACGGGGCGCCCGTGGCGTACGTGCTGGACTTCCTGGCCATCCCGGTGGCCGACGTCGCCAGCATGTCCGAGCGCCGCACCGACCGCATGCTGGACCCGGCCCGCTCACACGGGCTGCCCGCGTTCCTCGTGGACGACCCGGGCGTGGACTCCGGCATGATGATCGCCCAGTACACGCAGGCCGGGCTCGTCTCGGACATGAAGCGCCTGGCCGTGCCCGCGTCCGTGGACTCCATCCCGTCCTCCGCGATGCAGGAGGACCACGTCTCCATGGGCTGGCACGCCGCCCGCAAGCTGCGCTCGGCCGTGGAGAACTTCCGCCGCGTGCTCGCCGTCGAGCTCGTGGCCGCCGCCCGCGCGATCGAGCTGCGCGCCCCACTGCAGCCCTCCGCCGCGACCGGTGCCGCCGTCCGCGTGATCCGCGAGGCCGGCGTCCCCGGCCCCGGCCCGGACCAGTACATGGCCCCGCAGCTGGCCGCCGCCGAGCAGGCCCTGCGCGACGGGTCCGTGCTGGCCGCCGTGGCGGAGGCGCTCGCGGGCGTGTCCGCCGATGCCGAGCCGCAGGACCTGGCCAAGGAGTCCGAGGGCGCCGAGGCCGAGGGGCACTGACGCCGCAGAGCGGTCAGAGGCCACAGAGTGGTGGGGGAGAAGGCAATGGGTGTGCGCGAAAAAGCAGGGGGTGGACAACCTTTTTTCTCGGGGGGGGGC
>NZ_JBHXFE010000315.1:0-1214 GCF_042722475.1 Streptomyces sp. NPDC127092
GCGTTGCTCGGGCCGTCCGGTACGGGTAAGTCGGTGTTCCTGAAATCTCTGATCGGTCTGCTCCGTCCGGAGCAGGGGTCGATCGTGATCGACGGCACCAACATTCTCGAGTGCTCGTCGAAGGAGTTGTACGAGATCCGGAAGTTGTTCGGGGTGCTGTTCCAGGACGGTGCGTTGTTCGGGTCGATGAACCTGTTCGACAACGTGGCGTTCCCGCTGCGTGAGCACACCAAGAAGTCCGAGTCCGAGATCCGCAAGATCGTCATGGAGAAGATGGAGCTCGTCGGCCTGCTCGGGGCCGAGGACAAGCTGCCCGGCGAGATCTCCGGCGGTATGCGCAAACGGGCCGGCCTCGCCCGCGCCCTGGTCCTCGACCCGCAGATCATCCTCGTCGACGAGCCCGACTCCGGTCTCGATCCTGTCCGCACCACGTACATCTCGCAGACGTTGATCGACATCAACGCCGAGATCGACGCGACGATCCTGATCGTCTCGCACAACATCAACCTGGCACGGACGGTGCCGGACAACATCGGCATGCTCTTCCGCCGGAAACTGGTGATGTTCGGTCCGCGGGAGGTGCTGCTCACCAGGGACGAGCCGGTGGTCAAGCAGTTCCTCAACGGCACCATGATCGGCCCGATCGGCATGTCCGAGGAGAAGGACGAGGCCACGATGGCGCAGGAGCAGGCGATGGTCGATGCCGGTCACCACGCCGGTGGTGTCGACGACGTCGAGGGCATCGTCCCGCAGATGAAGGCGACGCCGGGGATGCCGTTCCGGCAGGCCGTCGCCCGCCGTCAGGAACGCGTCCGGCACATCATGCACACGTTGCCGGAGAACGCCCAGATCGCCATCCAGGACAGCCTCGACGAGACGTCCGGCGGAAACGGCGGCGGGGGCTACGACTACGCATACAGCCAGGAAGACACACAGGTCATCCCCGCATACCGGGGTGAAGGATACGAAAACACCACTCACGGGCAAGGGTAGGCATATCGGATGGGGGTTACCCGCAGCTCGGTCTTGCGGCCGGTCAACGGTGCGCTGACGCAGGCCGGAAACATCGTCGAGCTCTTCGTCGACGTCGCACGAAACACGTTCAAGCGGCCGTTCCAGTTCCGCGAGTTCATCGAACAGGCCTGGTTCATCGCCAGCGTCACGATCCTGCCGACGGCAATGGTCGCGATTCCGTTCGGCGCAGTGGTGTCACT
>NZ_JBHXFE010000316.1:0-1213 GCF_042722475.1 Streptomyces sp. NPDC127092
CCACCATCCTGCTGACCATCATCTCGGTGGCCACGTACTCGCGGTACACGCGCTCTTCCATGCTCGAGGTCTCGCGCCAGGACTACATCCGCACCGCGCGCGCCAAGGGCCTGCCGGAGCGCCAGGTGATCCTGAAGCATGCGTTCCGCAACTCCCTGATCCCCATCACCACGATCATGGCCTTCGACTTCGCCGGCCTGATCGGCGGCGCCGTGATCACGGAGCAGGTGTTCGGCTGGAAGGGGATGGGCGAGCTGTTCGCCACCGGCCTGCGCGACGTGGACCCCATGCCCGTGATGGCGTTCTTCCTCGTGACGGGCACCGCCGCCGTGCTGATGAACCTCGTGGCGGACGTGCTCTACGCCGTCCTCGACCCCCGGATTCGAGTGTGAGCCAGATGACCACCAACAACTCCTCGATGACGGGCGCGCAGCTCGACGAGAAGCAGATCTTCGACCTTGCGGAGGCGGAGGACGCCAAGCTCCGCGCCAAGGCCGGGAAGTCCTACTCCCAGGGCGCCCTGGTCCGCAAGCGGTTCTTCCGCCACAGGGCGGCGATGATCTCCCTGATCGTGCTGGTCTTCATCACGCTGATGGCGTTCTCCTCCATCGGCTTCGCCGGCATCCCCGGCTGGTGGGACAAGTCCTACACGGCCGCGGCCTCCGTGGTGAACGGCGGTCGCCCGACGCTGTCGGTCGTGCCGCAGGCCTTCGGGGGCGAGGGCCTCCGCTGGGGCGAGCACCCCTTCGGCCAGGACACCACGGGCAAGGACTACTTCGCCCTCGTGATGCGCGGGACCCAGCAGTCCATGATCATCGCGGCCATCGTGGGCCTGCTCTCCACCGTGATCGGCGCGATCGTCGGCGCCGTGTCCGGGTACTTCGGCGGCTGGGTCGACTCCCTGCTCATGCGCCTGACCGACCTGATCATCGTCATCCCGCTGCTCGTGCTCGCCGCGGTGCTCGGCCAGATGGCCAGCGGCATGAAGATGGGCATCCTCCCGCTCGCGGTGGTGCTCGGCCTCGTGTCCTGGACGTCCCTGGCCCGCCTCGTGCGCGGCGAGGTCCTGTCCCTGCGCGAGAAGGAGTTCGTGGCGGCCGCCGTCGCCATGGGCGCCAAGCCGGGCCGCCTGATCTTCAAGCACCTGCTGCCCAACACGATCGGCGTGATCGTCGTGAACGCGACGTTCGCGATCGCGGGCGCGGTGCTGCTG
>NZ_JBHXFE010000317.1:0-1212 GCF_042722475.1 Streptomyces sp. NPDC127092
CTGCGGCTCTCGGCCACCGCGCAGGACGGTCGCCTCGCGCAGTTCAGCGCCTCGGGCACCGTCATCACGTTCAAGGGCTTCCTCGACGCGTACGAGGAGGGCCGGGACGCCGAGGTCGACGGCGAGAACGCGGAGGCCAAGGACCGCCGCCTGCCGCAGGTGGCCCAGGGCGAGCGCCTCACCGGTGACCCGATCGAGGCCACCGGGCACGAGACCTCCCCGCCGGCCCGCTACACCGAGGCGTCGATCGTCGCCGAGCTGGAGCGCCGCGAGATCGGGCGTCCTTCCACGTACGCCCCGACGATCTCCACGATCATGGACCGCGGCTACGTGTCCAAGCGCGGCACCGCGCTCGTCCCGTCGTGGACCGCGTTCGCGGTGATCGGCCTGCTCGAGGACTACTTCGCGAAGTACGTGGACTACGACTTCACGGCCCGCATGGAGGACGACCTCGACCGGATCGCCGCGGGCGAGCTCGCCCGCGAGGCCTGGTTGCAGACCTTCTACTTCGGGGCCCCCGCCGCGGAGACGGAGAAGGGCGTCGAGGGCCTCAAGCACGTGGTGGACAACCTCGGTGAGATCGACGCGCGGGCCGTGAACTCGCTGCCGATCACCGAGGAGATCACCCTGCGGGTGGGCCAGTACGGCCCGTACCTGGAGCGGTCGCTGCCGGCCGACGCGGAGGCGGGCGCCACCCCGCCCCGCGCCAACGTCCCCGAGGACCTGGCCCCGGACGAGCTCACCCCGGCCAAGGCCGAGGAGCTGTTCGCCACCGCCCAGCCCTCCGAGCGCGAGCTCGGCACGGACCCGGAGACGGGCCGGACCGTCGTCGCCAAGGACGGGCGCTACGGCCCCTACGTCACCGAGGTCATCCCCGAGATGAGCGAGGAGGAGCTGCAGGCCTGGCTCGACGCGCAGCCCACCGAGTACTACAAGAACGGCAAGCCCAAGCCGAAGAAGAAGCCGGCCAAGGAGAAGCCCCGCACCGGCTCCCTCTTCACGAGCATGTCCGTGGACACCGTGACCCTCGAGCAGGCGCTGCAGCTGATGTCCCTGCCGCGCGTCGTGGGCGCGGACGCCGAGGGCGAGGTCATCACCGCCCAGAACGGCCGCTTCGGGCCCTACCTGAAGAAGGGCTCGGACTCGCGCTCGCTCGAGTCCGAGGACCAGATCTTCAGCATCACGCAGGAGCAGGCCCTCGAGATCTACGCC
>NZ_JBHXFE010000318.1:0-1209 GCF_042722475.1 Streptomyces sp. NPDC127092
ACGTGGACACCTACATCAAGCAGTACGACTTCCTCTCCCAGCTATTCGCCTTACAGCGGTCCTCCAGGCCGTGGGCGCGGCCGCATCGGCGATGCGGACAACGGACCCGTCGTCGATGCACCACCGGGAGTCTAGGAAATGCCTCGGCAGTGACCGACCGCCACTGATATCCGGTGACAAACCCGGTCACACCGGAGACTCGGGGAACGAGAACCTACAAACCGGGTAGGTTCCACGACTCGGTGTCACGTCTTCGTGGATCCGGCCTGCGGGTTCTCAACACGTGGCGGCGGGTGATTCTCACGGAATCCTCAGCCCCGGTCGCTCTCGCGTTAGCGGATCCGCAAACAGCACTGATGTCGTGGCTCGATCGGTGTTGTGGTGCAGCGCAGAATCAACGCCCATGGCAGACAATGACGTGGACAGTCCTGATCCTCCGTCCGCGAAAGCGATCACCGCGCTCCTGCGCGGGGCTCGCTCGCTTTCCCGGCGCGCTGACAAGCTCGGCGGTACGGCCGCAGCGGTGGATGACCCCACGACCCAGCAGCTCGCGGCTGCGGCCTGCACCAACATGGAGCAGCTCGTGCACCACCTCACGGTGCTGGAACGCCAGCTGCAGCGACGCGAGAAGGCGCCAGTTCGTCGAGATCCTCAGCCGCCGTATCCCGATGCTCCACCCGGGGCATCGAGCACAGCGCGGCCGACCCGGTGAACTCGGGTGCTAGCAGATGCTCGGTCCCCGGACGACTTCGGTGTTGCGCGGCGGGAAAGGTTCGCCATTGTTGTATTTGCGTTCGAGAACGGCGAGGTAGTGGGCCAGGGCTTCGTCGACGAGGTCGGACCAACTGTCGGGGGCACCGGCGATATGGCCAATCGCGGCGACGGCATTCATGCCGCTTTCGACCTTGGCGCGGTTGATGCAGACCGATTCCTGCTTCTTGTCTACAGGGACCCGTTTGGTGGTCTTCTTTTCCTCACCGAGGACCACCGAACCCGGCTGGGGTTCGGCGACGGTGGCTGCTTCTCGAGCAACGTCCACGCCCTGCTCGACGAGGTTCGGCAGTCGCCGCTTGCGGCGTTCGACGGGGCTGTTGGCGAGTCCGGGCTTACGTGTCACGTTGATCAGGAGGTCCTTGCGACGAGTGCTCGAGCACGTCCCGCCCTGATGGACGCCCGCGCGGGGCTGGGGGCGGCGTTCGAGTGGATGGT
>NZ_JBHXFE010000319.1:0-1209 GCF_042722475.1 Streptomyces sp. NPDC127092
GCACTACAACCGATCCTCGCGGGGGAGTCCCTGCGAGAACTCAACCAGGAGATACTCGGATGACATCGCCGACCGCCGCGAACGCGGCGCCCGACAAGCTCGACGGCACGGTCCTCAAGATCGCGTCCGTGGTGGTGCTCGGTGCCATCATGTCGATCCTCGACGTGACCGTCGTCAGCGTCGCGTTGCCGACGTTCGCCACGGAATTCGACACCACGTACGCCACCGTCGCATGGACGATGACCGCGTACACGCTCGCCCTGGCCACCGTCATCCCCGTCACCGGGTGGGCGGCCGACCGATTCGGCACCAAGCGCCTCTACATGACGGCGCTCGTGCTGTTCGTCCTCGGCTCGGTGCTCTGTAGCTTCGCGTGGGACATCACGTCGCTCATCGGCTTCCGCGTCCTGCAGGGCCTCGGCGGCGGCATGTTGATGCCGCTGGGTATGACGATCATGACGAAGGCGGCCGGCCCCGACCGCGTCGGCCGGGTCATGGCGGTTCTCGGAATCCCCATGCTGCTCGGCCCGATCGGTGGTCCGATCCTCGGCGGCTGGCTGATCGAGGCGGCGAGCTGGCACTGGATCTTCCTGATCAACCTGCCCATCGGCATCATCGCTCTGGCTGCTGCGTTCATCATCCTGCCATCCGACAACGCGTCGCCCTCGGAGTCGTTCGACTTCCTCGGCATGCTGCTGCTCTCGCCGGGTCTGGCACTGTTCCTGTTCGGTGTGTCGTCCATCCCGGAGGTGGGCACGGTCGCTTCGGCTCGTGTGCTCGTGTCCGGTGCGATCGGCCTGGCGCTGATCGTCGCGTTCGTGTTCCACGCACTCCGCAAGGATCACCCGCTGATCGATCTGCACCTGTTCAAGAACCGGCAGCTGTCGGTCGCGGTCATCACGACCTCGCTGTTCATCGTCGCGTTCATGGGTGCCGGTCTGCTGTTCCCCAGCTACTTCATCCAGGTCGGCGGGCACACCACGCTCGCAGCCGGTCTGCTGATGGCTCCGCAGGGTATCGGCGCGATGCTGACCATGCCGGTGACCGGACGTCTCGTCGACAAGATCGGCCCCGGCAAGATCGTGCTGACGGGTCTGCCGCTGATCCTGATCGGTCTCGGTGTCTTCACCCAGGTGGCGTCGGACTCGCCGACCTGGCTGCTGATGGGTGCGCTGTTCGTGATGGGCATGGGCATGGGCTGCACGATGA
>NZ_JBHXFE010000320.1:0-388 GCF_042722475.1 Streptomyces sp. NPDC127092
TTCTCTGCCCGTCGGTGCGGTTGCGACCACATCGACCGCTACCACTCTGGAGACGCGGGCAGGTGCGTCCGCCGGGTGGTCGTCGCCGGTGATCCGTGCCGTCGCCGTCACCACGGCCTGCTCGTCACGCCATTGTTGCCAGCGGTTTCCTGAGATCGGCGCGAGTACCGAGAACGAGAGTGTGTTCTCGTCGTAGAACTGTTCGTCGAGCAGTGGCTTGGCCCGCTCCGCGGCCGCCGCCTGGTTCGTATCGGCGATCGGGTCGTAGCTGAACAACGTCTCCGCGGCCGCGACAATCACCGACTCGGGATCGGTCTGATCTGTTCCGGCAAAGTGCTCTGGCAGTGACGGCGGCGGCGGGGTCGACAACGCCCCCGTCGGACCGCCG
>NZ_JBHXFE010000320.1:398-1208 GCF_042722475.1 Streptomyces sp. NPDC127092
GCTGGATTCGGAGCTACACCCGGCCAGTACCAAGCCGGCGACGGACACGGCGAGCAGAGTGCCTCGCAATCCGCGCCGGATCGGTGTGTCGCTGCTCATCGAACTCCCCCTTCCTCGGCGAATGTCCGGACAGTGCCGGTGATTCGGAGCTGATCGGAAACAACATCCGCCATACTTATAACTAGTTCAAAGTATGACGCTGGTGGTGTGATGTCAAGAACGGGAGGCCGGCGGGACGTAGCGCCGAGGTCAGTCATTGGTGGACCCCAGACCCTTGCGGCGGCGAGGTCGGAACCAGGCGCGGGCGGAACAGAATCCGTTTGACGGCGTCTCGCCGGATCATCCACACCGGCAGGTAGCCCACCACGAGGCTTCCGACCAGGTGCGGCCACAACTGCACGGAGAACAGGATCGTGGGCAGACCAGCACTCCAAGCCACGAAGCCGCAGGCGATGATGAAGCGTGCCACCAGCTTCATTCCGTCGAAGACAGCGGCCGGGAAGCTCCATTTCGGTGCAATCCCGGACTCCCGGGTCGATGCCCAGATCAAGGGGATGATGGCCGCATTGGTCACGGCCAAAACGATCAGGAGCCAGAGCATGTACCCGGGGCTGGTAGCGGTCGATCCGATCGCTTCGGCAGCCGCGCCCCACGACTGGGCGGCATCGAGGACCGCGGAGAGGGTCGGCCGGTCGGCCGCCGTGATCTGCTCGCGTGTGTAGCCGAGGTCGCCATACCGGTAGACGCCGAGAACGTACGTGAGGACCACGGTGAGCACGGCGAAGTGGATGAAGGGGCACAACTGAGTCC
>NZ_JBHXFE010000321.1:0-759 GCF_042722475.1 Streptomyces sp. NPDC127092
GTCAGGTCACTGCGCGGCCGGGTTCCCGCTCTGCGGGCGCGTTCACGGGCGCGCAGCAAGTGATCCGCGAAGGATGCGACGGCAGGTCGAAGGGACTCGGGAATTGCGTCGATGCGGCGTTGCCGGCGACCTGCGGCGAGCCGCTCAGGCTGATCGGTTGGCATCGCCAGGCCGTGCTCGGTGAAATAGTTCTCCAGTGCCCGTGCCAGCGAGCCCATCGACCTCCCCGGCTGACGGGAACGTTCGAGCACGGATTGAGGATGGTGGGGCCCGTTGTCGTCGAGTAGTCGACCGAGGGCGGTGATCGCATTACAGGCGCGACCGGGAGAATATCGAGCGGCGAGGTATGCGACGAAATCCGTTAGCCAGTATGGTGGTTCGCCTAGTCGGGCGGCGAGGTTGGCGCCCTGAACGAAGGGGCGGTCCGGGTGACGTTGCCAGCACCGTGAGCACATGCCATGGGCCCGATGCCGACGCAGTTCCCCGCAGCTCATGTAGATCCTGGGCGGGTCCTTCGGTGGGCCCGGCCGTGAACACGAGCCACACCATCCGGTCGATTCCCGCAGATAGCCGAGCTTCCCGCACCGCGGACACGGGTTCTGCTGGGCGAGCAGGTCGGTGCGGCGGCGACAGGTCTTGCATAACCGGGCATCGGCGCCGCGGACCGTGTGGCCGCACTCGGCGCAACGCCTCGAGCACAGCACGCACCGGCCGGTGGCCGGTACCAGGACACGATCGCGGCCGCAGTCCGGGCATCGT
>NZ_JBHXFE010000321.1:769-1208 GCF_042722475.1 Streptomyces sp. NPDC127092
GTTCTCGCCCGATGATCCCCACCGGAGCACCGCAGTCGACGCAGTCACGCTGCCGTTTTCCCATGATCGGCAATCACTTCCCGCAAAATAGTGGCGATCACATCGGCGGCATGGATCGACCTCGGGAATTGACGGATTGCGCTTTCGCCTGCGGGACCGACCCCGGCGGGGCTGCGGACTGCTCGACCGGCGCGGTATCGATCTCGAACAGGTCGTCGGGTGTGCATTGCAGCGCCGTGCACAGAGCGATCAGAGTGGAGAGTTTGATCTGACTAGGTTCCTTGGTCAACAGCGCCGATACCGATGCCGCCGACATTTCCAGGCCGGCTCTCTCGGCAAGCAGTCGGCGCAGGTCGGCTCCCGTCCAGATCTCGCGCTGGGCCGCGGCCATGCGCAGTCGCCATCGAATTTTCATCCCTGGCCGTCCTCTCCGCTCAAC
>NZ_JBHXFE010000322.1:0-619 GCF_042722475.1 Streptomyces sp. NPDC127092
GGCACGCAGCACGGATGCGAGGCCGTAGTCCCCGAACCGGCGCACGGTGAGCACATGGGTCAGGACGAACTGGTACACGTACGAGACGGACGAGGCGACCGCGACCCACAGGGCCATGGACCACAGCGGCAGCAGCATCGCGCCCGCCCACGAGAGCAGCAGCATCAGGAGCGAGCCGCTGACCTGGACCACCATCGGCACCTTGGCGTCCTCGGCGGCGTAGAACACGCGCAGCAGGTAGAAGGAGCCCGAGCGGAACGGGATGGACAGCGCCAGCGCGAGCAGGACCGAGCCCACCGCGACGCCGGCCACCATCGCCGTCTCGGCCGTCGAGCCGAAGACGCGGCCCAGGGGGCCCGCCAGGACCACCACGCCGGCGAGGCAGAACATCAGCGGCACGGTGAACGCGCGCAGACCCTGCGCCGTCGTGCGCCGCACCGCGGACATGTCCTGGCGGCCCATGGCGCGGGCCAGCCGGTTGAAGAGCACGGTGGCCAGGGAGAGCACGAACACCGAATGGGGCAGCACGGCCATCAGCATCGCCATGTTGTACGCGGCCACACCGGGGATGGCCGCCTGCGCCATCTCGGCGCTCCAGGTCTCCGTGCCCGGGATGCGC
>NZ_JBHXFE010000322.1:629-1205 GCF_042722475.1 Streptomyces sp. NPDC127092
GGAGCACCACGTTCGTGGCGACCATCGTGACCAGGGTGTACCCGGCGATCCGGCCGGTGTCCCGCAGGCCGATGCCCTTCCAGCCGAACCTCGGGCGCAGGCCCAGGCCGAGCCCGCGCAGCGGCAGGAAGAGGATCACGGCCTGCAGCACGACGCCCAGGGTGTGGCCGCCGGCCAGCACGACCGTCTGTGCGCTCGTCCACCCGGCGAGGTCGTCCCCGGCCCGGTACGCCCCGAACATGCCCAGGTACAGCACGATCGCGCCGATCGCGACGACGTTGTTCAGCACCGGCGCCCACATGTAGGCGCCGAAGCGCCCGTTGGCGTTGAGCACCTGCCCCACCAACGCGTACATGCCGTAGAAGAACACCTGGGGCAGACACCACAGGGCGAACACGGTGGCCATCTCGAGCTTCTCCGGCGACCAGCCGCGGGTCAGGGCCGTCATGAGCGGGGCCGCCGCCAGCATGACCACCACCGTGCCGGCGAACATCACGAGCGTGCCGAGCGTCATCAGGCGGGAGGTGTAGTCCGCGCCCCGGTCGGCGTCGCGGGCGTGCTTGATCAGCTGCGGCA
>NZ_JBHXFE010000323.1:0-387 GCF_042722475.1 Streptomyces sp. NPDC127092
CCGAACTCCCGGTTGGCCCACGCCACCCCGATGAAGCCCACGACGGCGAGCAGCGCCAGCGCGATGCCGAGGACGACGATCTTCCGGCCCGTGCGCAGCACCACGCGACCGGCCACGGTGGACATCACGCTCGACATGACCGCCGAGGGAAGGCCGATGAGTGCGGCGTGCAGCGCCGGGTAGCCCAGCCCGTTCTGCATGAACATGGCGATCACCACGAACATGCTGGTCGAGCCGGTGAAGTAGATGGCGATCAGCAGGGCGCCGCACGCGAAGCTGCGGGTCTGGAACAGGCGCAGGTCCACCATCGGGGCGCGGCCCCGTCGGGCGTAGCGGGCCTCCCAGCGTGTCCAGAGGGCGGCCAGGCCGATGCCGACGGGCACGAGC
>NZ_JBHXFE010000323.1:397-1201 GCF_042722475.1 Streptomyces sp. NPDC127092
TACACCGACAGGGAGAAGTTGGCGGCGGCCAGCAGGACGACGCCGACCGGGTCCAGGTCCGGACGCCGCGCCCGCTCGGGGACGGTGCGCGGCAGCCACTGGCGGGCCACGATCAGGGCGCCGAGGGCGATGGGCACGTTCACCAGAAAGGTCGCGCGCCAGCCGAGGTCGCCGCCGAGCCACGCGATGAGCCCGCCGCTGAGCAGCGGCCCCACCGCCACGGACACCCCGACGACGGCGCCGAGCGCCCCGAACGCCCGGGCGCGGGAGGCGCCGGAGAACTCGCCCTGGATGAAGCCGGTGACCTGCGGGTTGAGCAGGCCCGCGCCCACGCCCATGACCAAGCGCGCGAGCACGAGCAGGACGCCCGTGGGCGCCAGGCCGGACAGGAGCGCACCGAGCGCGAACACGCCGAGGCCCACCAGGAACAGCCGGCGGCGGCCGAAGAGGTCACCCGCCCGGCCCGCCGGCACGAGCACCATGCCGAACACGAGGGTGTAGCCGGAGATGGCCCACTGCAGCTCCGCGTCGCTGGCGTCCAGGCCCCGCTGCAGGGCGGGCAGGGCCACGTTGATGCTGGACACGGCCAGCAGGGACATGAAGATCGGGATGAGGAGCACCGCGAGGATGCGCTGCTGGTGCGGGGTGAAGACCGAGGACGCGGCGCCGTCGGACGGACGCGGGGCGACGGGCATGCGGTCTCCTTCACAAGGGTGTCTCGGGCGCTCTCCAGGATCGGCCCTCGTCCCGCATCGTGCCAGGTCCGAGGGTCCTCGGCCCGGTGCGGCGCACGGAGGCCATGAC
>NZ_JBHXFE010000324.1:0-1200 GCF_042722475.1 Streptomyces sp. NPDC127092
GTTCACCCGAGACGACGCCCTCGCCGGCCGACACCTGCTGGTGCGCCGGGGCAAGAAGAGCATGGCGGGTGCGGACCTGGGGGAGGGCTGACCGCGGCTGCAGACCACCGGTGTCCACCGTGAGTCGCGAAAAGTGACCGAGGACACGACGGGCGGCGACGGCGAAGCAACCGCCCACGGGAGGAGCACAGGGCCCCGTTCCCCGCAGGATTCTGCGGAGAACGGGGCCCTCCTTCGTGCCCGGACGCCGGGTGTCGCCCCTGGTTTTGTGTTCGGTGGGATTCGTGTGTAGAGTTCCATCTCGTGCTCAAGACGCCGACCGGGTGACCGGGAGGCGGGGTGAAGAACACAGAATCCGCGGATTCATGCCGAGAATGGCAGGTCCAGGGCGGGTGGTGCTCACCGGGTGCGCGGCCGGCAGTGATGCGGGTCGGGATTCCTGAAGAAGATGATCTGGTTTGACAGCCGGGAATCATGTGGTAAGCTTTTCAAGGCCTTCCACGTGGATGGTCCGGTGAGTGTCTGACACCGCGTTGAGCGGAGTTGACATGGTCGGATCACGTGGTAAGGTTTTCTAGCCCGGCCATGTGAACGGACGGTGAATGCTTCGGACACGGAGTTGACACGGTCGAAACGGATGGTCTAGGATGGAGAAGTTGCTCCAGAGCGAAACGGCCCGCGGAGCGGGTCGCTGAAGCTGGAAGCGCCTGTTGTTTGAGAACTCAATAGTGTGCCAAGTTTGTTGATGCCAATTGTTTTAACACATATTGGTTGATCATCGCCTGCCACCCCCGTGGTGTGGTGATGGTCTGCCAGGTATTGAATGGATGTCGTGGTGGTTATTTCCGGCTGCCACGGTGTTGTTCTGTAATTTTTTTACGGAGAGTTTGATCCTGGCTCAGGATGAACGCTGGCGGCGTGCTTAACACATGCAAGTCGAACGATGAAGCCCAGCTTGCTGGGTGGATTAGTGGCGAACGGGTGAGTAACACGTGAGTAACCTGCCCTTAACTCTGGGATAAGCCTGGGAAACTGGGTCTAATACCGGATAGGAGCGTCCACCGCATGGTGGGTGTTGGAAAGATTTATCGGTTTTGGATGGACTCGCGGCCTATCAGCTTGTTGGTGAGGTAATGGCTCACCAAGGCGACGACGGGTAGCCGGCCTGAGAGGGTGACCGGCCACACTGGGACTGAGACA
>NZ_JBHXFE010000325.1:0-1199 GCF_042722475.1 Streptomyces sp. NPDC127092
GCCGTCAGCTCCAGCTTGACCACGGCGGTCTCGCCGTCGTGCTCGCCGCCGTTGAGCGTGGTCTCGAAGGTGGCGTCCTCGCCGGCGGACAGGCCGTCGAGGGCCTCGTCGATGCCCTCGAGCATGGTGCCGGCGCCCACCTGGTAGGACAGGCCCTCGGCCTGGTCGACCTGCTCGCCGTCGACCGTGGCGGTCAGGTTCATCGTGACGAAGTCGTCCTGGGCGGCCGGGCGGTCCACATCCTTGAGGGAGCCGAAGCGCGAGCGCAGGGCGTCGAGGGCCTTCTGCTCGTCCTCCTCGGTGGCCTGGGCGGGCTCCACCGTCACCTTGAGGCCCTTGTAGTCGGGCAGCTCGATGGTCGGGCGCACGTCGAACTCGGCGGTGAAGGCCACCGGGCCCTCGGCGTTCTCCGCGTCCGGGGTGGCGGTCACGTCGACCTCGGGGCGGGAGATCGGCGTGACCTCGGCCTCGGCGATGGCGGCGGAGAACCAGGTGTTCAGGCCCTCGTTGACGGCCTGGTCCACGACGATCTCGCGGCCGAAGCGCTGCTCGATCAGGCGCGCCGGGATCTTGCCCTTGCGGAAGCCCGGGATCTGGACCTGGTTGGCGATGTCCTTGAACGCCTTGTCCAGGGCGGGCTTCACCTCCTCGAACGGCACCTCGACGGTCAGCTTGACGCGGGTCGGGCTGAGGTTCTCTGCGGTGGACTTGACCACGGATGACTCCTGTTGGTGGTGGTGGATGGTCTTGACGTCGAGTCGGGGTGACAGGATTTGAACCTGCGGCCTCACGCTCCCAAAGCGCGCGCTCTACCAAGCTGAGCTACACCCCGCCGTCGTCCCCGACGCCGGCGGGCTCACGCGGTGGAGGCTCGCCGGACACCCGAGGGACTGCCCGAGGGCAGACTGTGGAATCCTAGCGCGCCGTCTCGCGCCCCGCGAAAAGCCGCGACCGCCGGCCCGTGAAGCCGTCCATCGTGGCGTTGACCCCGAGGACGTCCATCGCGCGGTCGAAGACGGGCGCCGGCAGGGCGCGCAGGGGCGCGATCAGACCGACGGCGCGCGGCAGCAGCAGGCGGGTGCGGCCGGCCTCGACGGCGTCCAGCACCTCCTGCGCCACGTGGCGCGGATCCAGCACGGGCAGCAGCCAGGGCACCCGGCTGCGCACGCCCGCGAACATCCCAGTGTCGATGCTGTCTC
>NZ_JBHXFE010000326.1:0-289 GCF_042722475.1 Streptomyces sp. NPDC127092
ACATATCAACATCGACGATAGCCGCTAACCACTGCTGACTCCGCAAAGTGCCAGCTCACATGCTTGTCTTTGTATACATTGGGGGCGTGCGGCCGCCCCTCTTCGCCGGACTCTCTCCTACTCCGTACACAGGAATGCACAGTAGAACTGTCCTTCTGGCGCCGCCGTTCGGCCCCTCCAACTCAGACGAATCACAGCAGCCCACCATCGCCGCTGACGTCTGCTCTCGCACACGCTGACGGCAGACCGGCCGCGTGCCTCGCGGCGACACCACGGCCCGTGCTCCGCT
>NZ_JBHXFE010000326.1:299-768 GCF_042722475.1 Streptomyces sp. NPDC127092
TTGTGCCGTTGACCGTACTGTTCGATGTAGTCGCTGCCGTCAGCAGCGGCCGTACAGACATATGGCAGGCCGTTCCGCCCGACAGACCGGGCCCATTCCTCCCGTCTGCCCATTTTGCCCATTAAGTTTCACGTCCGACTCGTGTGGAACCGGGTCTTCACCCGTCCGTCCGCACGCGGCTCCCTCCGGGGATCGACGCTAGATCTACGCGCGAGCATCGTGTTTTACGTGAAACCCCCGGCCACCACCTGAGTGATCGACGTCCTGCTTCCACGTCGTTTGCAGGGGTCAGAACCGTGTGGCCTGAGCGTCCCGCACTGAGCTGATGCGGGTTTCCCGGGGGAGGGGACCCAGGCTGACTCAGCATTCCCCTGCCGACCCCGTACCTAGCCGTCGGGCCGCGCTGGGGATTCGCCAGACCAACCAGCGCCATGGTGGCACCCACGGCCACCTACCCACGGCGTCCCCT
>NZ_JBHXFE010000326.1:788-1198 GCF_042722475.1 Streptomyces sp. NPDC127092
GCTCTGGCCCCGATTCCCTGCACGTCACCGACGGCGAGGAGGTCTGACCGTGGGGGAGAGGGGGCACCCAGTCACAGCACCCGGCCTGCTCGCTGGCTGCATCCTCGAGGCTGCAGCGCACCCGGGTGAAGGAGGAGGGACGGATTATACCCTGCACGGCCGCGCCCGGCGGCCAGGACGTTCCCCACGCGTCGCGCAGCCCTCGCGGAGCACTTCAACGCAGCGTGCACCGCCGGCCCCCACACAGCCGCCGTCTCCGCCCCGCCGCCATGCCGTTCACCCCGTGAG
Source organism: Streptomyces sp. NPDC127092 (assembly GCF_042722475.1). Lineage (NCBI taxonomy): Bacteria > Bacillati > Actinomycetota > Actinomycetes > Kitasatosporales > Streptomycetaceae > Streptomyces > Streptomyces sp. NPDC127092. The sequence continues at coordinate 1,077 of NZ_JBHXFE010000326.1, forward strand.
TTCGTGCGTCGCCGCCCGCGGCTGCACCCAGGCCTCGCGACAGGTGCGCCTGGCCGGCGGCGGAGGCGCCGGCCCAGCGGAAGAGAGGGGAGCGGGACAGATGGGAGCGGTCCACCACGGGC
>NZ_JBHXFE010000327.1:0-1196 GCF_042722475.1 Streptomyces sp. NPDC127092
GCGTCGGCGGGGCCCTGGAGAAGGAGAACCTCGGGACCATCGTGGGCTGGTGCGCGCAGGAGCTGCCCGAGGACAAGCCGCGCCACCTGCTGGGCATCTCCGAACCCGATGACCTGTTCACCGCCGTCGAGAACGGCGCCGACACCTTCGACTGCGTCTCCCCCACCCGTGTGGCCCGCACCGGCGCGTTCTACACCCGCGACGGGCGCTACAACCTGCCCGGGGCGAAGTACCGCCGCGACTTCGGCCCGCTGGACCCCGAGTGCGACTGCTATACGTGCGCCCACTACTCCCGCGCGTACCTGCGGCACCTGTTCAAGGCGAAGGAGATGGTGGCGCACACGCTCCTCTCCATCCACAACGAGCGGTTCACGGTCTCGCTCGTGGACCGGATCCGTGCGGCCATGCAGGACGGCACGCTCGCCGAGCTCAAGGCCGAGACCCTCGGCCGGTACTACGCCCCGAAGGGCTGAGGGGCGCTGGGTGCGCCGGCACGCTGCGGGGGGGAGCCAGCACGCTGCGACGGGCGCGAGCCAGACGTTTCTGCTGTTCTGAGGGGGCTGTCTCGACCGATTCGTCTGGCTCAGCGCCGCTCGGACGCGTGGGGGACGTGAGCCAGACGATTCAGCGGCTCCTGCACAGGGCCGCCGACCCGGCTCGCCCTCCACGGCCCTCGCGGTCGCGGCGCCGGGGCCGCCCATGGAAGGAGAAGGTGGCGGCATGGTCGCCCCTCCTCCGCACGACGACGCCCTCGGCCCCGTCTTCCCGGTCGCCGCGGGGCTGCAGGCCGGCCTGACGGCCTCGCAGCTGCGCGGCCCCCGGTTCGACGCCCCGCACCACGGGCTGCGGCACACTGCCGGGGGTCAGCCCTCACTGGCCGACGTCGTCCGCGCCCTCCAGCGGACGAACCCCGGCACCGCGGCCACCCACGCCACCGCCGCTCGTCTCTGGGGGATGTGGCTGCCGCGGCAGTGGGAGCGCGGCCCCGTCCATCTGGCGCGCACGCGGGCCGAGGGCGGGGCGCCGCGCCGCAGCGGCGTCGTCGGGCATGAGCTGCACCCGCAGGACCCCGTGCTGGTGCGCTCGGGGGTGCGGATCACGACGCCGGCCGCCACCTGGGCGGCGCTGGCGCAGCTGGGTCTGCCGTTGGCCGACGTCGTCGCCGCCGGGGACAGCCTGCTGCAACGGGCTGACGG
>NZ_JBHXFE010000328.1:0-707 GCF_042722475.1 Streptomyces sp. NPDC127092
CGAACCCGTCACCGCCACGTAGCGCTTCCTGCCGGCCCCGCCACCACCGGGTCAGCGCCCGGGCCCGCACGATGGGCGCTGGTGCTTCGACATCGAGGATCGTGAACTTCTCGTACTCCGCGTACGCGAGGTCCGTCAGCAGCCGCGGACCCAGCCCGGGCCAGCTGAACGTGCCCTCGAGGACCAGGTTCTCCCCACGGGACAAACAGATCTCGGTGATCATGTCGAGCAGTTTCGTCGACTCGGTGTGCACCAGGGTGGCGAGTTCGCGGGGCATCAGGCGGTGTCCGTCCGCAAGGTCGATGCTCAGCAGGTCGGTGTAGACGCCCTGCTCGATGGCGTCCCGCAGCAGATGGTCCTTGATCGTGTCCGCATCGAGTACCCGCCAGGTAGGCATCGACGATGCCGTCCCGGGTTCGGCGACGAGCGACCGGGTCGAACAGGTGGATCGAGGCGGAGGGGCCGTCCTTGTCGAGGATCCCGCCGGGCCGGCACCAGGCCTCGAGGTCGGCGGCGACAGCGGCGGGGTCAGAGTGCATTCGCCTGCGCACGCCGGTCGGCGGTGGCCGCGAGGAGGACCCGGTAGTCGTCGTCGCCGAGCAGGTCGCGGGAGCGTTCGATCTGATCCCAGGTGCCCCGCACATAGCTCTCCCCGAGCGGATCATCGCCCGGAACATGCCCGAAGGTGTAGTCCCAGGCCATCAGCT
>NZ_JBHXFE010000328.1:717-1193 GCF_042722475.1 Streptomyces sp. NPDC127092
TGGTCGATCCGCTTCGCGGCGTGTTCGAGCAGCACCTCCCTCGGGGAGCGGTCCCGGACCGAGGGGTTCATCCGCAGCTTCTTCACGATCCGGCTGACCTCCGGTTGCTTGACGGCCAGGTTCTTCGCGATCACCCGCTGCGGCACCTGATTGTCCGTCGCGTGCGCCACCGCACGCAGCAACTTGATCTGCAGCAGTTCCTTCTCCGCCGGAATCGCCCGCAGATCACGCTCCACATCCGCCAACGCCATCACACACCACCTTCAACTGCAGTTATACAAAATTGTATCACCGCTACGACCAACACCGGATCGAAGGTCGCGACGGTGTGAGGTGGAGCTGTCTAACTGAACGTGTTTCTATTCCGTCGCGAGCGCGCTGACCTGCCGAGGTCCGGGACCACGGGTGTGACTCACCCGACCTAGAACGACGTGAAGGACTCCGTCGACGAGGCGGTCGCCGAACTCGCGCAGTCT
>NZ_JBHXFE010000329.1:0-1192 GCF_042722475.1 Streptomyces sp. NPDC127092
CTGATCGAGTTCGTGGCGGCCACGGTGCCGCCGTACAAGAAGGTGCGCGAGGTGGTCTTCGTCGACGAGTTGCCCCAGTCCCCACGGGGTGCGGTCCTGCGGTCCGCGTTGCGCGACCGTCTGAACGACGTGCACGCCGAGCAGAGCACGGAGAGATGATGAATACGGGACAGGTGGAACGATGACACGACTGGCGCAGACCGCCGGGCTCACGGACACCCAGGGCGAGATCGTCTCGGCGGTACGCGAGTTCGTGGACAAGGCGATCATCCCGCAGGCGCAGGAGCTCGAACACTCCGACACGTACCCGACGGCGATCGTCGAGCAGATGAAGGAGATGGGCCTGTTCGGGCTCACGATCCCCGAGGAGTACGGCGGCATCGGGGAATCGCTCCTCACCTACGCACTGTGCGTCGAGGAAATCGCGCGGGGCTGGATGAGCGTGTCCGGGGTGATCAACACCCATTTCATCGTGGCGCACATGATCGCCAATCACGGCACACCCGAACAGAAGGCCCACTACCTGCCACGCATGGCGACGGGTGAACTGCGCGGCGCGTTCTCGATGTCCGAACCCGAACTGGGTTCCGACGTCGCCGCCATCCGGACCAAGGCGGCGCGGGCAGCGGACGGCAACTACGTGATCGACGGCCAGAAGATGTGGCTGACCAACGGCGGGTCGTCGACGCTGGTGGCGGTGCTGGTCCGCACCGAGGAGGGTGCGGCCAAGCCGCACGACAACCTCACGGCGTTCCTCATCGAGAAGCCCGCCGGGTTCGGCGAGGTGCTGCCCGGGCTCACGATCCCCGGGAAGCTCGAGAAGATGGGCTACAAGGGCATCGACACCACCGAGATGGTGTTCAGCGGCTACCGGGCCGCGGCCGACACGATCCTCGGCGGCGACCCGGGCCGCGGCTTCCGGCAGATGATGGACGGCGTCGAGGTCGGCCGCGTCAACGTCGCCGCCCGCGCGTGCGGGATCGCCCAGCGCGCGTTCGAACTCGGCGTGAAGTATGCAAAAACACGGGAGACGTTCGGGTCGCAGATCGCCGAACACCAGGCCATCGCCTTCCGGATCGCGGAGATGGCGACCAAGGTCGAGGCGGCACACCTGATGATGGTCAATGCCGCGCGGCTCAAGGACTCCGGCGAACGCAACGACGTCGCCGCCGGGATGGCCAAGTACCTGGCG
>NZ_JBHXFE010000330.1:0-1191 GCF_042722475.1 Streptomyces sp. NPDC127092
CTAGTGACCTGGTTTTGAGGTGGTGGGTCGCCACGTGAGGCGTCCCCTGTTTCAGATTGCGGTGTTCGCCTGCGGCAGGCCACGTGTTCGCGCTGTGCTGTGAGCATGGGCGATACCCGGCTGGAACCTGTCGTGCTGTCGGACGTCGAGCGGCTGACCTTGAAGAACTGGGCGAAGCGTCGCTCGACCGCGCAGGGGCTTGCCGTTCGCGCACGCATCGTGCTGGCGTGCGCGAACGGCTGGAACAACACCGTGGTCGCCGCGCGGCTCGATGTCGGCCGAGACACCGTGCGCCGCTGGCGAACCCGGTTCCTGCGCGACCGCCTCGACGGACTCGCGGACGAGCCGCGGCCCGGGGTCCCACGGACCATCACCGACGCCCAGGTCGAAGAGGTGGTAGTCCGCACCCTGGAGGAGACACCTCCCGCGGGCACGCACTGGTCCAAGCGGGAACTGGCCAAGGTCGTGGGGATCTCGCCCGCGAGCGTGCTGAGGATCTGGCACGCCTTCGGCCTGCAGCCCTGGCGGACCGAGACCTTCAAGATCTCCCCCGACCCATTCCTGATCGACAAGATCCGTGACGTCGTCGGTCTGTATCTCGCCCCGCCGGCGAACGCCGTGGTGTTCGCGGTCGACGAGAAACCCCAGATCCAGGCCCTTCAGCGGACCGCGCCGGTCCTGCCGATGATCCCGGGAGTGCCCGAGCGGCGCAGCTTCGACTACGTCCGCCACGGCACCGTCGACCTGTTCGCCGCGCTGAACACCGCGACCGGCAAGGTCATCAGCAAGCTGTCCGACCAGCACCGGGCGGTCGACTTCCGGGACTTCCTCGACGAGATCGACCGCCAGACCGAACCCGGCCTGGCGGTCCACGTCATCTGCGACAACCTCTCCGCCCACAAAGCACCCGTGGTGCACAAGTGGCTCCTCGCCCACCCCCGCTTCCAGCTCCACTTCACCCCCACCTACTCGTCCTGGATCAACCAGGTCGAGCGGTGGTTCGCCGAGCTGGAACGACGCTGCCTCGCACGCGGGGTGTTCTGCTCACTCGACGCCCTCAAGACCGCGCTCGAAGACTGGATCAAGGTGTGGAACGACGACGCCCGGCCCTTCACATGGACCAAGACCGCCGACCAGATCCTCGACCGCATCTGCCGCTACTGCGACAGGATCTCCGAACCAGGTCACTAG
>NZ_JBHXFE010000331.1:0-1185 GCF_042722475.1 Streptomyces sp. NPDC127092
GTCCGCGGCGTGCCCTGGAGCAGACGACGCGCGGCGGCCGGCGGCAGGTCGGCGAGCAGGACCCGGCCCATGGAGGTGAGGAACGCCGGCAGCCGCGTGCCGACGTCGAGGTTCACCCGGATGATCCGCTCGGTGTGCACGCGGGCGATGTAGAGCAGGAAGGCCCCGTCCAGCACCGCGGCGGAGCAGGACTGCTCGAGGGCCTGGGAGGCACGGGCCAGCACCGGCCGCAGCAGCTCCGCCAGTGACGTGCCCGTCCAGTAGCCGTGGCCGAGCTCGAGCACCCGCGGAGTGAGTCGGAACTCGCGGCCCTCCTGCACCGCGAAGCCCTCGTGGACGAGCGTGTGCAGGACACGGCGCGCCGTGGCGCGCGTGATGCCGGCGGCTTCTGCGGCGGAGGAGACGGTCAGCGCCGGACGGCCCGGGGTGAAGGACCGCAGCACGGCCAGTCCGGTGGCCAGGGCGCGCACGGGGGCCTCCGGGCGGGCGGGGCCGGGGCCGTCGGCGGGGGGATCGGGAAGCATGCGGCGAGCCTACCGTTCGCTGTGCGCACAAGAGTGCGTTGCACGAACTCTCCTGGCCCGGCGTCCGGGGCGGGGCTAGCGTCACCGGCGAGAGAGATCGCGAGCGCACAGCAGAGGAGACCCGCCATGACCGTCACGGACGCCTATGTGTACGACGCCGTCCGCACCCCCTTCGGCAAGATCGGCGGCGCGCTCGCCGGCTCCCGGCCGGACGACCTCGCCGCCCACGTGCTCCGGACCCTCGTGGACCGTGCGCCCGGTCTGGCGGGGCTGCGTCGCGAGAGCGCGCAGGACGTGGCGGGCGAGCTGCGCGGCGCCCCGATCGAGGCCGGCACGGACCGTGCCCGCCCGGACCGGATCGACGAGGTGGTGTTCGGCAACGCGAACGGGGCCGGGGAGGAGAACCGCAACGTGGGCCGCATGGCCGCGCTGCTGGCCGGCCTGCCGCTGTCCATCCCCGGCACCACCGTGAACCGCCTCTGCGGCTCCTCCCTGGACGCGGCGATCATCGCCTCCCGCCAGATCAACACCGGCGAGGCGGACGTGGTCCTCGTGGGCGGCGTGGAGTCGATGTCCCGTGCCCCGTGGGTGCTGCCCAAGACCACCCGCCCGTTCCCCATGCACGACCTGGCGGCGGCGAACACCACGCTCGGCTGGCGCC
>NZ_JBHXFE010000332.1:0-400 GCF_042722475.1 Streptomyces sp. NPDC127092
GTCGAGGACTTCGTGGACAACCCCGCGACGCAGGTGATCATCGACCTGAGCCGGCTCACCGGCATCGACTACGACCCGGACCATCGGGCCTTCTCGGTCGGGGCGGGCGCCGACCTGGGCACCGTGTACGAACAACTGCACCACCGCTGGGGTGTGACGATCCCCGGCGGCAGCTGTCTCGGCGTCGGGATGGGCGGGCACGCCGCAGGCGGCGGCTTCGGTCCCCTCTCGCGCCTGTTCGGGTCGGTCGTCGACCATCTCTACGGTGTCGAGATCGTGGTGGTCGATGCCGCCGGGCAGGCGTCGGCCGTGCTCGCCACCCGCGATGGTCCGAACCCGGATCTGTGGTGGGCGCACACCGGCGGCGGAGGCGGAAACTTCGGCGTGATCACCCGATACC
>NZ_JBHXFE010000332.1:410-1183 GCF_042722475.1 Streptomyces sp. NPDC127092
GCTCCGATCCCGCCCGTCTCCTGCCGACCCCGCCGACGAACCTGGTGACCTCCCAGATCGTGCTGCCCACGGCCACCGAGGAATCCTTCGTGCGGTTCGTCGGCAACTTTCTGCGGTTCTTCGAACGCAACAGTGCACCGGGGTCGCGGTTTTCGAGCCTGTACGCCCAGTTCTTTGCCAGCGCCTACCTCGGCGGTCTGTGCCAACTCACCCCCCGCCTCGACGCCGATCGCCCCGACGCCCGCACGCTGCTCGACGAATTCGTCGGCGCGATGGTCGAGGGTGTGTGGCCGCCGCCGGTGGTGGTGCCCGCGACCGCGGGCCCGTTCCTGGACGTGTCGACGCGGCTGTCCGCGCCCCGCGGGCGGGCCCCGTTCCTGGGCAAGTACAAGAGCGCGAACCTGCGCCGCGCCTACACCGACGAGCAGCTGCGCACCCTGCACCGCTACCTGACCGATCCCCGCTTCCAGAGCCAGGACTCGGGGGTGGAGCTCTTCCCCGCCGGCGGTGCGATCAACACCCGAGCCGCCACGGCGACGGCGATGCCGACCCGGGACTCGTTCATGAAAGCGGTCTTCGTCACCGCCTGGCGCAATCCCGCCGACGAGGCCGCACACCTCGAGTGGTCCCGCAGCATGTTCCGCGACATCTACGCCGACACCGGCGGCGTTCCGGTCCCGAACCACGCCAACGCCGGCGCCTACGTCAACTACCCCGACGCCGACCTGCGGGACCCGGCACAGAACACCTCCACGGCGGCGTGGTCCACCCTG
>NZ_JBHXFE010000333.1:0-741 GCF_042722475.1 Streptomyces sp. NPDC127092
GGCTCGCGCTCGCGGAGGAGCTCGTGGGCCGGGCCGCGCCGCGACTCGACGCCCTGAACCTCTTCCCGGTCCCGGACGCGGACACGGGCACGAACATGCTGGCCACGCTGACGGCGGCCCGCACCGCGGCCGACGCCTGCCCCGCACAGGACGACGCCGGCGCCGTGCTCGCGCACGCGGGCGCGGCCGCGCTGGACTCCGCCCGGGGCAACTCGGGCATGCTGCTCGCGGTCAGCCTGGCGGGGATGGCCGAGCCCCTGCGCGGCCGGGAGCGCGTCGACGCGTTCGCCCTGGCGGCGGCGTTCGGAGCCGCCGACCGGGCCGCCCGACAGGCCCTGTCGGATCCGCGCGAGGGGACGATCCTCACGGTGCTCTCCGCGGCCGCCCGCAGCCTCGCGCGCTCGTCCACCCAGGCCCCCGACACGCCCGCGGTGGCCGGGGACGCGGACCCGGCCGTGCGGCTCGGCCCGGCCGTGACCCTCATGCTGGCCGACTGCGTGCAGGCCGTGGAGGAGACCGAGTCGCTGCTCGCCCCGCTGACCCGGGCGCACGTCGTGGACGCCGGCGCCGTCGGGCTGCTCTGGGTGTTCGAGGCGCTGCGCTCCGTCGTCACGGGCACGCCCGTGGACGAGGAGCTGGCCACCGCGCTCCCCGGCTACGTCGAGGGCGCCCACGCCGCGGAGGGCGAGCCCGCCGCCGCGGCGGAGGCGCCAATCCCTGCGCCCTTCCACTTAACCCACA
>NZ_JBHXFE010000333.1:814-1170 GCF_042722475.1 Streptomyces sp. NPDC127092
GCCTGGCCGAGCCGTCGCAGGCAGACGCCGCACCGGACGGGTGCCATGGCCGCTGAGGCCCCCGTCACCGACCTGCCCCTGTCCGAGGTGCTGGGCGGCACGCTGCCCGCCCGCCTCGAGAAGGAGCTCGGCCTGACCACGGTCGGGGACCTGCTGGACCACGTGCCGCGCCGCTGGATCGAACGAGGCGAGCTCACCCCCATCGCCGCCCTGCCCTACGACGCCGAGGTGACCGTCGTCGCCGTCGTGGAGTCGGTGACCACGCGGCGCATGCACAGCCGGCCCGGGTTCATCGTGGACGTCACCGTCGCGGACCCGTCCGTGGCCGGCGTGCCGGGGGCGAGCCTGTCCATGGC
>NZ_JBHXFE010000334.1:0-1167 GCF_042722475.1 Streptomyces sp. NPDC127092
GTCCCGTTGACGCCGGCCAGCACCAGCAGGCGAGAGCCTGTGAGCGCCACCGCGACCTCGCCCGCCGCCTCGCCGAGCTCCTGGATCATCGCGCGCCGCTCCGGCCCGGCAGGCGCGGCGGCCATGGCCTGGACGTCCCCGCCACCGCAGAAGATCCGTCCCGCGCCGGTCAGCGTGAGCACGTGCACGGAGTCGTCCGCCTCGGCCGCGGCGATCGCCGCGAGCACCTCGCGCGCCATCGTCAGTCCGAGCGCGTTGCCCTTCGCGGGCCGGTTCAGCGTCAGCCGCACGACGCCGGGCCGCGTCTCGACGAGGACGGCGGGGGCGTCGTCGGAGGAAGAAGGGGTGGGTGCGGTGGTCATGTCAGCTCCTGGGGTTGGCGGGTGCGGTGCACGGGTGCCGGCCGCGAGGACGGCCGGCCGGGCATGGGGTGGGTGCGCGATCCGAAGCGCGCCGCCTACAACGCGGTCTACAAGCGCACCACGTTCAGCGTCTGGGACCTGTTCCGCTGAGTCTGTTCCTCACGCGGGCTGGTCCGCCTCGTCCTCGTCATGCTCCTCCACGCTGCGGATCAGGGCCCGCAGGAACGCGGCCGCGCCGGCGAGCTCGGCCGGGGTGAGGCCCTCCACCGCGGCGAGCATACTGCGGTGCATGGCGCCCAGGGTGGCGCGGACCTCGTGGTCCGTCTTGGCCGTCGGCTCCACCACCACGGATCGGCGGTCCTGTGGGTGGGGCGCCCGTCGGGCGTAGCCGTCTCGGACCAGTCGGTCCACCAGGGCGCTGGCGGAGGCCGGGGTGATCTCCAGGGCGCTGGCCAGATCCCGCTGACGGACCTTGTGGCCGCGTCGGTCGGCCCGCAGCAGGTAACGCAGGGCTGACAGGTGGGTCTCTCCCATCCCCATGCTGTCCCGGGTGCGGGCGCGCATGCGCCGTTCGGCCTCCCGGTAGCGTCGCAGCAGGTTGAGCACGTCCACAGGTTCGATCTCGCGGGCGCCGCGGGTGTACCAGTAGCCCGACGTCGGTTCGCCATCCGTGCTGGTCAGCGTGGAGTGCTCCTCACCCATGCGCTCTTGAACCTCCCTGTTCACGTCACACCGAAAATTTGGTTAGTCTTCCTAACGCATAGTTAGACTAACATTTTCCAGGTCACGGCGATCTCTGTGAGGG
>NZ_JBHXFE010000335.1:0-1166 GCF_042722475.1 Streptomyces sp. NPDC127092
GTCACCTGCGCGACGGCGCCGGTGGCCACCTCGATGCGGAACACCGGGCGGCGGCCCTCGGAGTCCGCGAGCGCGATCACCGCGGAGTCGTCCGGCAGCCACGCGACGACGTCGGCCCAGCGGTCCCAGCCGTGGGCCAGGGGCGTGGTCTGGCCCGTGGCCGTGTCCATCACGTACAGGCGCGGGTGCACGGCGGAGTGCGGGGTGGAGTCGGGGGTGCGGACGACGACGGCGCGCGTGCCGTCATGGCTGACGGGGCCGACGGCCACGTCCTCACCGGGGACGTCGTGCAGGACGCGGTGCTCGCCCGTGGCCAGGTCCACGCGCACCACCGTGCCCTCGCGCACGTTGCCGCGAGCCTCGGCGGTGGCGGCCGTGGTGAGCAGGAACGAGCCGTCCGGGGCCACCTGCGCGCCGATCCCGAACGCGTGGGAGCGCGGGAATCCGGAGACGTGGCGCAGGTGGTGCGCCACGTCGTCGGCCTCGGGAGCCAGGCCGGAGGCGGCGGGGCCGGGCTCGGCGGCGTCGGCGTCCGTGGCGGGCTCACCCTGCGGGTCCGGGCCGGGCTCGAGGACGAAGAGCTCGGGGCGGGCGGGGCCGAGGTCGTGGTCCCAGAAGCGGATGGGGTAGCCGGTGTGCAGGATGGCGTCCACACCGGCGTCCTTGCGGGTCTGCGCGAGGGCCGCGTGCTCGGCCTCGGTGGTGGCGCCGAGCAGCCGGTCCGCCGTGACGACCACGCGGTCCGCCGCAGAGGCGCACGTGACCGCGGCGACGCCGCCCGGGCGGGAGAGCACCACGCGCGCCTCGCCGCCCCGGGCCGGCAGGGCCCACAGGGCGCTGCGCTTCTCGGCCTCGGCGTCGGCGGGGTCGGGACGGGCGGAGGTGAAGAAGAGGGTGCCGTCCGCGGCGAACTGCGCGCCGGCCTCGCCCTCGCGGGAGCGGGTCAGGCGGTGGGCGGGGCGCTTGCCCGCGGGGTCGACCTCCCAGAGGGCGGTGGCGTAGCCGGTGCCCTTTGCGTCCCGGGCGGCGACGGTGGTCACCAGGCGGGCGCCGTCCGGGCTGAGGGTGAGACCGGCGACGCGCGGCAGCGCGGTGAAGGCGTCGAGGTCGTGGAAGGGGGTGGCGGGGGCGGCCGGGGTGTCCGGGGTGGAGGTCATGCGTTCGTT
>NZ_JBHXFE010000336.1:0-1163 GCF_042722475.1 Streptomyces sp. NPDC127092
GTTCTGGATGTCGTGGGCTCGGGTGTCGAGGTTGCGTTGCCGGCCAGCCTTTTTGAGGGCGGATCGAATCGCCGGCAGGGTCAGGTGCGCGGCCTCGGCGGGTGTCGGGGCGCGGCCGAGTACGGCGAGCGTGTCGCGGTCGTGCAGGTCTTCGAACACCTCCAGCGCGGCCGGGTAGTACTCACGCAGCGCCGACCGCAGTGCATTGGTTTGCCGGGTGCGGGCCCAGATCAGGTTCTGGTGTCCGCGGGCGAGGACCTTGATCGCCTCCACGTCCGGGCTGTCGCCGGCGATCGGCCGATGGTTGTGTCGGTCGGTGCGCACCAGGTCCGCGAGCAGCTTCGCGTCACCCGGATCGGACTTCGCGCCCGAGACGTGGTGCCGGTCGCGGTAGCGCGCGACCGCGAGTGGGTTGATCGCGTACACCTGATAGTGGGAGGCGGTCAGCGCCTGTACCCACAGGCCGCGGTCGGTTTCGATGCCGATCACGACCTGAGCTGGGTCTGCAGCGTGCTCGGCTATCAGTTCGTGCAATGTGCGGATGCCGGCCAGTCCTTCCGGCAGCCGACGCGACGACAGTCGCCTTCCCGTGTCATCCATCAAATGGACATCGTGATGTTGTTCGGCCCAGTCGTCTCCGACGAAGATCATCGATCGCCTCCTTTGGTCTCCTATTCTGGATGAAACCTGTTCGAGCCCAGAGGCACCCGGCGGCAACCTAATGGATCAGTGCTCGCGGCACGACACCCCATCAGCGCTATAGGTGACCTCACCGACCGGCCGGGGCACGATCTAGCCCTAGGAATCAACCATCACTCCAGAAGGGATCAGTGCTCACCGGCCGGCGGCTCCAGTGATCAGCCTGCCGTGAACGGGCAGTTACATGCCGAAGGCTCGCTGATCGACTCCCATTAGAAGGGATCGAGGCCATCGTGTTCCGTACCGTAGGCGATCAACCGTCCTTGTTCGAGTCGGTGCTGCCGCAGGAGTTGCTGCGGCTTCCCGCGGAGCTCGAACGAGTGGATGCGCTGTTGGATGATCCGGCGTTCTTCGCACCGTTCGTGCCGTACTTCGACCCGCGGATCGGCCGTCCGTCGACGCCGATGGAGACCTACCTGCGGCTGATGTTCCTCAAGTTCCGCTACCGGCTCGGCTACGAGAGC
>NZ_JBHXFE010000337.1:0-1162 GCF_042722475.1 Streptomyces sp. NPDC127092
GGGCAGCGCGGTGAGGAACATCGAGGCCGGCGGGAGGCCGATGCCGAAGATCGTGTACCCGGCGAAGAGGCCTGCGAAGTCCGGGGTGTTGAACCCCCACTCGATGGTCGGCCAGGGCGCTTCGCCGGCCAGGGGTGCGATGACCACGGCCAGGAGGATCACCGGGAGGATGCCCAGGTTGCCGATCGTGCGCCACATCGGGTTCTTGGTCCGCATCGCGGTGAACCGGCTGGAGAAGAGCAGGAGGAAGGCGATCCCCACCGCGATCGTGATGGTGACCGGGAAGGTCTCGAAACGCCCTCCGGCGACGAAGAGTGACTGGACGGCGGCGATTCCCGCACCCACCAGGACGCCCGCCTTGATGGCGGAGGGGATCAGCGAGACCACCTTGGAGGCGAGTCCCGTCGCACCCAACGTGATGGAGAAGACGCCCAGCATGAACTGGAACGCGATGAGTGCATGCACACGCTCCTCCCCCTCGGGGAACGCTGAGCAGTAGGCCATGACCAGCGGGATCGCCGGGGTGATCCACCCGGGAACCACCGGGTCACCGAGGAGGTGATGGGTGAGGTACAGGAGGCCGTTGAACACGACGACGGCGAGGGCCACCTCGAACGGCATGCCGAGCAGTTCGATCATCAGAGGGATGGCCGCCAGGTCCACGGCGCACATCAAGAGGCCCTGGACGTAGTCCGGCCACTCGAAGCGGTAGTGCACGAACGGCAGGCGGATCTGGAAGGGCCCTGCCTTCCAGTGCGGGGAGACTTCCCCGATGCCTTCCTCGTCCAGCGAGTGATGCGCAGTAGTCGTCATGTCCGTGGCCTTCAGTATTCGATGATCTGACGGACCGCACGGCCATCGGCCAGCTGGTCCATCGCTTCGTTGATGTCGTCGAGCCGCATGGTCGCGGAGACGAGCTTCTCCACGGGCAGCCGACCTTCACGCCACATCTGCTCGTATCGCGGGATGTCGCGAGCGGGCACGGAGGTGCCCAGGTACGAGCCGATGATCGTGCGGGCCTCACCCGTGATGGTGAGCGGTGAGATCTCCGCCGTCTGCTCCGGCGAGGGAAGCCCTGCCGTGACGGTCCTGCCGCCCGGCGACGTCGCGTTGAACGCCGTTGTGAAGGCCGCCGGATGGCCGGCGCACTCGACGGCGTGGG
>NZ_JBHXFE010000338.1:0-1162 GCF_042722475.1 Streptomyces sp. NPDC127092
TCCATCGACGGTGTGCTCACGCTCGGCGCCCCGATCGCCCTCACCGCCGTGCAATCGGTCGGTAACGCGGGCAGCCCGGCCAAGGTCTACACGTTCGACACCAACGCGGCACTCGTCGACGCCATCTCCGACGGCAGCGTGCAGTGGGCCATCGACCAGCAGCCGTACCTGCAGGGCTACCTCGCCATCGATTCGCTGTGGCTGTACCTGAACAACGGCAACGTCATCGGCGGCGGCGGGCCGACGCTGACCGGGCCGTCGTTCATCGACAAGACCAACATCGACAAGGTCGCCGAGTACGCCAAGGCCGGCACCCGCTGATCGGCGGTCGATCACATGGCAGGGCACACGATCCGGACCCCGGTGGGTCCATCTCACGCACACACCATCACCGTCACCATCGACCCGGTCGCAGGACCGGCCGGCACCGCACAACGCTGAGATCCACCGGCGCGGAGAGGAAATCATGTCCACACAGCAAGATCTGGACCTTGCCAGTCACAAGGTCGTCCACGACGAGAGGGTGAAGGAGCAGAAACGCCTGCAGCGTCTGCTGGTCCGCCCGGAGATCGGGTCCCTGTTCGGGGCGATCGCCATCTTCGTCTTCTTCATGGTCGTCGCACCCCCGTTCCGCAGCCCCGAAGCGTTGGCCACGGTGCTCTACGCCTCCTCCACGATCGGGATCATGGCGTGCGCGGTGGCGCTGTTGATGATCGGCGGCGAATTCGACCTCTCCGCCGGCGTCGCGGTCACCACCAGTTCCCTGGCGGCGTCGATGATCGCCTACAACCTGCACCTGAACCTGTGGGCCGGCGCCGCCCTCGCCCTGGTGGTGTCGCTGGCGGTCGGATTCTTCAACGGGTACCTGGTGATGAAGACGAAGATCCCCAGCTTCCTGATCACGCTGAGCTCGTTCCTGATGCTCACCGGCATCAACCTGGCGGTCACCAAACTGATCACCGGGCAGGTCGCCACCCCCAGCGTGTCCGACATGGCCGGGTTCGACTCGGCGAAGAAGGTGTTCGCGTCCTCCTTCGAGGTCGGCGGGGTGTCGGTGCGGATCACCGTGGTGTGGTGGCTGCTGTTCACCGCGATCGCCACCTGGGTGCTGTTCAAGACCCGGATCGGGAACTGGATCTTCGCGGTCGGCGGCAACCAGGAC
>NZ_JBHXFE010000339.1:0-427 GCF_042722475.1 Streptomyces sp. NPDC127092
GGATCCGCAGATCGTGCTCGTGCGCGTGGACGTGAACACCGCCCAGTTCTGGGAGTCCCCGGGCGCGGTGGCCACCGCCGTCGAGATGGTGAAGGCCAAGGTCACCGGCGGGACCGCCAAGCCGGGCGACAGCGAGACCGTTCGCTTCTGACGGCGCTTCCCGACGCCGGCCCCGCGGCTCATCCGCGGACGGGCCGGCGAGCGCCGCGCAGGAGACCTCGACAGGTCAGTCGACGTCCTCGGCCGCCAGCTGGCCGCACGCGCCGTCGATCTCCTTGCCGCGGGTGTCGCGCAGGGTGGTGGGGATGCCGGCGGCGTTGAGCCGGTCCACGAACTCGCGCGTCACGTCCTTCTCCGAGGCGGTCCAGATGGAGCCCGGCGTCGGGTTCAGCGGGATCGGGTTCACGTGCACCCAGCCCTTGCCCCG
>NZ_JBHXFE010000339.1:437-1161 GCF_042722475.1 Streptomyces sp. NPDC127092
CTTGATGAGCGCGTACTCGATGGACACCCGGCGGCCGGTGGCCACGAAGTAGTCGTATGCGGCGTCGATCGCCTCGTCCGCCTTCCAGCGCGAGTTCACGGGGATCAGCTCGTCGCGCAGCTCGTCGTCCGGCGCGTGCAGGGACAGCGCGAACGTCAGCGGCACGCCCTCCTCGGCCAGCTTTCGGATGGCCGGCACCAGGCCCACGGTGGACAGCGTGATGTTCCGCGCGGACATCCCCAGGCCCTCGGGCGAGGGGTCCACCATGCGGTGCACGGCGGCCATCACGCGCTTGTAGTTGGCCAGGGGCTCGCCCATGCCCATGAACACGACGTTGGTGACGCGGTCGGCGTCGTGCCCGCCGTCCTTGCGCTTGCCGCCCAGCCCGCCCTGGGCGATCACCTGGTTGGCCAGCACGATCTGCTCCACGATCTCCGCCGTGGACATGTTGCGGGTCAGCCCGGCCTGGCCCGTGGCGCAGAACGGGCAGTTCATGCCGCAGCCGGCCTGGCTGGACACGCACAGCGTCACGCGACCGGGGTACCGCATGAGCACGGACTCCACGAGCGCGCCGTCGAACAGCCGCCACAGGAACTTGACGGTGTCCCCGCGGTCGGTCTCCATGCGCCGGACCTCGGTGAGCAGCGGCGGGAAGAACGCCTCCGCGATCGCCTCCCGCTTGTCCTTGGGCAGGTCCGTCATCTGCTCCGGATCGGTGGTGTAG
>NZ_JBHXFE010000340.1:0-1158 GCF_042722475.1 Streptomyces sp. NPDC127092
GCTCCAGGCTCTCGCCGCAGCCAGCAGTTGACCGTTTGCCGTGGCAGTCAGGGTGTCGTTCGCCATCGTGCCTGCGCTCTGTCCGCTGCGCTGCGTCGCTGGTGTTCCGCGCAGCGAATCGTGGGTTAGAAACACAGAGAGGGCCCGGGGTACGCCCCCAGGCCCTCGATTGTGCGTTTGGCGATCAGAGAGCAATCAAGGCCGCGCCACCGACGATGGTCGGGGTGAACATCACCCAGTCGTTGATGATGTGGGCGCCGGTGGAGACCCACAGGTTCTTCGTGCGGATGTAGGCCAGCGTCAGGACGATGCGGGCGCCGCCGATGACGATCAATGCCTGCGCGAAGTTCCAGTCGTAGGTCGGAAGGTGCGCCGCCCCGAACCAGACCGCGCTGATCAGCCAGGCGAGGATGATCGCGGTCTTGCGGGACAGTTTTGCCTTGGCGTAGAGGAAGTACAGCAGCGCGAGGAACGGCAGCATGGTGAAAATTTCTTCGCCGAGCAGTTGGATGGCGGTGCCGACGTAGAACGCGGTGATGTCGAGCGCACCCTGGATACCGTCTGTCGCCTCGTTCGCCGATGCGCCGAATAGCGCCTTGACGATCAGACCCAGGATCAGTGACACGGCGATGTTGAGGGTGGCGAACCCGAACATGAGAAGCACGTCCCGGCCGGTGACCCGGCGAAACAGCGAAGTCCAGTGCTCCCTGGTGACCAGGGCGAGGACGGTCAGTGGGATCGCCACGAACAGGATTCGCGGAATCAGGTCGACGACGTCGTTCTGCGCAGGGATCAGAACGAGAGCCGCGAAGCCGACCGCGACTGAGGCCCACAGGGTGATCCATTGGCCGACCGACAGTGTTGTCGGCTTGCCGTTGTAGAAGGGGAAGTCGGCGTTGTCGTCGCGTTCGATCAGGTGACCGAATCGTTCGGTCGACGCCGTGGACTCGTGGCGAGGGTGTTCTCGGGTTTCGGGCACTTCGCTCATGTTTGTCTCCTCGGGCGTGGTCCCGGGACGTGTTGGGTGTGGCTGATCCTTGCATGAGCAGGGGTGGGTCCGCAGCCCTTCGACAGCGCCGGGAGCCGCTACGCGAACTGCGCTTCATCGTGAAAGCCCGCGACTAGGCCGTCAGCGCCGTGCTCCGCTGCCTCTCGGTG
>NZ_JBHXFE010000341.1:0-1158 GCF_042722475.1 Streptomyces sp. NPDC127092
TCCCCGGTCTCCGGTCGTGGGGAACGGCAACTCGACGACGTCGTCGGCATGTTCGTCAACACCGTCGTCCTGCGCACCACCGTCGACCCCGATCGCAGCTTCCCCGAGATCCTTTCGCACACCCGCTCCGTGGATCTGGAGGCGTTCAGCAACACCGATCTGCCCTACGAGCGGCTCGTCGACGAACTGAAGCCGACCCGTTCCGAGGCACATTCACCGCTGTTCCAGGTGATGCTGGTGCTGCAGGGATTCGCGAACACACGGCTCGAGCTGCCCGGACTCGACGTGGAGGTCGAGGCGCTCGAGACCGGCGCCGCCAAGTTCGATCTCCAGGTCATCCTCACCGAGCACACCGAGGATTCCGGCGCCCCCGGTGCGATCGACGTCCAATTCTCGTACGCGTCGGAACTGTTCGACCCGCCGACGATGACGGCGCTGGCCGAACGCTTCGTCACCCTGCTCGAGACCATCACCGCCGGTTCGGACGCAAAGGTCGGCGACATCGACCTGATCGGCGCGGACGAGACCCACCGGATGCTCGAGCAGTGGATCGACACCGACGTCGCAGTACCGGGCTCGGCCACCCTGGTCAGCCTGTTCGAGGCGCAGGTGGCACGGACCCCGGACGCCGTGGCCGTCGTGTTCGCCGAGGAGGAATTGCTGTACGCGGAGTTCGATGCCCGCGCCAACCGGCTGGCACGCGAACTCCTCGCCCGCGGCGTCGGACCCGAATCCCGGGTCGCCGTCGCCCTGCGCCGTTCACTCGAGCTGATGATCGCGATCTACGCGGTGGAGAAGACCGGGGCAGCGTACGTTCCGCTCGACCCCGACCATCCGGCCTCGCGGATCGCGTACGTGATCGAGAGTGCGGAACCCGCATGTGTTCTCACCGCCTCCCGCGACCGGTGCGAGGGCGTCGACAGCGCGGCCGGTGCCTCGGTGATCGAGATCGACACCCTGAACCTGTCCCGGCGGCCGAGCACCCCGATCACCGACGCCGAGCGGGGCGGTCCGATCCACCCCGATTCGACCGCCTACGTGATCTACACGTCCGGATCGACCGGTAAGCCGAAGGGCGTCGCCGTCAGTCACCGGGCGATCGTCAACCGGTTGCTGTGGATGCAGGACACCTACCCGATGGATTCCACGGACGTCGTC
>NZ_JBHXFE010000342.1:0-1156 GCF_042722475.1 Streptomyces sp. NPDC127092
GTGCAACTGTCGAGCCGAAAAATCTTGGGGGAGCGAAGCGGAGGAAAGAATTTTCGGAGCCCTCGGGCCGCCGTCAGGCGTCGGCGGTTGCGCGCAGGTCACCGCCGGCGAGACTCGGAAAGCCAGAAGGGAACAACAACAACGCCCTTCACCGGGCGGAGCGCAGCGGAGCTCGAATTAGGGGACACCGCAGGTGGCCTCGCCCGGGACGAAGGACCGCGCGGCCACCGAAAGGCAAGCAAAGGATGCTGTAGGAGTGCGCTGATTAGCATCGGATTCGCTGAGCCGGTCGCTACTGCAGGCCCGTGGCACGCGGTGTGTCGTGATACGGAATGATGTGTGTGACGCACCGGCTGCTGCGGACTGTGTACCGCCTGTTCAGACGGCGTGCACGGGCTCACACTGGGCGTCCAACACCTATCGCGAACCTAGTAAGGAGCCGTGTGAGCACCCTCGGTAGTTTCATCTGGTCGATCGCCGACCAACTTCGGGGGCCCTACCGTCCCAACCAGTACGGCAACGTGATCCTCCCGCTCACCATCCTGCGCCGCCTCGACTGCATCATCGAGCCTGACCGCGAGACGGTGCGAGAGCTGGCGGCGAAGTACGACAACCCCAACCGGCTCAAGATCGAGGTCAAGAAGGCCACGGGGCGGCCGTTCTACAACACCTCGAACTACTCGTTCGCCAACCTCCTCAAGGACGCCGACGGTCTGGCGGACAACCTGGCCGACTACATCGACCGGTTTTCACCCGATGTCGACGTGTTCGAGTACTTCGACTTTAAGAAGGAAATTCTCGCCCTGGAGAAGGCGGAGCTACTGCGCGAGGTCATCACGTCCTTCAAGGCTGTCGACCTGCATCCGGACGTCGTCTCCAACGCCGATATGGGCGATGCGTTCGAGTACATCATCCGCAAGTTCAACGAGGCCGCGAACGAGACTTCCGGCGACCACTACACCCCGCGGGACGCGATCCGGCTCCTGGTCGACCTGCTCTTCGCCGAGAAGGACGCCGACCTGACCGAGGCCGGCATCGTCCGCACGCTGTACGACCCGACCGCGGGCACCGGCGGCATGCTCGCCCTGGCCGAGGAGCACCTCCTCGAACAGAACCCCGACGCGAAGCTGAGCCTGTACGGCCAGGAGTACAACGG
>NZ_JBHXFE010000343.1:0-1156 GCF_042722475.1 Streptomyces sp. NPDC127092
GCTCGACCGCCGTGAGTGCGGGTTCCACCGCACGGCCCTCCCGCGCCGAGGCGACGGCGGCCTCGAGCACCGCCATCACGGCGACGGCCTGGTCGGGGGTGGCGGCGTCACCGTTCGGGCGGCCCAGGATCGCGTCGCGCACACCCGTGTAGGACCGCTGCTGGGCTCCGGTGGGCGCGGGGACGCGCTCGGTGTTCCCCTCCCCGTCGTGCAGGAGGATCGGGTCCGGGTCGACGCCCCAGCCCTCGGCGCCGGGGAGCAGACCCGCGCGCAGCTGCGCCTCCTGCTGATCCGGCAGTTCCTTCACCGCGGTGCGACGCGTGCCGTGGACCGCGAAGCGCGGGCTGCCGCCGGCCACGAGCATCGACGCCTGCAGGACCACGCGCCGGCCCGGATACTGCAGCACGCAGTGCGCCCAGTCCTCGACCGGGGCACCCGGACGCAGGGCCGCGAGGTCGGCGTCCACGCGTTCGGGGACGCCGAAGAGCAGGAGCGCCTGGTCGACCAGGTGCGGTCCGAGGTCGAACCAGATGCCGCCCCCGGGCACCGAGGCTTCCCGCCAGCGGCTCCGGACGGTCGGGCGGAAGCGGCGATCACCACGAGGTCCACGTCGTGCCACGCCAGGAGCGCGTCCACGTCGGGCACCACGACGACGTCCGGCAGATCCGCGTGCACCGCGTCCGGGCGGCTCGAGACGACATGGGTGAGAGCGAGTCCCTCCGTGGCGTGGAGCAGGGGGACGTGGAACGTCTTCCCGGCGAACCCATAGCCGATCAGGGCGGTGTGGATCGGTGCGTCAGTGCGGGACATGCAGGACCTCCTGGGCTGGCGGGGGGGCATGGGGGCGTCTCCTGCACGCTAGGCCGTGGCGTCGCGGCGGTCCATCGACGCCGCCCGGCCGGTTTGCGCGGTTGCCGCAGGCCGGGTATTCTGTTCAGGTGCTCCAGCCGGTCCGCCGGAAACGGAGTCACCACCCGCCTGGGGGTATGGCGCAGTTGGTAGCGCGTCTGCATGGCATGCAGAAGGTCAGGGGTTCGAATCCCCTTACCTCCACCCGTCGGAAGGCCCGGTCCATTTGGACCGGGCCTTCGTCGTCGTCGTCGGGCTCCTGTGCGGGCCCGGGCGGCGACCGCCGCCCTGCGGCACCCCCGCACCG
>NZ_JBHXFE010000344.1:0-1156 GCF_042722475.1 Streptomyces sp. NPDC127092
CCCCCCTGCTGGACACGATCCGGACCAACCGGTTCGACGCCGTCTTCGGGGGAGGCCGCCGTGACGAGGACAAGGCGCGGGCCAAGGAGCGGATCATCAGCCTGCGGGACGCGTTCGGCCAGTGGGACCCGCGCAACCAGCGCCCCGAGCTGTGGAACCTCTACAACGGCCGTCACACCCCCGGCCAGCACGTCCGCGCGTTCCCCATCAGCAACTGGACCGAGCTGGACGTGTGGCGGTACATCGCCCGCGAGGGCATCGAGCTGCCCTCCATCTACTACGCGCACGAGCGGGAGGTCTTCCGCCGCGACGGCATGTGGCGCGCCGTGGGGGAGCACTCCCGCCCGGCCGAGGGCGAGGAGGTCACCACGCGGACGGTGCGCTACCGCACGGTGGGCGACATGTCCTGCACCGGCGCCGTCCTCTCGGAGGCCGCCACCGTCGAGGACGTCGTGCTCGAGGTCGCCGCCTCCACCCTGACCGAACGCGGGGCCACCCGCGCCGACGACCGCATCTCCGAGGCGGCCATGGAAGATCGCAAGAAGGACGGGTACTTCTGATGAGCACCGCACTGCTGGACCGGCGCGCCCCCGCCGGGACCCTGTTCCGCCTGGCCACGGCCGGCTCGGTCGACGACGGCAAGTCCACCCTCGTGGGCCGCCTCCTGCACGACTCCAAGGCCGTCCTGGCCGACCAGCTCGAGGCCGTGGCCCGCACTTCCGCCGAGCGGGGCTTCGGCGGCGCCGAGGGCGGGCTGGACCTGGCGCTGCTGACCGACGGCCTGCGCGCCGAGCGGGAGCAGGGGATCACGATCGACGTCGCGTACCGGTACTTCGCCACGGACCGGCGCACCTTCGTGCTGGCCGACTGCCCCGGGCACGTGCAGTACACCCGGAACACCGTCACGGGCGCCTCGACGGCCGACGCCGTCGTGCTGCTCGTGGACGCCCGCAAGGGCGTGGTGGAGCAGACCCGACGCCACCTCAGCGTGGTGGCCCTGCTGCGGGTGCCGCACGTGATCGTCGCGGTCAACAAGATCGATCTCGTGGACTACGCCGAGGAGGTCTTCACCGCGATCGCCGAGGACGTGCGGCGCGTGGCCCGGGAGCTCGGCCTCTCCGACGCGGTGAGCGTCCCGGTGTCCGCCCTGCAGGGC
>NZ_JBHXFE010000345.1:0-1155 GCF_042722475.1 Streptomyces sp. NPDC127092
AGCGGAGACCGTGGTGGCGGGGGTCCGGGGCCTCGTGCTTGCCCTGGCCTCAACGAAGTCCGCTCCCCACAGGAGCGGAGACCCAGCGGTCGCGTCACCGACCTCGGTGCGGTCCGCGGCGCCTCAACGAAGTCCGCTCCCCACAGGAGCGGAGACATGACCTCCGGCAGCGACGTGACGCCCGGCCCCTGGCCTCAACGAAGTCCGCTCCCCACAGGAGCGGAGACCGGCACGTACCCGCCGAGCCTGTCCCATGACGGGCTGCAGCCTCAACGAAGTCCGCTCCCCACAGGAGCGGAGACTGCCCGGTCGCGAGGAGGGAGGACACGGTGCGGATGCCGCCTCAACGAAGTCCGCTCCCCACAGGAGCGGAGACGTCCGCCAGATCGCATACATGGTCCCGCCACGGAGCCTCAACGAAGTCCGCTCCCCACAGGAGCGGAGACAGCACCTCAGATTACAGCCCTTTGACATGGGCAGACGCGACCGTCGGCGAGCCCTGGGCTCAAGAGGCGTCCGTGGAGCGCCATGCTTATCGGCCTCGACCCATGAACCGTGGGCTGACAAGCCCTTTTCTGATGCGACGGCTCGCCGGATTCCGGACATCGACGGAGCCTTCGCGAAGGTCCCTGGCTCGCTTCAGATGATGATGGGCCCATCCACAGAGATCTCGCGTGATCGACCCAGAAAGCTGAACTGCTCTGCGCCAAGCGTGGCCGTCAGGCCGAGGTCGCAGACCAGCACGCTGTCCTCGCCCGGATCCAGCACCGCTTCGAGGGCTGCTTGCAGGGAGACGAACTGGGCGGGCAAGGCATCCACCACGAAGACTGAATATTGGACTCGATCTCCGAACCCTTCGAGGACGCGGGCCGCCCGGGATCTGCGGCGGTCGTCAGGAATGTCATAGGCGATGAGCCTCCTCCGGAGACGATCCCGGGCACTCAACGGACTCGCACCCCCTTGTAGACCTCCTGCGAGCCGTCCAGGACGCCGAGGAACATCCTCGCCTGGACCTCTATCGCGCGGCGCCACGTCACTCTGTATCCGAAGACGGGGTGCTTGAACTCCGTCCCGAGGCGCCGTTCCACCGCCGCAATCACTTTGCGCCGGCCGGTCTGGGTGAGCCGCGCGCCACCGAGCACATGAGTGAAAGAC
>NZ_JBHXFE010000346.1:0-1154 GCF_042722475.1 Streptomyces sp. NPDC127092
GAGTGAGGACGGCCCACAGTTCGGTTCCCGTGCGTCCGGTTGCCTCACACCACAGCGCGGCGATGCCCGCCACGTGTGGGGCCGCCATGCTCGTCCCGCTCTTCGCGCCGTACCGCGTGGGCACGGGAACGGTCGAGAACACGCCCACCCCGGGCCCCGCCACGTCGATCTGCCCGCCGATGACGGGGTTGCTGCGGGCCGAGAAGTTGGCCAGCCCGAGCGTCGAGTCGAGCGCTGCGACAGCCATGATCGACGGGCTGTTCGCGGGTGGACCCACGAACCCCATGTTCCCTGCCGCGCGGTTCGCGTTGTTGCCGGCTGCCGCAACGATCAGTGACCCCGATGCCAGTGCCCGACTGCCCACAGTCTCGTACGCAACGGATACCGCCTCCACGTTCGCTCCGAGGGACATCGAGATGACCTGGCAGCCGTTGACGATTGCCCATTCGATTCCGGCGAGGATGCTGCGGTCTGCTCCGCGTCCCTGATCGGACAGCACCTTCCCGACGAAGATGTCCGCCTTGTGGGCGACTCCGTATCGGCGGGTGCCGCTCGGTGACCTGGGCCCGCATGCGGTTCCGACGCAGTGCGTGCCGTGACTGTGCCCGTCCTGAGGTCCGGCACCCGGCACGAACGACTGGGCGGTGATGGCGCGGCCTTCGAAATCCGGGTGCGTCAGATCGAGGCGACGTTCGTGGCTTGCAGCCCCCACGTGAGGTCCGAGGTGTCGCCGAAGCTCGCCGCTTCGGCCTGTAGACGAGGATCTGTGCCGACCGAGAGTGCGTAGTGCATCAGCTCGGGCTCGATGGAGAGCACCCGGCTGTCGGTGGCAGCGGCCGCCTGCAGCGCCGCCAGTTGGTCGGGATCGGCGGTGACCACCGCAATTCCCAGTTCGTCGAACACGACGGCGTCGGATGCCTCAGTCGCCGACAGGTCCATTGCGCTGGATTCGAATTCGGTGCTGCGTGCCACGTCGGACAGCCCTGCAACGGTGCGGAGTGTCTGCGCAGCATCCGTTCGGTTGCCGCCTTCGGTGAACACGACGACGTGGCTGCCGGTGACTTCAGGCTCGGAGGATGTGGCAAGCGTGTTGTCGCCGTCGTTGTCGCCGTATGAATTTCCGTGTGATATCACGATGTAGTCCTTGGCTGCGA
>NZ_JBHXFE010000347.1:0-800 GCF_042722475.1 Streptomyces sp. NPDC127092
GGCCCACACTTCGCGGTCGGGGGCCCCGAGTTTCGCGCCGATCGCGGCGGGAACGGCGTATCCCATGGTGCCCAGCCCGCCGGAGTTGAGCCAGGTGCGGGGTTGTTCGAACCCGACGAAGTGCGCGGCCCACATCTGGTGTTGACCGACCCCCGACGCGTAGATGGCGCCGGGTCCTGCTGCTTTTCCGACGGCTTCGATGACGAACTGCGGTGAGAGCATTCCGTTCGCCGGTGTGGTGTAGCTGAGGGGATATTGGCCGCGGATCCGGTCCAAGACCTCACGCCAGCCGGTCAGGTCCGGTGGGGGTGAGGTCTCGAACCTATGGCGCAGGGTGGTGAGCAGTTCAGTGAGAATGCGGCGGCAGTCACCGACGATCGGGACGTCGGCGTGTCGGTTCTTGCCGATCTCGGCGGGGTCGATGTCGGCGTGGATGACTTTCGCGTGTTGGGCGAACGAGTCGAGGTGGCCGGTAACCCGGTCGTCGAATCGGGCGCCCAGTGCGATCAGCAGGTCACTTCTCTGCATTGCGGCGACAGCGGCGACGGTGCCGTGCATTCCGGGCATGCCGTAATGCAGCGGGTGGCTGTCGGGGAAGGCGCCGCGGGCCATGAGGGTGGTCACTACCGGGATTCCGATGAGTTCGGCGAGGTCGAGGAGTTCGACGGCGGCGTCGGCTTTGACCACCCCTCCGCCGACGTACAGCACGGGCGCGGTCGACGACGTGATGAGTGCGGCGGCGGCTCGGATCTGTTTGGCGTGCGGTTTGGTCACCGGCCGGTATCCGGGCAGATGCAACT
>NZ_JBHXFE010000347.1:810-1153 GCF_042722475.1 Streptomyces sp. NPDC127092
AACTCGGGTGGCCACGAAAAGCTGGTCGGTGCCTGTAAGACGTCCTTCGGGATGTCGACGAGGACCGCACCCGGCCGACCGGTGGAGGCGATGTGGAACGCTTCGGCGAGGGTGCGGGCAATGTCGGCGGCGTTGGTGACCAGGTAGTTGTGTTTGGTGATCGGCATCGTGATGCCGCAGATGTCGGCTTCCTGGAACGCGTCGGTACCGACCAGGCTGGAGTGGACCTGTCCGGTGATGGCGACCACGGGAACGGAGTCCATCTGGGCATCGGCAAGGGGGGTGACGAGGTTGGTGGCACCGGGTCCGGAGGTGGCCATGCAGACGCCGACTCGGCCGGTGA
>NZ_JBHXFE010000348.1:0-580 GCF_042722475.1 Streptomyces sp. NPDC127092
GCCTTGTCCAGGTGGGTCAGCACGGGGTTGATCACGTGGCCCACGTTCGGCGCATCGCCGGAGTCCGGGAACGTCCACGTGAAGATCCGCAGCCCGACCCCGACCTGCGGGGCGGCCAGGCCCACGCCGTGCGCGGCGTCCTGCGTGACGTACATGTCCTCGATCAGCTCGCGGATCTCGTCGTCGATCACCTCCACCTCGGCCGCGCGCCGGTGCAGCACGGGCTCGCCGTAGACGGTGATGGGACGGATGGAGGCCATGGCACTGCGCTTCCCGGCCCGGGCTGCGGGCCTGCGTGGGTAGGGGGACGGGGGAGTCCCCAGCCTACCGCCGGCGACACCACGACGACGGCGGTCATTCCGCGGCAAGGGCCTCCAGCGCCTCCGGGTCCAGCAGCGTCACCCGCGGGCCCTCGATGGCGATCAGGCCGTCGTCGGCGAGGCGGCGCAGCCCGCGGCTGAACGCCTCGGGGGTGGTGCCCAGCAGCGAGGCGACGTCCTTCTTCGGCGCGGCCAGCACCACGACGAGGTCGGCCTCGTCCCGGAGGGCCGGCAGGCCGAGCAGATGTCCGGCGATCCGT
>NZ_JBHXFE010000348.1:590-1152 GCF_042722475.1 Streptomyces sp. NPDC127092
CGGGCCCGCCGTTGTTCAGCCTCGGCCAAGCGGACGGCCAGCGTCCGTATCACGTGTCCCCCGATGCCCGGATGCTCGGCCAGGAGTCGGGCGACCTCGGCGTGGGAGAAGGTGCACAGGCGGGTCGCGGCCACGGCGCGCGCCCCATGCCGGGCCGGCTCGCCCGTGAGGAACTCGTGCTCGCCCACGGAGTCCCCCGGCTCGACCATCCGCACCACACGTTCCCGGCCGGTCGCTGAGCCGAGCGTCAGCGCCAGGCGGCCGCTGTGCACGACGCACAGGCGGTCCGTGCGGTCACCGGCCAGGTGCAGGGCATCGCCGGCCTCGAGCACGAGCGGCCGCGCCAGGGCGGAGACCCGGCGCAGCTGCTCCAGATCCAGCCCGGTGAACAGCGGGACCCGGGCCGCGCACGGCTCTGGTTCATCCACGGGGATGAGGGGCAGGTCGATACGCACGCCATCAGCCTCCCACACGGCGGCTTGACCGCGGTCAAGGCGTACCCGCCGTCCCCTTCGTAGCGTCAGTGACATCCCCGGAGGACGGGGATCGGACCGGGCGCCCG
>NZ_JBHXFE010000349.1:0-1151 GCF_042722475.1 Streptomyces sp. NPDC127092
GGCCGACCTCCATCGGGTCCGCGCCCTCGGGGATCACGGGCGCGTAGCGGGCATCCACGAGCATGTACTCACCGAACGAACCGTCCACGGAGTAGCCGCCGTTGACCTGCTCCTCGCACAGGGTCTCCCACCCGGTGCGGCAGTACTGGCAGTGGCCGCACGCTCGCCACAGCCACGCGTTGCCGACCATGTCCCCGACCTTGAGGTTCTCGACGTCGGGTCCGACCTCCTCGACGATGCCCACGCCCTCGTGGCCCGGGATGAACGGCGGGGTCGGCTTCACCGGCCAGTCGCCCTCCATCGCGTGCAGGTCCGTGTGACAGACGCCCGAGGAGATGAGCTTCACGAGCGCTTCGTGCTGGCCGGGCGTCGGACGCTCGACCTCCGTGACGTCGGCCTCTGTGCCGAACTGGGTGACGACGGCTGCCTTCATCGTGGTCATGGGGGATCACCTTTCGTGGAGTGGGGAGGGGGTCGTGCCGTGCCGGCGTCGGCTCAGAAGAACCCGAGCTTGTCCTCGGAGTAGGAGACGAGCAGGTTCTTGGTCTGCTGGTAGTGGTCGAGCATCATCAGGTGGTTCTCACGGCCGATGCCGGAGGACTTGTACCCACCGAACGCGGCGTGGGCCGGGTAGGCGTGGTAGTTGTTCACCCACACGCGGCCGGCCTGGATCGCCCGGCCCGCGCGGTAGGCGGTGTTGCCGTTCCGGGACCACACGCCGGCGCCGAGACCGTAGAGCGTGTCGTTGGCGATCCGCATGGCGTCGTCGAAGTCGGTGAACGTGGTCGTCGAGACCACCGGCCCGAAGATCTCCTCCTGGAAGATGCGCATCGAGTTGTCCCCGCGGAAGATCGTGGGCTGCACGTAGTAGCCGCCGGCCAGCTCGCCCTCCATCTCGGCGCGAGCGCCGCCGATGAGCACCTCGGCGCCCTCCTGACGGCCGATGTCCAGGTAGGACGTGATCTTCTCGAGCTGGTCGTTGGAGGCCTGGGCGCCCATCATCACGTCCGTGTCGAGGGGGTTGCCGGTGACGATGCGCGAGGTCCGCTCCACGACGGCGTCGAGGAACTTCTCCGCGATCGACTCCTGCACAAGCGCACGCGACGGGCACGTGCAGACCTCGCCCTGGTTCAGCGCGAACAGGGTGAAGC
>NZ_JBHXFE010000350.1:0-1146 GCF_042722475.1 Streptomyces sp. NPDC127092
GGGCCGGGGCGTCACCGGCTGGCCGGCCGTCACCGGCTGGCCGGCCGTCACCGGGCGGGGGCCGTCCATGGCGGCGGCGGCGGCCAGCTGCGCGGCCGAGGCGGCGCCGGGCAGTCCCGCACCCGCGACGGCGTGGTTCGCCGCCTGGGGCTGTGTGGTGTCCGGCTCGGCCGGGACGGAGGGCGTCGGCCGGGTCAGCGGGACCGCGGCCGTCGGCACATCGGCCCCGTGCCCCGCGGGCGTGGCGCCCAGCACCGCGCCGACGAGGGCGGGATGGACGGCATCGAGCGGCGGGGGGTGACGGCCGGGGCCGGCGTGCGGATCCGCGGCGGCCTCCTCGAGGGCCGCGAGGAACGCGGCGCCGGTGGGGAACCGGTCCTGTGGATTCTTGCGCAGGGCGCGCAGCACCACGGGGTCGAACGCGGGCGGCAGGTCGGGGTCGACGTCGGAGGGCGCCGGCGGCTCCTCGCGCACGTGCTGGTAGGCCACGGCCAGCGGCGTGTCACCCGTGAAGGGGGGTCGGCCCGTGAGCAGCTCGAACAGCAGGCAGCCGGCCGCGTAGAGGTCGGCGCGGCCGTCCACGGTGCGGCCCGTCGCCTGCTCTGGGGCCAGGTACAGGGCGGTGCCCACCACGGCCTGGGTCTGCGACGTGGTGGCGGAGGTGTCGGCCAGCGCGTGGGCGATCCCGAAGTCCATCACCTTCACGGTGCCCGTGTCCGTGACCATGACGTTCGCGGGCTTCACGTCGCGGTGGACGATGCCCTCCTCGTGCGCGTGCTCGAGCGCTTCCACCACGCCCCGGGTCCAGGCCACGGCACGGTCCGTGCCCACGGCGCCCTCTGCGTGCAGGATCTCCCGCAGCGTCCGGCCGGAGACGAGCTCCATCACCAGGAACGGGCAGTCCACCGGATGGAGGCCGTCCTCGAGGGAGACCTCGCCCGTGTCGTACACGGAGACGATCGAGGGGTGGTTCAGGGAGGCCGCCGAGCGCGCCTCCTTGCGGAAGCGCGCCTGGAAGTGCGGATCGCGCGCCAGGGCCCGGCGCATCAGCTTGACCGCCACCGGGCGGTGCAGCCGCAGGTCCTCCCCGCGGAAGACGTCCGCCATGCCGCCGCACCCGATCAGCTCACCGATCCGGTACCGCTC
>NZ_JBHXFE010000351.1:0-1146 GCF_042722475.1 Streptomyces sp. NPDC127092
GTTGAGCGGATCCGGGCCGAGACCGGCGACGACATCGGCAGCCTCGGCCCGGGTGAGTGCGCGGCACCGGCTCGCGCCGATCAGGTCGGCCCAGCCGTGCTCGGCGCGCAGTCGCAGCCGGACCGTGGAGGCCGGCGGCGGGGGCTGGACCCAGCCGTCGGCGTCGCGGTCGGGCTCGGCGGCCGGGGCGCCGTCGTCGTGGACGGTGACCCGTACGGTGCCCGTCAGGTCGCCGCTCAGGCGGGCGAGCAGAAGGCCGCGGGCGCGGTCGTCGATGAGACGCTCCATCGTCAGGCGCACCGGCACGAACCCGCGCAGCCGGACGGCGGCGCGGTCGGGGCCCAGGCGACGGGCGCGCGGGACGGCCGGCCACCAGTGTGGGTAGCCGGCCGGGTCGGCGAGCAGGGTCAGCACGGACCGGGCGTCCGCGGGGACGGCCCAGCGGTGGGTGAAGCGGAAGGGGCGGTCGGCCGACATCAGGCCCGGCCGAAGGTCTCGGGGTCCACGGGGCGCCGGGTGCGGGGGAGCTTCGCGACGATCAGCAGGTACGACTCCGTGACGAGGTCCCGGACGAGCTGCTCGTCGAGGTCCGGGTGCGCGGCCAGGCTGAGCCAGTGCCGCTTGTCCATGTGATAGCCGGGCGTGATCGCCGCGGGCAGGGCCGCGCGCAGCTGGGCGCCGTCCTCCGGGCGGGCCTTGACGTTCACGAGGCGGCGCCCGTCGTGGTCGATGAACACCGCGAACAGCTTCCCCTGCACCTTCATGACCTCGGTGTCCGGGCCGAAGGGGTGCGACGCGGCGCTGCCCGGCAGCTCGAGGGCGCGGTCGCGGGCGACGCACAGCAGCGTGGGCTCGTCCATGCCCGTCACGTTAGCCGCGCCGGCCCCGGGGGCTCAGCGGTAGTCGAAGAAGCCCTTGCCGGACTTCCGGCCGAGCTCGCGGCGGGCCACCATGTCCCGCATGAGCTGCGGCGGGGCGAAGCGCTCACCCAGCTGGGACTCGAGGTACTCCGCGATGCCCAGGCGCACGTCCAGGCCCACGATGTCGGTCAGCGCCAGCGGGCCGACCGGGAACTTGTAGCCGAGCACCATGGCGGCGTCGATGTCCTCGGGGGAGGCCACGCCCTCCTCGACCATGCGGATGGCC
>NZ_JBHXFE010000352.1:0-1145 GCF_042722475.1 Streptomyces sp. NPDC127092
AAGGCGACGAAGATGCCGATGTTCACGGCGGGGTTGCCGACCGTCTGCGGGGCGGCCTGGAGCAGGGGGGTGAGCGCGCTCATCGCGTGGCCTCCGGGTTCTCGTGGGCGCCGGCGGCCTCGCGCTCGAGGCGCTCACGCAGCGCGGTGGCGCGGGGGTCCAGGGTCCGGTTGGAGAAACGGACGTAGGCGAAGGTGATCAGGAACGTGGTGACGAACTGGAGCAGGCCGAGGATCAGGCCGAGGGTGATGTTGCCGCCGAGGCGGATCGCCATGAACTCTGGGAAGAACGCGCCGACGATCACGAACACCAGGTACCAGACGAAGAACGCCACGGTCATGGGGAAGGCGAAGGATCGGTGGGTGCGCCGGAGCTCGATGAACTCCTCGGACTGCTGCGCGGCGCGGAACTGCGCGGCCGTGGGGACCGGCGCCGTGGGCTCGCTGGATGACATGGGCCCTCCGGGGGTGCGTAGGACGGATCAGTGTGAGACAGATCACTGTGATGACAACCACACTCTGGCGGGCGGAGGGGTGCGCCGTCAAGCGCGCCCCGGGGCCGTGCGCCCGTGTGACAGCCCCGGGGCGCAGCCGTGCGGACGCGGACGCGCCCCGACGGCACGGGGCCGCCGGGGCGCGGAGCCGCCGAGGAGCCGGTCAGGCGCGTCTCCCCGCGGCGCAGGACCGCGCGGGCCTGGGCGAGGACCACCTCGTCGACCATCGCCCCGTCCAGCTCGAAGGCCCCGTGTCGGCCCTCGGCCGCGGCGAGGACGCGCCGGGCGCGCTCGACGGCCTCCGGGGCGGGCGTGTAGGCGGAGCGCACGACGGGCACCTGGCGCGGGTGCAGGCACACGGTCGCGGTGCAGCCCAGGGCGACGGCGTCCTCGGCCTCGGCGGCCAGCCCGGCCTCGTCGCCGAGGTCCAGGTGGACGGCGTCCCATGCGGCCGCGCCGTGGGCGGCCGCCGCCAGCAGCACCGTCGCGCGGGCGTGCTGGACCACGGAGCGGTAGGCGCCCTCGGGGGTGCGGGAGGAGCTGCCGCCCATCGACGCCACGAGGTCCTCGGCGCCCCACATCAGCGCACCCACGTGCGGGTGGGCGGCCAGGTCGGCGGCGGCGAGGATCCCGGCCGCGGTCTCGCAGAGGG
>NZ_JBHXFE010000353.1:0-1145 GCF_042722475.1 Streptomyces sp. NPDC127092
GGAAGTACCACCTCGGCGCCGAGGGCACGTACATCCAGATGTTCGGCGACAACGACATCACCGTGTCGCTGACGGCCAACCCGTCGCACCTCGAGGCGGTCGACCCGGTCCTCGAGGGCCTGGTCCGCGCCAAGCAGGACATCCTCGACAAGGGCGAGGACGGCTTCACCGTCCTGCCGCTCATGCTGCACGGCGACGCCGCGTTCGCCGGTCAGGGTGTCGTGGCCGAGACGTTGAACCTGGCACTGCTGCGCGGGTACCGCACCGGCGGCACCGTGCACATCGTGGTCAACAACCAGGTCGGCTTCACCACCGCCCCGGAGCACTCGCGTTCGTCCGAGTACTGCACCGACGTCGCGAAGATGATCGGCGCGCCGATCTTCCACGTGAACGGCGACGACCCCGAGGCCTGCGTCTGGGTAGCCCAGCTCGCTGTCGACTTCCGGGAGAAGTTCCAGAAGGACGTCGTCATCGACATGATCTGCTACCGCCGTCGCGGTCACAACGAGGGCGACGACCCGTCGATGACGCAGCCGCGCATGTACAACCTCATCGAGCAGAAGCGCTCCACCCGCAAGCTGTACGTCGAGTCCCTCGTGGGCCGCGGCGACATCACGCAGGAGGAGGCGGACAGCGCCCTGAAGGACTACCAGCAGCAGCTGGAGCGGGTCTTCGCGGAGACCCACGAGGACGCGCCCGCCTCCGGCGGGGAGGGCCTCCGCCCGGCCGAGGACCGGGACGCGGCCCCGGAGGCGCCGGCGTCCACGGCCATCTCGGCCGAGACGCTGCGGGCCATCGGGCAGGCGCACATCGACGTGCCCGAGGGCTTTACGGTCCACCCCAAGCTCGCGGCCCTGCTCGAGCGCCGCGCCAAGATGGCCGTCGACGGCGGCATCGACTGGGGCTTCGCCGAGCTGGCGGCCTTCGGCTCGCTGCTCATGGAGGGCGTGCCGGTCCGCCTGGCGGGCCAGGACTCCCAGCGCGGCACCTTCACGCAGCGCCACTCGGTGTTCCACGACCGGATCACCGGCGACACGTGGGCGCCGCTGAGGCACCTCGCCGAGGACCAGGCGAAGTTCTGGGTCTACAACTCGCTGCTGTCCGAGTACGCCGCCCTCGGCTTCGAGTACGGCTACTCCGTGGAG
>NZ_JBHXFE010000354.1:0-1144 GCF_042722475.1 Streptomyces sp. NPDC127092
GCCGCCGTCGCGGGTCGGCGCCTCGGGCTCCTCCGGCGTCGACGCCAGGAACGGATTGCGGATCGGGGGGCGATGATCCCGGCTCATGGTTGTGTCCTCTCCGAGGCGGTCGTGACGCGCGGCAGCGCGGACGTGACGGGGTGCGGGGGCTCCACGTGTCGCAGGCGGTGCACCGGGTGCCAGCGGCGGCGCGCCCCCGTGAACGGCTTGGACAGGGGGGTGGCGAGCAGGGCGAGGCCTGCCAGCCAGCTGAGGGCGAGCGCGAGGGCGAACTTGACGGCGTTGTCCTCCACGCCGTGGCGCGTGACCCACATCAGCACCCAGCCGTGCAGCAGCACCACCACCGTGCCCGTCCGGACCAGGGCGGTGATGGCGAGGCGCAGGGCCTGACCCGTCCCGGTGCGCCGGGCGAAGGAGCGCAGCAGTCCCTCCACCGTGGAACCGAACACGAGCACCATCCCCGCGGACATCAGGACGCCCACGGCGGGGGTGAGCACCGGCGTGCCGAAGCCGCCGAACTTGATGTTGGGCGGCTCCAGGCCCAGCCGGACCGAGACCAGCCCGAGCAGCACCAGGCCGAGGCCGATGAGCGTCCGATGGCGTCGCACGTGCGGCTGGACGCGGCGCCGGAACGTCTCGCCGCTGAGGACGAACAGCAGGCACGGCAGGGCCAGCCCGACGCCCAGAGGCGTGCGGGCGATCGCGGAGTCCGGCACGAGGTGGGCCCACGCCAGCCCGGCCAGGCCCACGGCCCAGGCGACGGCGGACGGGAAGCGCTCGAGGAATCGGCGCAGCACCGTGGTGAAGAACAGGACGGAGATGAACCAGAACGCCCACCACGGGGGCTCTTGGTCCGCGCCCCCGTACCAGCCGGTGATCATCAGGCGCCGCAGGAGGTCGGGGTCGTCGGCGAACCACGCGAACGCGGCCACGGACATGAGCGCCGCCCACACCAGGTACGGCACCATCAGGCTCCGGAAGCGGCCCCGCACGTCCGTGGCCCAGGGGCGGCCGCGCGTCCAGAAGTAGCCGGTGAGGAAGAAGAACAGCGGCATCCGCCAGATCTCCAGGTACCGGCTGAAGGTGAGGTCCGTCAGGTACGCGTGACCCAGCACCACCGCCGCGATGGAGACAAGCCGAAGGG
>NZ_JBHXFE010000355.1:0-1143 GCF_042722475.1 Streptomyces sp. NPDC127092
CGCCTAGACTGGCGGCATGCCCGCCAAGCCCCCCGCCCCCGTGTACCTCCCGGCCTTCCAGCGGCTCGTCCCGGACCTGCTGGGCGACGCCTGGGCCGAGGACGACGGCCTCGCCCCCGCCGACGTCGACGCCCGGCTGGCCCAGTCCCCCGCGGCGGAGCAGCTCGGCGCCGGGCTCATGATCCCGGCTGCTCTCCGCGAGTTCTACCTCGCCCTGGGCAACTGCGGCGACCTCATGGAGACGGACCACTACGTGTGGGACCCCGAGGACCTCGAGGTGCGGGACGGCTTCCTCATGTTCCTGGAGGATGCGGACGAGACGGTCGTGTGGGGCCTGCCGGTGGACAACCTGGCGTTGCCGGACCCGCTGGTGTGGCGGCGCTCCGCCGGTGCCGACGCGCCCGAGGGCGAGTGGCAGGACGAGGGCGGCACCTTCAGCGAGTTCCTGACGGACCTGCTCGCGTGGACCTTCGAGGACCCCGAGGACGACGACGAGGGGCCGGACCGGTGACCGCGCCCGCCCCGGTCTCCCACGCCCCGGACGGCTACGTCTGCCCGTTCTGCGGGCTCGCAGCCGGCGACGTCTCCGACCCGGGCAACCGTTGCGAGCTCGGGGACACCGTCTACCAGGACGAGGACCTGCTCGTGCTCATCGCCGTGGACGGGTTCGGCGAGCACGAGGGACACGCCATGGTCTGCCCGGCCGAGCACTACGAGAACCTCTACGACCTGCCCCCGCGCGTGCTGCAGCGCATCGCCCTGATGGCCCAGCAGGTGGCGCTGGCCATGAAGCGTGCGTGGGCCCCGGAGGGAATCTCCACGCGCCAGCACAACGAGCCCGCCGGCAACCAGCACGTGTGGCACTACCACCTGCACGTCTTCCCGCGCTTCGAGGGGGACCTGCTCTACCGGCAGCTGCGCCACCCGGTGGCCCCGGAGGTCCGCGCCCTCAAGGCCCGGGAGCTCGCGGCCGCGCTGGACCCCGCCCCGACCCGCCTGGACTGAGCGGCCGCCCCGGATCACGGCGGTGGGGAAGCGGACCACGGCGTCCGGCCGAACGGCCCCCCACACCGTCTGCGAAGACCTCGAACGCCGCCCTCCCCGCGGAGGCCGGGAAAAGGTTGAGTGCCCGCTTTGTCTTCT
>NZ_JBHXFE010000356.1:0-754 GCF_042722475.1 Streptomyces sp. NPDC127092
GCCCAGGCGTTCTCCGCCTATGTGGACACCCTGTTCGTGTGCACCATGACCGGCCTGGTGATCCTGTCCACCAACAGCTTCAACGTGCTCGGCACGGGTGAGGGCCCCCCGATCGTGGAGCATCTGCCCGGCGTCGAGGAGGGCCCGGCCTGGGTGCAGATCGGCATCGACGTCGTCCTGCCGTCCTTCGGTCCGTCCTTCGTGGCCGTGGCGGTGTTCCTGTTCGCCTTCACCACGCTGCTGTCCTTCGCGTTCTACGCCGAGACGAACCTCGCGTACCTGATCCCGAACAAGAAGGCGCAGCGCATCTGCATCGCGGCCGCCCGCCTGCTGCTGGCCGCCTCCATGGTCATCGGCTCCGTGCAGACCTCCGCGTTCGTGTGGTCCCTTGCGGACTTCGGTGTGGGCCTGTACACGTGGGTGAACATCCTCGCGCTCGTGCTCCTGAGCCCCGTGGCCATCCGCCTGCTCAAGGACTACGACCGCCAGCGCCGCGCCGGCCAGGACCCCGTCCTGGACCCGGCCGCCATCGGCGTCCGCAACGCCCACCTGTGGGAACAGATCCACGCCGCCTACGAGCGCACCGGGGACGTGGACGAGGCCATGGACCACGTCGCGGACACCGCCCCGGACACCCGGGCCATCACCGTGGTCCCGCGCCGGGAGGGCTGAGGACCGACGACGGCGGCCCGGGGCGCCGGACGTCCGCGACGACGTCGGGCCACGGGCCAGGGCCGTCCGCGCGGCCTGAATC
>NZ_JBHXFE010000356.1:764-1140 GCF_042722475.1 Streptomyces sp. NPDC127092
GGCTCACCCCATGGACCACAAGGAGATCCTCCATCAGGGGCTGCGCCGGCAGCGCGACGCCCTCTTCGCGAAGCTGGACGGCCTGCCCGAGCGGGAGGTCCGCCTGCCCCGCACCCCCACCGGCACCAACCTGCTGGGCCTGCTCAAGCACGCGGCCACGTGCGAGCTCGAGTACTTCGGCGAGGTCTTCGGCCGCCCCGCCGGCATCCCCCTGCCCTGGGACGCGCCGGGGGTGGGCGAGGAGGACGGCGCGGACCTGTTCGCCGCCGAGGGTGAGTCCCTCGAGGACGTCCTCGAGTTCGCCCGCCGCTGCTTCGCCCACGCGGACGCGACCATCGAGGCCCTCGTCCTCGACGCGCGGGGGCGGGTCCCCTGG
>NZ_JBHXFE010000357.1:0-1139 GCF_042722475.1 Streptomyces sp. NPDC127092
GAGCTTGGCGCAGCGCTCGAGGAGCCGGGAGTGCAGGTAGAAGACGTCGCCCGGGTAGGCCTCGCGGCCCGGCGGGCGGCGCAGCAGCAGGGAGACGGCACGGTAGGCCTCGGCCTGCTTCGACAGGTCGTCGAAGATGATCAGCACGTGCTTGCCGCCGTACATCCAGTGCTGGCCGATGGCCGAGCCGGCGTAGGGGGCGAGGTACTTGAAGCCGGCCGGGTCGGACGCCGGGGAGGCCACGATGGTGGTGTACTCCAGGGCGCCGTGCTCCTCCAGCGTGGCGCGGACGCCGGCGATGGTGGAGGCCTTCTGGCCCACGGCCACGTAGACGCAGCGGACCTGCTTCTCGACGTCGCCCGACTCCCAGTTGGCCTTCTGGTTGAGGATCGTGTCGACGGCGATCGCGGTCTTGCCGGTCTGGCGGTCACCGATGATCAGCTGACGCTGGCCACGGCCGATCGGGATCATGGCGTCGATGGCCTTCATGCCGGTCTGCAGCGGCTCGTGGACCGACTTGCGCTCGGTCACGGTCGGCGCCTGCAGCTCGAGGGCACGGCGGCCCTCGGCCTCGATCGGGCCCAGGTCGTCGATGGGCTGGCCCAGCGGGTCCACCACGCGGCCCAGGAAGGCGTCGCCCACCGGGACGGAGAGGATCTCGCCGGTGCGCTGCACCTCCATGCCCTCGCGGATCTCCTGGAACTCGCCGAGGACGACGACACCGATCTCGCGGGTGTCGAGGTTCTGGGCCAGGCCCTGGATGCCGTTCTCGAAGCGCAGCAGCTCGTTCGCCATGACGGAGGGCAGACCCTCCACACGAGCGATGCCGTCCGCCGCGGAGATGACACGGCCGACCTCGGTGCGATCGGTGCCCGACGGTTCGTACGATGCCGCGAAATCGTTCAAGGCATTGCGGACATCGTCAGCGTTGATGGTCAATTCGGCCATCTGCAGTCCCTGCTCTCTGTGCTTGGTGATCATCGACGTGACGATGATGCTTACGTTCGTGGGTGTTCCGGATGCGGGCGGGAGCCGGCGTCAGCCGGCCATCCGCCGCTGGAGGTCGTGGAGGCGCGAGGCCATGGACCCGTCGACGACGTCGTCGCCGACCTGGACGCGGATGCCGCCCACCACGTGGG
>NZ_JBHXFE010000358.1:0-1138 GCF_042722475.1 Streptomyces sp. NPDC127092
GCTCCGCGGTCTTCTCCGTCAGGCCCGCCACGGCGGGCAGGGCGACGGCGGCGCGCACGTCCGCGTCCGAGGTCGCCACGGTGCCGGTCAGCTCGCCGTCGGCCAGCTCGGGGGCCTCGGCGTGCGGCAGGTAGGGCCGCTCCAGGAGCTCGGCGACCATGGCGGGCACCACGCCGGTGCCTCCGTCCGTGGACAGCGTGCCGGCGAGCACGAGGTCGGCGCCCTCCTTCTCGACGGCCGCGGCGATCACGCGAGCCGTCTGCACGGCGTCCGAGCCGACGAGTGCGTCGTCGGTGATCTGCACGGCGGAGTCCGCGCCCATGGCCAGCATCTTGCGCAGGGTCTTCGAGGAGTCCTCGGGGCCCACCGTCAGGGCCACGACCTCGATGTCCGCGCCGGCGTCCCGCCAGCCCAGGGCGACCTCCATGACGCGCTCGCTGATCTCGTCCGGCACGGGCTCGGCCGCGCCGTCGCGCACCACCCAGCCGGTCTCCAGGCTCAGCTCACGCTCCTGCCACGTGTCCGGCACCTGCTTGGCCAGCACCAGGATCTTCACGGCCTCTCCTCCTTGGGTCGCGGTCTCGCCCCGGGGCCTCCGCCCCGAGCGCGGCGACTTACGCTACAGACTACGGGTCCGCGCACATCCGGGCCGCATGACCCCCGCGCGGGAGCGGCCGGGGCCGCCGTCGTCGGCCCGCGCGTCCGGACCATGATCGCCCGAACCGAGGAGGCACCGTGAGCCCCGCCGCCCCGTCCGCCGAGCCGCCGGTCGCCGAGGACCGGCCCCGGGTCCCGGCGGTGCCCGCCTCCTCCCTCGTGCTGGTCCGGCCCGGGGCCGGCGGCGAGACCTCGGTGTTCACCGTCCGCCGCGCCGGGACCATGGCCTTCAGCGCCCACGCCACGGCCTTCCCCGGCGGCCGCGTGGACCCCGCGGACGACCTGTCGGACCGATTGTGGGAGGGCACGGACCTGGCCGACTGGGGCCGGCGCCTGGGGCTGCCGCACGAGCCCGTGGGCGCCCAGGGCACCCTCGCGGAACTCGACCCTGCCGAGGGCGCCGGACGCGTGCTCGCCGCCGCCGTCCGCGAGACGTTCGAGGAGACCGGGGTGCTCCTGGCCCGCGACGCGGCCACCGGCA
>NZ_JBHXFE010000359.1:0-1138 GCF_042722475.1 Streptomyces sp. NPDC127092
TCGCCGGCGTCGGCCAGGCGGGCCTGCACCTGCGGGGCCACCTTCCCGCCCTGCTCCTGCAGCGCGGACATACCCGTGGCGAGGAGGCCGGCGAGGGTCAGGCCGCCCGCGGCGGCGGCGTCCTTGGCCTGGCCGGCGCGGTCGCTGAACAGGGCGGCGGACCGCTGCGCGTCCTTGCGGGCGCCCTTGGCGGCCTTCTTCGCGTCCTTGCGCAGGCCCTTGGCGGCCTGGCGGCCGTCCCGGCGCAGCTGCTTGGCCTTGCGGCCCCCACGACGGCGGCCCTTCTTCGCGGCCTTCTCAGCGTCCTTGCGCGCCGCGGCGAACTGCTGCTGCACCTCGTGGCCGGCGTCCTGCGCCTGGGCCTGCAGGTGCTCGAGGAAGTCCTGGACGGTGTCCACGCCCTTGGCGACGGCGGGGGCCAGCAGCCCGTACTGGTGCGCGACGGCCTCGCCGGCCTTCCGCGCCCCGCGCTCGACCACGGGGCCGTACTCCTTCTTGGCGTCCTGGGCCTTGCGGCGGCCCTCCTCGGCCGCGGCGGAGCCGCCGATCAGCCCGTAGGCCGCCGCCACCTCGCTCCAGGCGCGGGTGGACTCCACCCTCGGGGCGGCCCAGTGGCGCAGATTCTCCGCCTGGCGTGCGACGAACGCGTTCGCGCCGCCGTCGTGCTGGATCTCGTCGTGCAGGGTCTTGCGGGCCATGTGATGCCTCCCGTGGGTTCTGGATGGTCGTTGAACGCGGTGGTCCTCGAGGCCCAGCCTAGTGGCCGACCCCCGCCGTGGCACGGGTCCCGGCACGCCGGGAGTGCGTACGCCGATCGCGGAAGATCCCGACCCCGGACGGCGGGATCCGGACGGCCCGCCGCCGCGGATGGAACAATGGGGCGCATGGCGAACAAGACGCACACCGCGACCATCCACACGAACCACGGCGACATCGTCGTCGAGCTGTTCGGCAACCACGCCCCGAAGACCGTGAAGAACTTCGTGGGCCTCGCCACCGGCGAGCAGGAGTGGACCCACCCGCAGACCGGTGAGAAGAACAACGGCGCCCCGCTGTACTCCGGCACCGTGTTCCACCGCATCATCAAGGACTTCATGATCCAGGGCGGCGACCCGCTCGGCATGGGCATCGGCGGCCC
>NZ_JBHXFE010000360.1:0-1134 GCF_042722475.1 Streptomyces sp. NPDC127092
GGGCCACCACTGGTGGCGGCCTGGAGTGTAGAACGCGGAGACGAATGCCTCTTTGGAGGGGCGCGCGGAGGTGTCGACCGTGTAGCCGTAGGCCTCGAGACACGGGATGAGGTATTGGTCCCAGTAGTCATAGACGAGGCGGAGCTGCGGATCGGTCCAGTCCTGGGTGTAGCTCGGATCCACCGGGTGCTGTGCGTAGCAGGTCACGTAGGCCGCCTCGAAAGCAGACCTCTGGGACTCAGGTGGGGTGTCGATCTGAATTCCCCCGGTCGGACCGACCGAGTTCGGCCACCCGGCCTCGGCCAGGCATGTGGACACCATGCGGTCCGACTCGAGGGACGTGGCGTACCACCCGGAGCGCTCCACCTGAGGCGGCGCGGGCATTCCCGCCCCCTGAGCGTGCCGCGCGACTTGCTCACGGTAGGCGCGCTCCTTCTCCGCCTCCGTCGTCAGGAGGGGTTCGATCCTCTCGGTGGGAACCCACTGCGAGGCGTCCCAGGTCTTCTCGGCCGTCGCGGTGGGGGGAGCGGCGACCGTGGATGAACCGCCGAGGCCCGCAGACTCCCGACCGACGCAGCCGGTGAGGGTCAGGGCGACGGCCGCCACCAGGGCGGCCGTCGCAGGAATGCGTAATGAAGTCATCGGTGCCGGCGAGTCAGTACGGGTAGTAGCAGTAGCCGTAGGTGCCCGACAGGAGGAGTCCTGCGCTGCAGTCCTGCCGACCGGAGTCCGTCAGCGCCTGCGCTGGCACCGCACCGGAGACGGCCAACGGTCCAGCGACGGCCACGCCGGCACCGACCTTAGAAATCCGCTGCTTCATACCCATGTCGCTCCTCCTTATGGTTCACGCTCAGTCGTGATCTGCGTCACACTCTATGAAGGTGCTCGCCCTGTGTCCAGAGAATTCTCGGTCGGTCCACAGACGTGCCCCACCAGGGAGTCAAGAGGGTCCTGCGCGTGACGGATGCGCAATCTCAGGGGACGAATGAGCGCGGCCACACCGGCAGGGGTGGCCCGACGATCGGGTTTCGATACTCCCGTCACCGCCGCGCGCCCTAGCCCCGTACACCTCCGGCTCCGGAGAGGTGCGGGCTCGTGAAACTCACCGGCACCTGGATCGAGAAGGTCATCGGG
>NZ_JBHXFE010000361.1:0-1129 GCF_042722475.1 Streptomyces sp. NPDC127092
TCCGAATACGGGACGTCGGCGAGTGTCTGGACGCGGGCGACGATTCCGCGGTGCCACGGGTGCTCGACGAGAAAGGCGGCGACCGGCGTTTCGTCATGCGTCGACGCGAGATCGCGGTCCAGAGAGGCGACGGACCGGGCGATGTCGATCGGATGCTCGACGTTCTCGCCGGGATCGATACCTCTGCGTCCGCGACGCGGCTCTTCGTTGTTCTCCGAGGAGAACCAGAAGTGGGTCAGCTCGTCGGGATCGTCGAAGTCGAAACGCCGCACCCACGCGTAGCGTTCTCGCACGACGGAACGCAACTGGGCGCAGGTCTGGGCGGGATCGACGTCCTGCCGTTGATCGCAGCACAGCAACTCCTCGACCTCGGCGTCGAGTTGAGGATGTACCTCGACGATCACGCTGTCCATCACACTGCGGGCCTCGGCGCCGAATGTCGCCGCCTGCGCGTGGAGTTCCCGCCACGCATGGGTCGTTGCTTCGCCGCCGATCGTCCCGCTGGCGATGTACTCGGCCAGCATGGCCCGGAGTGGTTCGAGCTGGGACGAGAGTTCGCCGCACGGGACGAAGGGCGCAGTCGCCAGGTCTGCGCGTTCGCGGAAGTAGTGGGTGGCTCGCTCGAGCAGGTCACCGGCAGTGTGGATGCGCCGATCGGCGGGTGTGGTCGCCTGTGCCAGGGCGTGCGCGAGTGGGAGTTCGCGCGTGGCGCACCAGGCGTCGAGCACGTGCGGGTGGTTGATCACGTAGGGCACCATGCCGAGACCCGTGGCGTTGCCCAGCCCGAGGTAGCGTCGCCAGTCTCCGGACAGCCGCACCGACAGAGGGTTGCGGGCGCGGGCACAGTGCTCGACGAGGTCGTAACTGAGCTCGCGCAACAGCCAGGCGGTCAGCATGTGTGCCCGGTAGGGGAGACGCAGGGGATGGCCGGCATCGAGCCGATCGAAATCTGCGAGCCCGAACTTTCCGTTGCTGTAGAACGCGGTACTCCGCAGAATGTAGGCGGCATCGCCCATCGTCGTGATGTCCGGTTGAGTGCCCTCGGAGAGGCGGTCGACGACGTAGTCGAAGAATCGGGCACTGCGGTTTGCCCGCGTCCAGATGAGAGTGCCGTCGTCTGCCCGGCCTT
>NZ_JBHXFE010000362.1:0-305 GCF_042722475.1 Streptomyces sp. NPDC127092
GGAGTTGGCGGAGGCGGGATTCGACGTCGACCGCACCTGGACCGATCCCGACGACCGCTTCGCGCTGGTGTGCGCCGCGCGGAACTGATCCCACGTGAGTGGCATTGTATGCCCGCGCACGCGATGCCACTCACGTGCAGCGACAAGGAGAGGGTAAGCATGGCAACGAGGAACAGACGTCTCGGCACGATCGTCGGCACCTGCGCCGCAGCGGTGGCGCTCACCTCCGCGTCGGCCGGCGTCGCTGCCGCCGTACCGGATCCGGTGTC
Organism: Streptomyces sp. NPDC127092; assembly: GCF_042722475.1. Classification (NCBI taxonomy): domain Bacteria; kingdom Bacillati; phylum Actinomycetota; class Actinomycetes; order Kitasatosporales; family Streptomycetaceae; genus Streptomyces; species Streptomyces sp. NPDC127092. The sequence continues at coordinate 270 of NZ_JBHXFE010000362.1, forward strand.
GGTGACCACGACGGCATTCCAGGTCCCGTTCACCGG
>NZ_JBHXFE010000362.1:314-1128 GCF_042722475.1 Streptomyces sp. NPDC127092
GTTCGCCACTGTCTCACTCGCCGCATCCACCGGCGCGAGTCCGGGACCGGGCGTCGCGCGGCTGTCCGCCACCAGCATGTGCCCGGCGTTCACCCCGGGAGCGAATTGCACGACGTACACCTCCGCCACCGTGGTGCGGTGGCTCAATCTCAGCACGGGAGCGGCCGGAACGGTGACCGTTCCGTCGGGCAGTTTCGGAGTGCCCGGGAAGGAACCGGTGGTCGACGTGCCCACGGGATCGGGGCACGTGACGGCGACCGTCCTCGGCGAATCCTCGGCCACGATCGTTCCGGGCCTGGGGTACTTCTTCGTCCCCTGAGCAGTTCTCCCCGGCCACTCCTTCCCCGACGAACGGGACGCTCGTTGCGTCAGATCGAACGAGCGTCCCGTTGGTTCAGCGGGACAGTTGCTTCCGGATCTCCTCGGCCGCACGCGATCCGGAGGAGATCGCTCCGTCGATGTAGCCGTTCCAGATGCTCGCGGTCTCCGAGCCCGCCCAGTGGATGTGGTCCGCGGGAGCACGCCAGCCGTCGTGTCCGTGCGCGAACCACGTTCCGGGGGTGGGGCTCGCCGCGTACCCTCCTCGGGCCCACCGGTCCTGCGGCCAGATCTTCTCGGCGTAGTCGACCGGCGACGCGGCGCGATCGCCGAAGAGTTCGACGAGAGTGTCGATGATCGCTGCCCGGCGGTCGTCGTCGGAGAGCGCCGACCAGGACCGCTGGCGGTCACCGTAGACGAAGCACACGAGCACACCGTGTCCGGCATCTTCGGGGGAGTTGTCGAACACGACTCCGACGGCGCGGGTGCCGTAGAT
>NZ_JBHXFE010000363.1:0-477 GCF_042722475.1 Streptomyces sp. NPDC127092
CTGTGGGAGGCTCTCGATGGTCAGATCGGTCGACCGAAGAAGCCCTAACGCCGTCCACAAATATCGGCAGGAATATCTTGCACGCTCGCCGATCCAACGCGTCTTGTGTCAGCGGTGCGCTCGATGGAGTGTGTGTGAACGGCACGGGATAGCACGAATTGCGCTCATAGACTTTCTCCCAGTCTTTGTGGTTCGACTATTGAGTAGCGCTCCCACGAAAATGGGTGAATCCCCACCGCTGCCTACAGTGTTGCGCTAACGTCCCCGCGGCGCCGGGTTGTATGCGCTGCTCACCCGACGCCTAATCGGAGCCAACAATGCCTACCATTATTGCACCGAACTCGGTGACCCTCGTCGGGATTCTCAACGTCACGCCTGACTCATTCAGTGATGGCGGAAGGTTCGAGGACGTCTCCGTCGCCATAGGAGAGGGCCTCCAGATGCAGCAGGACGGCGCGAGCCTGATCGATGTCGGCG
>NZ_JBHXFE010000363.1:487-1125 GCF_042722475.1 Streptomyces sp. NPDC127092
TGTCGGCGGAGAGTCCACCCGGCCTGGTGCGCTTCCAGTCACCCCGGAAGAGGAGCAAAGTCGGGTACTTCCCGTCGTGAAAGAGCTCGTCTCTCATGGTGTCACAGTATCGATAGATACTATGCACGCCGATACCGCACGGCGCGCGGTTGATGCGGGCGCCCTACTCGTAAACGATGTCTCCGCGGGGCTCGCAGACCCGAATATGCTGCGAACCGTCGCTGAGCTGGGGTGTCAGATCGTGCTTGGCCATCTCCGGGGTACACCCGCGACGATGGAAAGATTCTCCCGATACGACCACCCGATTTCAGACGTTGTTTCGGAACTGCGTTTGCGCGCAGAGGAAGCTGAGCGCGAGGGGATTCAGGCTGAGCAAGTCGTGCTTGATCCGGGAATTGGATTCGCCAAGACTCCCGAGCATAGCTGGGCCGTTATCCAGAACCTGGCGACGCTAAAAGCATTGGGGTACCCGCTCATGATCGGTGTGTCCCGTAAGCGACTGCTTTCCACACTACTACCGAGGGACGCAACAATTGCCGATCGTGACTTACCCACCTCTGTCCTTAGTGCCCTCCTTGCTGGAGCCGGCGCCAACGCCCTCCGCGTCCACAACGTTCGTGACAGCGCGATCGCTTTGC
>NZ_JBHXFE010000364.1:0-1125 GCF_042722475.1 Streptomyces sp. NPDC127092
CTGGACGCAGGCCCACGACATCGCGAAGGACAACCCCGAGAAGCTCGCCGAACTGCAGCAGCTGTTCCTGATCGAGGCGGTGCGGCACAACGTGCTCCCGCTCGACGACCGGGCCGCCGAACGGATGAACCCGGAGATCGCGGGACGGCCGACCCTCGTCCGGGGCGACAAGCTCCGGCTGTTCGAGGGCATGACCCGGCTCGGCGAGAACGTCGCGATCAACATCAAGAACCGCAGCTACTCGGTCACCGCGCAGATCCAGGTTCCGGAATCGGGCGCCGAAGGGGTGATCGTCACCCAGGGCGGACGCACCGGCGGCTGGGCCCTGTTCACCGTCGGCGGCACACTCGGCTACCACTACAACTACTGCGGTCTACGGAGAACGACGGTGCTGGCGCCGACCGCACTCACGGCGGGCGAGCATCAGGTTCGCGTCGAGTTCGCATACGACGGCGGCGGCATCGGCAAGGGCGGCACCGCCACCCTGTACATCGACGGCGACGAGGCCGGCAGCGAGCACGTCGAACGGACCCATCCGCTGTACTTCTCGTTCGACGAGGGACTCGACGTCGGCGTGGACACCGGAATGCCCGTCTACGAGGGGTACACCACGCCGCGGGGCAAGTTCAACGGCAAGATCGACTGGGCCGACATCGAACTGGGCGACGACGACCACAACCACCTGATCGACCCCGAGGACGCCCTCGCCGCGGCCTTGCGCCACCAGTAGGCGGCTCCGCCGCCCGTGAGTGGTTGAGGAGTCTCTGGACTCGTCAACCACTCACGGGGCCGAAGGCCCTGGTCTGCGACGGATTCTCACCGAACCGGCGTCGGTAGGCCGCCGCGAAGAGACCGAGGTTGACGTACCCCCACGCGCCGGCGATCGAGGCGACGGTCGCACCCGGCGATGCGGTGAGCAGTTCCTCCCGGATGCCCTGAAGCCGCTGCTCACGCACGTACTCGGCCGGGGTGGTGTACAGGTATTTCCGGAACGACCCGGACAGGGTGCGGACGCTGACACCCACCGCGTCGGCGATGTCGGAGGAGGTCGGCAGTTCGCGGGCGTACTCCCGGATGTAATGGACGGCGTGCCGCACATAGCCGGGCGCCGCCGGACCGGTGGAC
>NZ_JBHXFE010000365.1:0-1124 GCF_042722475.1 Streptomyces sp. NPDC127092
GGATGGAGCCGAGCGACCCGAGGAGCGGGCTCGTCCCTTTCTGGATTGAGCAGTACAGGTCCTTGCCGGTGTAGCAGATGGAGGCGACCCGGCCGGAGAGCTGGCCCATTCCCTGCGGGCGGGGGTCGGCGATGCCGGTTCCTGCGGCGCGGGGGCCGACGACGGCTTCACCCTCGGTGCCCGAGCCGGGGTCCGCCAGCAGGCCGACCGCGAGTACGCGGTCGGGTGGGATGGGGCCCTTGCCGTTTCCGATGTCGGAGGCGAGATCGCCGGCCGCGTCGGCGCCCTGGGAGTATCCGGTGATCGTGAACTTCGTTCGCGTGCACTTGCTTGCTATGTCGGTCAGCAATTTGGCTGCTTTGGTGCGTGCGTCGGACTTGCTGTCGGCGTATGTCTTTCCGTTGTCGAATGCGCGGGCCATGTACGGCAGGGTGTAGACCTCCGCGCGGTCACCGTGGGTGGCTGTGATGGTGTTGGCGATCGGTTTGAGGATGCCGGCCGGAACGGAGGGGTCGGCGTGCTCGTTGGTTTCCCAGGTTCCGGGGATGAAGAGGTTGAATGTCGATGCGCATCTGGCCGGGTCCGCGTGTGCCACCGCCGGGGCGGTCAGCGCTGCGGTTCCGGTGGCGACCGCCGCGGTGACCAGTGCGGCGAGTGCGCGTTGGACGGTCGGACGTGTGGCGGGCATTGGCACCTCATCTACCGGGCGGACTCGGGTGGATCACCGTTCGGTGAGCACAACAGGGTCCCTAGCCGGTTGGGCTCGCGTCGAGGTGAGTGCCCACAGTGGCCGGTTAGTACGGTGAGATCAACGTGACCTGTGGATAACTCCACGGTCTGTGGGCCTCCGTCGAGGTGGTTATCGCTGTGCCGGTTCGCCCCGTCGGTGTGGCGTCCGGTTCATGAAAGTCCATGAGCGCGGGCCTGGACCCCTGCGAAAGCGATGTTGTGCCGGTATCGAGTTGTCCGGCTTCGTCATGGCCGTTGTAATGCCTCGATTGCGTCGGGGGGCTAATGTCCGCGGCATTCTCGGTGGGCGTTGCGCAACGGCTTTCGGAGGCACCGGTGGCGTTGCGGCAGCCGCATGCAATCTGTGGGCTGCGGCCAATCTCGTCCTGTGCGGG
>NZ_JBHXFE010000366.1:0-1118 GCF_042722475.1 Streptomyces sp. NPDC127092
AGGCCGCGGTGGCCCGTGCCCGCGATGGGCCCGGCGGCTACGCTGACCCTGAGACCCGCCCCGCCCGGGGCACACCCCCGACGATCACCCCACGGGAGCACCCATGAGCACCGCCACCGACCTCGGCCCGTCCCGCAGCCCCTTCGGCCCCGACGCCGCGGCGCGCGTCCCCAGCTCGGGGAAGGGGCTGTCCTCGACGGGCGGTCGGGTGGCCATGCTCGTGGTCGTGATCCTCGCGGTCGTGGCCGCGTTCCTGGGCTCCGGCGTCGTCGGCGGCCTGACCCCGGTGGCCGAGGCCGCGGGCGGCTGGCTCGGCCCGGACGCCACCTGGGTCTCCCCGGCGACCCCCGCGTTCGGCATCTGGTCCGTGATCTACGCGGGCCTGCTGGCGTACGCCGTGTGGCAGTTCCTCCCCTCGGCCCAGTCGGCCCGTCACGACCGCCTGCGACCGTGGATCCTGGTCTCGGTGCTGCTCAACGCCGCGTGGATCTGGACGGTGCAGGCCGGGCTGCTGGGGCTGAGCGTCGTGGTGATCGCGTTGCTGCTGGCATGCCTGGCGTGGATCCTGGTGCTCCTCGAATCCGTCCGCGCGCACAGCTGGGGTGAGCGGATCCTCCTGGACGGGGTGCAGGGCCTGCATCTGGGCTGGGTCTCGATCGCCGCCGTGGCGAACCTGGCCGCGTGGCTGGCCTCGACCGGCGTCGTCGGCGATCCGGGGCAGTCGTCCCTCTGGGCGAAGGTGATGCTCGTGGTGGCCGTGCTGATCGGTGCGTTCACGGCCGTGTACAACGGCGGCCGCCCGGCTCCGGCGTTCGCGCTCGCGTGGGGTCTGGTGTGGATCGGCGTCGGCCGCGCGGACGGCACGGGGCTGCTCTCGGGCAGCCTCGCCCTCCTGGCGTGGGGCGGCGCCGCGATCGTCCTGCTGTGCTGGCTGGCCGCGCTGCTGCTCTCCCGCCGGTCCGCGACGGGCGAGGCCCGCGACCTCGTCCTCGACGCCCTCGACGGCGGCGGCGACCCCATCGACGGCCGTCGCTGACCCCCGTCGTCATTGACGGAACGGGGACCGATGCTGTCGTGACGTGCGGCAACACCTGTGCCTCCCCCATGCGATGATGTGG
>NZ_JBHXFE010000367.1:0-1116 GCF_042722475.1 Streptomyces sp. NPDC127092
TCGCTCCACCGCAGGACGAGCCACATTTCGACGAGTTCGGGGGCTGGTGCCGATGCGGGTGGCCCACCGGGTGAGGAGTCGGACGTAGCGGTCCTAGCGGCGTCGGGTGAAGCCGGTGCCTGAAGTTGCGGGACTCCCCGAAGCCTCGCCGGCGCAGGAAGTCTGCCTGGCCCAGCGGTTCGCGTCGGCTGGGACGAGATGGGTGACCGTCAAGTCGTCGACGCGACCCGCGACGCCTTCCGTTCGGCCGTGACCAGCGCCTACCCCGATGAGCAATCCAGCAACGCAGCCTTCGCCGGCACTCTGTACCGGTTCGTGCACGCGACGCGTCGGCATGACTTCACGCGATTGGCGGTGGCTGCCGGAATCGACCGACCGATTGACCGTCTGCCGACGGTGCGCCGGGGCGAAAGAGCATGTGCGGCACCGGTGTTCGTGCCTGGGAATGCCGAAAGCCCCCCAACAATGTTGGGGGGCTTTCGGTAACGGATGTTCGGCGGTGTCCTACTCTCCCACACCCTGTCGGGTGCAGTACCATCGGCGCTGGAGGGCTTAGCTTCCGGGTTCGGAATGGGACCGGGCGTTTCCCCTCCGCTATGGCCGCCGTAACTCTATGAAACTGTCACACGGAACATCAGCGAAGACACACAACAAACGGTGTTGTTGGTGGTGTTCTTCTTTCTTCTGTTCTGAAACGTGTGTGTTGTTTCAGATACTGCACAGTGGACGCGTAGCTTCTTTGTGGTAAGTCCTCGGCCTATTAGTACCAGTCACCTGCATCCGTTACCGGACTTCCAGTTCTGGCCTATCAACCCGGTGGTCTGCCGGGGGCCTTACCCCCTCGAGGGGGTGAGAAACCTCATCTTGGAACAGGCTTCCCGCTTAGATGCTTTCAGCGGTTATCCCTTCCGAACGTAGCTAACCAGCGGTGCTCCTGGTGGAACAACTGGCACACCAGAGGTTCGTCCGTCCCGGTCCTCTCGTACTAGGGACAGCCTTCCTCAAGTTTCTAACGCGCGCGGCGGATAGAGACCGAACTGTCTCACGACGTTCTAAACCCAGCTCGCGTGCCGCTTTAATGGGCGAACAGCCCAACCCTTGGGACCTACTCCAGCC
>NZ_JBHXFE010000368.1:0-729 GCF_042722475.1 Streptomyces sp. NPDC127092
GGGCTGGTGTAGGGGATGAGGAAGCCGACGACGGTGATTGCGCCGACGTAGAAGAGCAGGATGCGCACGAACACGGTGCGGATCGCCTTGGGCACGTTCTTCTCCGGGTCCTCGGCCTCGCCCGCGGCCACGCCGACCAGCTCGGTGCCCTGGAAGGAGAAGCCGGCCACCATGAAGATCGCCAGGATGCCGGCGCCGCCGCCCACGAAGGGGGCCTCGCCGTCCGTCCAGTTGTGGAAGCCGGGGGAGGAGCCGCCGAGGATGCCGACGATCATCAGGACGCCGAGCACCAGGAAGATCACCACCGTGGCGACCTTGATGAGCGAGAACCAGAACTCGCTCTCGCCGTAGGCGCGCGTGGAGAGGGCGTTGAGGCCGAAGAGCAGCGCGAGGAAGATCGCGGACCAGATCCACGAGGGCACGTCCGGGAGCCAGTACCGCATGATCAGGGCCGCCGCGACGAGCTCGGCGGCCACCGTGATCGCCCAGTTGTACCAGTAGTTCCAGCCGATGGCGAAGCCGAACGAGGGGCTCACGAAGCGGGTCGAGTACTCCTCGAACGCGCCGGAGACCGGCAGGTACGTGGACATCTCGCCGAGCGACTGCATCAGCAGGAACACCATGAAGCCGATGGCCACATAGGCCACGAGGGCGCCACCGGGGCCGGCGGTCGCGATGTTGTTGCCCGAGGCCACGAACAGGCCCGTGCCGATGGCGCCGCCCATCGCG
>NZ_JBHXFE010000368.1:739-1114 GCF_042722475.1 Streptomyces sp. NPDC127092
CCCTCATGGGTGGCGTGGGCGGCGGAGGCGGCCGGCGTCGACGGGGACGTCCGGGGTGCGCTGGTGTCCACGGTGGCCTTTCGGTGGAGGAGCGGTCGGACGCGCGTCGAAGGCCGCGGCGTCCCACCCTGCTGCACGGTGGTAGAAGGGTATCCCGGCCGGGCGCGTCCGTCAGACGGCGGGGACGAGTTCGGCGCGCAGCGCCGCCGTGAACGCGTCCACGTCCTCCTCGGTCGTGTCGAAGCCGCACACCCAGCGCACCTCGCGGCGCGCCGCGTCCCAGTCGTAGAACCGGAAGCGGGCGCGCAGCCGGTCGGCCACGCCCTCGGGCAGGACGGCGAACACGGCGTTGGCGTCCGTGGCCTGCGTGAACTC
>NZ_JBHXFE010000369.1:0-1114 GCF_042722475.1 Streptomyces sp. NPDC127092
ACGTCCCCGGTCGCCGCGCGATCGTGTTCAGCGGCGCGACCCGCAACTCCCTCGTCGTCCTCCCGCTCGTCCTCGCCCTACCCGCCGCGTTCGACCTTGCTCCGCTCGTCGTTGTCACACAGACCCTCGTCGAGCTCATCGTCATGGTCGTGTTCGTGCGGCTCATCCCGCGACTGCTCCCCGACGACATCGACACCGCGAACTCACGACCTCAGATACTCTGAAATGGCCCCTCGGCCCGTGGGTTCCCGCCTCAACTGCCTTCAGGATTCGTGATCTTACGTGGGTTCGCTGGTCATGCGGCCGGTGGTGTCGAACGCGGCGAGCTCGGCGGGATGGAGCTGATGCTGCACGACGAAGGAGCGGTCCTTGATCCGCCAGAGCCCCTGACCGGTCCCCAGGCCGGGGAGCAGCTTCTGCTCGGTGCCGGTGAGCCCGAGCGCGAGGGCGGTGGAGCCGAGCTGGTCCGGCTCCTGCCGGTACACGATCCGGGTCTCCGCATTCGCCAGCAGCGACGAGGCGAGGGCGCGCATCGCGGTCCCGGCATCGCCGACGTTGTCGAGGTCGGAGAGCTTGTGGAAGATGAGCATGTTCGCGATTCCGAAGTGCCGCGCCAGCCTCCACTGGGCGTCCATGCGGCGAAGCAGCGCCGGGTACTGCATGAGCCGCCACGCCTCGTCGTAGACCACCCATCGCTGCCCGCCCGCCGGGTCGGACAGAGCGGACTCCATCCATGCGGACGAGCAGGTCATCAGCACCGAGATCAGCGTGCTGTTCTCCGCGACCCGCGATAGGTCGAGCGACACCATCGGCAGCGACGGGTCGAACCTGACCGTGGAGGGGCCGTCGAACAGGCCTTGGAGGTCTCCGGCGACAAGCCGACGGAGCGCGTGGCCGACGAGACGACCGTCTTCCGCGAGCCGACCGTCCTCATCGTCCCCCGTGTTGGGGGTGAGGATGCGGTCGACGACCATCGGCAGGATCGGCACCTCGGCGCTGCGGACGGCGTCTCGGAGGGCGAGGTCGATGGCGGTGTGCTCCAACGGCGACAGCGCCCGGTCCAGCACGGTCTCTGCGAGGGCGCCGATGAGGTCGCGGCGGCGGGAGGCGACCT
>NZ_JBHXFE010000370.1:0-480 GCF_042722475.1 Streptomyces sp. NPDC127092
CAACAAGGTGTGCCTGTCCGGCCTCACCGCCGTGATCGACGCCGCCCGTCTCATCCGCCTCGGCGAGGCGGACGTGGTGGTGGCCGGCGGTCAGGAGTCCATGACCAACGCCCCGCACCTGCTGCCCGGCGCGCGCAAGGGCTTCAAGTACGGCCCGGCCACCATGCTCGACGCCGTCGCGTGGGACGGCCTCACCGACTCCCTGAGCCACGAGGCCATGGGCGAGCTGACCGAGTCCGGCAACGGCGAGCGGAACATCGCCCGCGCCGAGCAGGACGAGGTCGCCGCGGCCTCGCACCAGCGGGCCGCCCGGGCCCAGTCCGAGGGCGTCTTCGAGGGCGAGATCGCCCCGGTGGAGATCCCGCAGCGCAAGGGCGACCCGCTGGTCGTCTCCCAGGACGAAGGGGTCCGCCCGGACACGACCGCCGAGTCGCTGGGCGCCCTGCGCCCGGCGTTCGCGAAGGACGGCACCATCACGGC
>NZ_JBHXFE010000370.1:490-1114 GCF_042722475.1 Streptomyces sp. NPDC127092
CCTCGCCCCTGTCCGACGGCGCCGCCGCCCTCGTGGTGACCTCGCGGGCCTTCGCCGAGGAGAAGGGCCTGACGATCCTCGCCACGGTGGGCGCACCCGGCCAGACCGCCGGCCCGGACAGCTCGCAGCTGCACTCGCAGCCTTCGGACGCGATCGCCGCGGCGGTGCGGAAGCAGGGCTGGGACGTGGCCGACCTTGACTTCATCGAGATCAACGAGGCGTTCGGCGCGGTGGCCGTGCAGTCCCTGCGCGACCTCGGCTACCCGCACGAGAAGACCAACATCCACGGCGGCGCCATCGCCCTGGGCCACCCGATCGGCGCCTCCGGCGCCCGGCTGGCCCTGCACGCCGCCCTCGAGCTCGACCGGCGCGACGGCGGCCGCGCGGCCGTCTCGCTCTGCGGCGGCGGCGGCCAGGGCGAGGCCCTGATCCTCTTCCGCTGACAGACCGCCCCTGACAGAAAGGACCCCGGACATGGCTCTCGACAAGACCGTGGCCACGCCCGCCGAGGCGGTGGCGGACGTGCCGGACGGCGCGTCCCTGGCCGTCGGCGGCTTCGGGCTCTCCGGCAACCCCGTGCAGCTCATCGAGGCCCTGCTCGAGCAGGGCGCCACGGACCTGTCC
>NZ_JBHXFE010000371.1:0-666 GCF_042722475.1 Streptomyces sp. NPDC127092
CGGTCGACGCAACACGAGGCCGGCGAATCTCCCGAGTGGCCGTTCTCGTACGACGACTTCGCTCCGTATTACGCACGGGCGGAAGAGGTGTACCGGGTCCACGGCGATCACACCGACGACCCGACCCTTCCCCGCGACGAACCGTTTCCCTACCCGGCGATCGGACACGAGCCACCGGTGCAGGAGGCAGCCGACGCACTGCGGCGTCTCGGGTACACGCCGTCGAACATCCCACTGGGCATCGACCTGCGGGATGGCGGCGGCTGCATCCGATGTCAGACCTGCGACGGATTCCCCTGCCGGTTGCTGGCGAAGTCGGACGCGGATGTGCGTTGTGTCCGGCCGGCCGTCGCGTCCGGCTCGGTGGAACTGCTGACCAACGCGTACGCCGAGCGCGTGCTCACCGACGAGAGCGGGAAACAGGCCACCGGCGTACGACTTCGGCACCGCGGTACCGAAGTCGTCGTCGACGCCCGCACCGTGGTGGTGTCCTGTGGGGCCGTCAACTCGGCGGCACTGCTGCTCCGGTCGGCGAACGCCGCGCACCCGGACGGTCTCGCCAACTCGTCCGGCATGGTCGGACGAAACTACATGGTGCACAACAACTCCATCATGGTCGGCATCAACCCGCTGAAGAAGAACACGTCCGAGTTCCAGAAGACGTTG
>NZ_JBHXFE010000371.1:676-1112 GCF_042722475.1 Streptomyces sp. NPDC127092
ACGATTTCTACACTCACGGCACCGATGACCACCCCTACCCGCTGGGGCACGTGCAACTCATCGGCAAGTTGCAGGGTGAGATGATCAAGGGCCAACGACCGCTGATCCCCAAGTGGGCGCTGAGCCAGGCCACCGCCCGCAGCATGGACTGGTGGCTGTTCACCGAGGACCTGCCCGATCCGCACAACCGCGTCACCCTGACCGAAGAGGGGAACATCCAGATCGCCTGGACCCCCAACAACACTCGCGCCCACGAGGTCCTCGTCCGCGAGGTGCGCAAGATCCTCCGGAAGATCGGCTATCCGTTCGTCTTCAGCCAGGGCACCGGCATCGAGGTCAATTCCCACCAGGCCGGCACCGTGCGGGCGGGAACCGACCCCGCGACCTCCGTGCTCGACCCCTACCGCCCCCCCCCCCACCCCCACACCCCCCACCC
>NZ_JBHXFE010000372.1:0-600 GCF_042722475.1 Streptomyces sp. NPDC127092
GGACGTCGTCGCGGGGCTGCGCGCCCGCCCCGAGGTCGTCGAGGTCGTCGAGCACCGCGCGGAGGCCACCGCCCTGCACCCCCGGCCCGACGGCGGCGCCCGCCTGGAGCTGCGGGACGCCGACGGTGCGGTCTCCGCGCTCGACGCGGACGCCGTCGTGCTCTGCCTGGGCCATCAGCCGGCGGAGCTCAGCCCCGGCCAGAACCGGATGGCCGCCGCCGCGCGGGGCAGGGACGAGCTGCACTACCAGGGCCCGCAGATCCCCTCGGACGTGGACTGGGAGACCGTGGAGGCCGGGGCGGACGTCCTCGTGCGGGGCATGGGCCTGAACGCGTTCGACCTGCTGGCCCAGCTCACCCAGGGCCGGGGCGGGGTGTACCGCCGCACCGGCGACGGACCCGGCCGGGCCCTGCGGTACGAGCCGTCGGGGGACGAGCCGCGCCTGCACCTGATGTCCCGCCGCGGCATCCCGTACCTGCCCAAGGCCGAGGTGGACGCCTTCGTGCCCCGCGGCGTCACCCTCAGCTACCTCTCCGACGCCGCCGTGGACGCCCTCGCCGCCCGGCACGGGGCCCTGGACCTCGCCGAGCACCTCTGGCC
>NZ_JBHXFE010000372.1:610-1110 GCF_042722475.1 Streptomyces sp. NPDC127092
CTGCTGCACCGCGACGTGGTCCGGCACTACTACGCCACGCTCGTCCGGGCCCAGCCCGAGATCCTCGGCGGCCCCGTCGAGGCGCGCCGATTCCTCGGGGAGCTCGTCGGCCAGCTCGAGGAGGCCGGCCGCGGCGCCCCCGTGACCTCCGCGCACGCCGAGGAGCTCCTCCAGCGGTACGCCCCCGGCCGCCGCTTCCTGGACATCCTGGCCTATGGATCCCCGTTCGAGGACGCCGTGTTCGCCTCCCATGAGGACTATCAGCGGGCCGTCGCGGACCTCATGGAGCAGGCCTGCGTGGAGGCCGCCCTCGGGGAGGAGTCCCCGTTCATGATGGCCGTCGGCGCGCTCCATGCCGGCCGACTGCGGATCAAGGCGTGGATCGCCGAGGGTCGGATCGCCGAGGCCTCCCGCATCCGGGACGTCCAGGGCTGGTTCGAGCCGCTGGTCGAGGGCCTCGCCTCCGGCCCGCCCCTGTGGCGCGTCGAGCAGATGCTGGC
>NZ_JBHXFE010000373.1:0-575 GCF_042722475.1 Streptomyces sp. NPDC127092
AGTGAACGTGGAGGGGAGCAGTCAGGCCCGGGACTTGGCGGCCGCCCGTGCTGCCGCCGCGGTCTTCTTCTTCGCGTCGTACGTCGTCCAGGTCTTGTCACCCATCAACTCCGGCAGCAGATCGGACGAGTGGAACTCCGACAATTGGTGCGGTGCGAGCGCGACCATCATCGCCGTCCACGTGGCCGCGTTCTTCGGAGGCTTGTTCGCCGACAGCATCTCGCGGATGAACTCACGCCTCACGTCGGTAGCGGACTCGGCCAACTTGTTCAGCTCCCGTACCCGGCGACGCTGCACCCGCTTGGCCTCCTCAGCCGCCAGGAGTGCGGCCTCCCGGGCTTCCTCGTCCTCCGGCAGCGGGTTGGTCGGGTTGAACCCGGCAAGTTGAATCGCACGGTTGAACTGGTAGCGGCCGCCGTTGGCCGGGACTAGACCGGCCTCCTCGGCACGCAGCACGTCGAGGAGGTAGAACTGCGGTACGTACACGTCGCGTTCCTCGACCGAGTTCGCGTGCCGCAGTCCTTCCTCCGGTTCGACGTCCGGGTCGTCGAAAGTGTCCCAGTCGATGTCACCCT
>NZ_JBHXFE010000373.1:585-1110 GCF_042722475.1 Streptomyces sp. NPDC127092
TTGCCGCACCTGCTCCTCGGTGATGTGCGCGCGGGTCCACCTCGGCGTCCTCCGCGGTGGCGATGTACCGCCAGTGGATCTTCGAGTCGTCGCGGAAACCGGGGTCGCTGTCGAGCACGGTGAACCCGGCCTCGGCGTACGGGGCGGTGCGTTCCGCGCGGGTAGCCTTCTCCTTCCGGTCAGCCAGCAGCGTGCGGGCCTGGTAGTCGAACGAGTGGCGCTGGCACTGCACCAAAGCCTCCACCGCTTCGGTGTCGCCGTCCGCCTCGATTATGTGGACAATCTCTGTAGGTCAAGCTGATGACATACCACGCACCCTCGTACTCGGTGCCCGCAGAGGGGACTCGATTCCCCGCAAATAGCCAGCTCAGGTTGGGCTTCGACGGATTCGGCTCCATGCCCGGCGTCTCCTACGGCACCCTGATCGGCCGACCGAGGTCAGTTGCGGGCGTCGAGCAGGGTTTGGCCGAGATAGCCGTCCGGCGGGGTTCCGGGCGGTAGCGCGTAGACGGCGGACCCGATCGG
>NZ_JBHXFE010000374.1:0-713 GCF_042722475.1 Streptomyces sp. NPDC127092
GCGCAGGACTTCGACGCCCTCACCGCGGCCTCCGCCGACCTGAAGGACCTCGACGCGCAGCTGGACGTCCTGGAGGAGGAGTGGCTGCAGGCTGCCGAACTCGCCGAAGGGGACTGACCGGCGGGGGCTCACAGGAGAATGCGGCAGGTGTCACAGCCGGCTGCTGTCTCCGCCCTATAATCGAGGGCTGGGGCACAGCACCATGCCCGACCCCCACGACGTGGACCATCCCCCCACGTCAGGACGGAGGAGCAGAGCGTGATCGGGAGTCCCGGTGATGAGTCGACCGCGCTCCGCATGGGCTCGACCGCCCGCGGCCGTGTCCTGGGCCGGCCTTGGGAGCGGGGCCTTCCGCTGCTCGTCCTCATCGTGGACGTGGTCGCCGTCCTGCTCGCCACCTTCGTCTCGGCCCAGCTCCGCTTCGGCGGACCGCGGCGCACCACCCTCCCCGGCGCCGAAGTCATCGACTACAGCGTCATCAGCCTCGCGCTGAGCGCGGCCTGGGTGCTCGCGCTGACCATCCAGGGCTCCCGGGACATCCGGATCCTGGGGGTGGGCAGCGAGGAGTACAAGCGGGTTCTGCAGGGCACCCTCTACCTCTTCGGCACCGTCGCGATCCTCGCCTATGCGGCAGGTCTCGAAGTGGCGCGCGGCTACGTGGGCCTGGCTCTGCCGCTGGGCGTGCTCCTGCTCCTGCTGGGCCGGTTCCTTGT
>NZ_JBHXFE010000374.1:723-1110 GCF_042722475.1 Streptomyces sp. NPDC127092
TCCGGCGGCGGCTCCTGCTCGTCGGCGGCCCGAAGGCGGTCCGGCACATCTTCCAGACCCTCGACTCCGAGGCCGGCGCCGGCTATGCCCCCGTGGCGGCGGCCCTCCCCGGATACAAGACCCGGCAGGAGGACTACCTCCCGATACCGGTCTCCACGGACCTGGACACCGTGGAGGACGTGGTCGCCCTCGTGGAGGTGCGCGACGTCGAAGCCGTGGTGATCACCTCGGGCCACTCGTTCGTCCCCGGGGACGTCCGCCGACTGGGCTGGGAGCTGCAGGAGCGCGGCGTCTCCCTGATCATGGCGCCCGCCCTCGTGGACGTCGCCGGACCCCGCCTCCACACGCAGCCCCTCGCCGGCCTGCCGCTCATCCACCTCTCCACCC
>NZ_JBHXFE010000375.1:0-1109 GCF_042722475.1 Streptomyces sp. NPDC127092
GGGCCGGGGAGATCAACATCTACGACAACGTGGACCGCAAGACCGGCGACGCCGTGTGGTGCGACCTCTGCCGCGGCCCGCACCTGCCCTCCACCAAGCTCATCGGCAACGGCTTCGCGCTCACCCGCTCCGCCGCCGCCTACTGGCTCGGCAACGAGAAGAACAAGCAGCTGCAGCACATCTACGGCACCGCGGGGGCCAGCAAGGACGACCTCAAGGCCTACCAGGAGCGCCTCGCCGAGGCCGAGCGCCGCGACCACCGCAAGCTCGGCGCCGAGCTGGATCTCTTCTCCTTCCCGGACGAGCTCGGCTCCGGCCTGCCCGTGTTCCACCCGCGCGGCGGCATCATCCGCAAGGAGATGGAGGACTACTCCCGTCGGCGCCACACCGAGGCCGGCTACGAGTTCGTCTACACCCCGCACATCACCAAGCAGCACCTCTACGAGGTGTCCGGCCACCTCGACTGGTACGCGGACGGCATGTTCCCGCCCATGCACATCGACGAGGTCCGTGATCCCGAGACCGGCGAGATCACCCGCCAGGGGCAGAACTACTACCTCAAGCCGATGAACTGCCCCATGCACAACCTGATCTACCGCTCCCGCGGCCGGTCCTACCGTGAGCTGCCGCTGCGGCTGTTCGAGTTCGGCTCCGTGTACCGGTACGAGAAGTCCGGCGTGGTCCACGGACTCACGCGCGTGCGCGGCATGACCCAGGACGACGCCCACATCTACTGCACCCGCGAGCAGATGAAGGAGGAGCTGACCACCACGCTCAACTTCGTCCTCGACCTGCTCAAGGACTACGGCCTCAACGACTTCTACCTCGAGCTCTCCACGAAGGACCCGGAGAAGTTCGTCGGCTCCGACGAGATCTGGGAGGAGGCCACCCGCACCCTCGCCGAGGTCGCGGATGCCTCCGGTCTGCAGCTCGTCCCGGATCCGGGCGGCGCCGCGTTCTACGGCCCGAAGATCTCGGTCCAGGCCCGGGACGCCATCGGCCGCACCTGGCAGATGTCCACCATCCAGCTGGACTTCAACCTGCCCGAACGCTTCGACCTCGAGTACCAGGCCGCCGACGGCACCCGTCAGCGCCCCGTGATGATCCAC
>NZ_JBHXFE010000376.1:0-466 GCF_042722475.1 Streptomyces sp. NPDC127092
TGTCGCGCCGCCACATCGACATTCGCTGGGACGGACAGGTCGCGATGCTGTCCGACCTCGGCTCCACCAACGGAACCACCGTCAACGGTGCCCCCGTGCAGGACTGGCAGCTGGCCGACGGAGACATCATCCGGGCGGGTCATTCGGAGATCCTGGTCCGAATCCTCTGAGGCACCACCGAGTTAGGACTCCGAGTAGATTCCGCCGATACCCGACCCCGAACTGCCTCACCGAGACCCAACCGAGACGGCTTCGATACTCGACCGACATCGCGTCGGAGCCCGTGTCGGACGTAACACGGTGGGGACTCCGTATCGTTGTGGGCTGTCCGTATCCTGATCCCAGGGTGCGGGTTGCCCATATGATGCTGCCAGAAAAAGACGCTGGAACCTCGAACGTTCCCGCCACAGAAGGAGGTGGACTGCAGTGCAAGGTTTGATTCTGCAACTCGCACGAGCAGGTTTCC
>NZ_JBHXFE010000376.1:476-1108 GCF_042722475.1 Streptomyces sp. NPDC127092
GTGACGCAGGGCGGCCTCGCCGGCACGCGCATCACTCTCGGCACCCAGCCCGTCCTCATCGGACGGGCCGACGACTCCACCCTCGTTCTCACCGACGACTACGCCTCCACCCGCCACGCTCGGCTCTCCCCGCGAGGCGCCGACTGGTACGTCGAAGACCTCGGCTCGACCAACGGCACGTACCTGGATCGCGCCAAGGTCACCACATCTGTCCGCGTGCCGCTCGGTACCCCCGTACGGGTCGGCAAAACGGTAATCGAGTTGCGCCCGTGACCCTCGTACTCCGCTATGCCGCCCGCAGCGACCGTGGCCTTGTCCGTTCCAACAACGAAGATTCCGTGTATGCCGGTGCCCGCCTGCTGGCGCTCGCGGACGGCATGGGCGGTCACGCGGCCGGTGAGGTCGCGTCGCAGTTGATGATCGCGGCCCTCGCGCATCTCGACGACGACGAGCCCGGCGAAGATCTGCTCGGCAAGCTCGAGGCCGCCACCCGGGAGGGCAACGACTCCATCGCCGACCACGTCGAGGAGGACCCCGAACTCGACGGCATGGGCACCACGCTCACCGCAATCCTGTTCTCCGGCAACAAGCTCGGGCTGGTCCACATCGGTGACTCCCGCGCCTACCTACTC
>NZ_JBHXFE010000377.1:0-1108 GCF_042722475.1 Streptomyces sp. NPDC127092
CACCGTGCTCGCGCAGGCGGCGCTGCAGATCGACCTCCTCGGCGTTCATGAAGTACTCCTCGTCGAACCCGCCGACGGCGCGGACCTGCGCCATCGGCAGGAGCAGCACAGCGCCCA
The DNA here is from genome assembly GCF_042722475.1 of Streptomyces sp. NPDC127092. Classification (NCBI taxonomy): domain Bacteria; kingdom Bacillati; phylum Actinomycetota; class Actinomycetes; order Kitasatosporales; family Streptomycetaceae; genus Streptomyces; species Streptomyces sp. NPDC127092. The sequence goes on from NZ_JBHXFE010000377.1 coordinate 118, forward strand.
TCACCCAGTCGACCGCCACGGGCGAGACGGACCGGGCCGCCGCGACGTCGTGCCCCACGGCCTCGTGGAGCACGTCCAGGTGGCGGAAGCGGGCCAGCGGAGTCAGCCACTCGACGGTCTGGTGCAGCACCGTGGGGAAGTGCCGCCCGGACCACTGCGGCGTGCCGTCCCCGTTGACGACCTGCGGACTGACCACGGCCGGCTGATACGGAGCGGCCGCAACCACCAGCGCGTCGATCTGCGCCCCCGTGATCTCCGCGTCCGAGTTGAGGACCAGGGCCAGCTCGGTGGTGACCGCGGCCAGGCCGGTGTTCACGTTCGCCCCGAACCCGCCGTTGCGCTCGCGGCGCACCACGGTCAGACGCGGATCGTGCGCCTCGGGGTACGGGGTGGGCGAGGCGTCGTCCGAGACCACGACGGCGGCCAGCGCGTCTCCGGGATCGCTCAGCAGGCGGTCGACGAGGGCGAGGGTGGGGGCCGGATCGCCGTAGTGCGGGATCACCACGGTCACCGCCGCCGTGGGCGACTGGGCTGCCATGCGGGCTCCTCCCTCAGCTCGGATGGAGGGCGCACCCAGCGCCCGAGAACCTGTGACGAGTATAGAGAGCGTCTGGCGAGGACCCGTGCCGTCCGGTGGGGCGGCCTCGTGGCCGTCGGCACGGCGCTCAGTACACTGACCGGACGGCCACGGGATGGAAGGGGTGAGCCATGCCCGGCACCCAGGGGGAGGACGAAGCCATGCGCGAGACCATCGCGTTGCGCATCGGCGCCGGACTCGATGCTGTGACGGTCAGCGGCCTCACGGGAGACGAGCGGGCGGAGGTGATCGAGTCCTGGGCCCGATGCGGTGTGGAGGCCGTGGAGTCGCCCGCCGACGCGGATGCGCACCGGGGCGCCGGCGCCGCGCGTCCGTGGCTCCAGTGGCACGAGGACCTGGTGTTCCTGGCGACCTCACGGGCGATCGAATCCGCGCGCGGCACCCACCTGATGT
>NZ_JBHXFE010000378.1:0-1105 GCF_042722475.1 Streptomyces sp. NPDC127092
CCAGGATTCAGCGCCCGTTGCGTCCTGACCTCGGAACGAAACCCAGGGCGCTTCACATCGAGTGTATCGACGTGCCACGAGCGACCCCTTCGCGCGTCTATCAGGATCGACTCGTCCCGTCCCACCCCTTTACGGAACCCCAAATGGCGATATCATCGCCATATGACGATTGATGCGATCCCGGCCGAGCCTCAGTTCGAGGTGGCAGACAGTCATGCCGCGCTCTTCCATGCCCTCGCCGAACCCACACGCTTGGCTCTCCTCCAGCACCTCTCGACCGGTGAGCACCGAGTTCGCGACCTTGTCGAACACATGCACCTTGCCCAGTCGACCGTCAGCAAGCATCTCTCGTGCCTGCGCGACTGCGGTCTGGTCACCGCGCGCACTGAAGGCCGCGCTTCCTGGTTCACCCTCGCCGATCTGCCCCGACTAAAGGGCCTGCTCGAGGTGGCGGACGACCTGCTCGACACCTCCGGGACCACCCTCTCCCTGAAGAACCACCGCGATCACGAGAACCTCGAGGACGGGGACCTCTGATGAGCTCAGGACACGACCATTCGCACGGCGGCAGCGGGTCGAGCACCGCCCGGACGCGACTCGCCATCGCCTTCGCCATCACCTCCGTCATCGTGCTCGCGCAAGCGATCGGGAGCGTCGTCACCGGAAGTCTTGCCCTGCTCACGGACACGGCGCACGCCCTCGTCGACGCCTCCGGACTGCTGGTCGCGCTGATCGCGGCGACCATGATGTTGCGCCCGGCCAGCAGCAGCCGAACCTGGGGATTCGCTCGCATCGAGGTACTGGCAGCCTTGGCCCAGGCCACGCTCCTGATCGTGGTCGGCACCTACACCGCCGTCGAGGGTATCTCGCGACTAACCGACCCCCCGGACGTCCCCTCAGGAGAGCTGCTCATCTTCGGTGTGATCGGCCTGGTCGCGAACATCGCCGCGATCCTCATCCTGGCCGGAGGCAAGGACTCGAGCCTCAACATGCGTGCCGCGTTCCTCGAGGTTCTCAATGACGCTCTCGGTTCGCTCGGCGTGATCACGGCCGCGATCGTGATCCAGCTGACCGGATTCCAACAGGCCGATGCACTGGCTGGTTT
>NZ_JBHXFE010000379.1:0-686 GCF_042722475.1 Streptomyces sp. NPDC127092
GGTGTGCAGGGTGGTCGAGAGTGCGAGTGTCATGAGCGCCTTCTGCCTTTCTGTGAAGCAAGGGCTGATCGGTGGCGTCCTGCGCCGGTCATCGTCCAGCCGCGCCGGCGGGTCGCGTCGGTCATGGTCGCCTGTCGCCCGACGTCGAACGGAGGTAGGGGCGCCGGACAGGGCCTCAGGCGAGGGCGAGGAACAGCTTCTCGAGTTCGGCCTCGGTCATCGGTTCCTTGCCTTCCTCGGCCGCCTCGCCGGTGAGGCATTCCCGCAGCCCGGTGGCGACGATCTTGAACCCGGCTTTGTCCAGGGCGCGGGAGACCGCGGCGAGTTGGGTGACGACGTCCTTGCAGTCGCGTCCCTGCTCGATCATCGAGATCACCCCGGCGAGTTGCCCGTGGGCCCGGCGGAGCCGGTTGAGTACCAATGCAATGCTGTCTTCGTCGCCGACCATCATGGTTCCTTTCCTGAGACCTGATATCAGTATACCCCTGGGGGTACCACCGGTGAGGTGGGTGCATTGTGTAATGCCCCACCCCCGTGGCGGACACGACCCCGGCGCTCAGTGAGAGAAGCTGATGGTCGGTAGGACCTTGCGCAGCCAGGCCGGTGACCACCAGGCGGCGTGCCCGGTCAACCGCAGCAGTACATCGACGGCATCTCCGAGTGCACGGTAGCCGGAGGTCAGGGCG
>NZ_JBHXFE010000379.1:696-1105 GCF_042722475.1 Streptomyces sp. NPDC127092
GTGTGCCGAAGAATCCGGATTTCGCCGGGGGAGTGGCATTGTCCTGGCAGGTGCACTGCTGGGATTCGGGCACGGCCTTCATGACGCCGTCGACGTGCGCACCGCAGCCTCCCCAGGTGGTCTTTCCGCAGTCGGAGCACGTAACTGGATAACACATGATGGGGTCCTCCTTGGGTACCGCTGATCGTAACGACACGAACTATACCCCTAGGGGTATGTATCCGCGGGGAGTGTGCGGATGACCACAGCTTTCCTTGCCGGTTTCTTCCCCTCGGCTTCCACGGGCATTTGACCGACACGTGATTCGGGTTGCGGCGGTTTCCAGGGGATCCGCGGTGGCGCACAGTGCCTCAGGACGGCCGGTCGTCTGGTGGGCGTTCGGCGGGAAACGGCTCGGGTGGCCTCAGTG
>NZ_JBHXFE010000380.1:0-1104 GCF_042722475.1 Streptomyces sp. NPDC127092
GGATCGAGTGTGGCCTGTTCTTGCTCGGCTCGATCGGCGCGGTCGGCTTCGGCAATCAGGGCGGATGCGGTCAGATCGTCGGTGCGTGCGTTGTCGTGTTCGTCCTTTTCGCGGTTGCGGCGGGCTTCGGCTTCACGCAGCAGGCGGTCGATCGCGTCGCGGTCGACTGCGGTGGACGGGTCGATACCGTAGCGGCGTTTGACCTCTCCTTCGATTCGTTCGGCGGCGCGCGCGGCGGCGGGTGACTCGTTCTGCCAGGCCCGGGCGCTCTGATAGTTGTCTGCGATCTGACCGCTGTCGGCGCGGTCCCACCATTGGTCGTCGAGAACGGCTCGAAGCTGTGACTCTGCGGCGGCACGTTCACTGTTCAGCCGCTGCTCGAGCTCTCGGGTGGCCTGTGTGCTCTTCTGTTCTGCCCGTCGCCGTTCCGCTTCCCGAGTTCGGGCCATTTGCTCGGCCAGCCGAGAGGCAGCCTGCATCCCGACTCGGAAGATGGCCCCCGTCTCGCGGGTGATGTTGCTGATCTCGTCGTGGTTGTCCATGATGTTGATCCCCTTCGCTGGTGAGTGGTTACCGGCCGTGGTCGTGGCTTTGTACGGAGGAAAGCCCGGTTGTCCGAGTTGGTTCAGGGATGTGGGTCGGTGAGGTTCGGGGCGGTGTGGTGAGCACGGATCGGGCCGGGTCCGGGAAGTCGTTGGCAGCGAGTCGGACGGCAGCGGTGACGTCCCGCTCAATGTTGGCGGTGCGGTCGAGCGCAGGAGCGGTTGGTGGGAGGCCGCTGTGTGCCGCGAGTTCGGCGACGGCATCTTCTGCCCGGTCGGCGGCCGCGCAGAGGGTGCCTGCCTGAGCAGGTGTGAGGGCGGGATCGGCGGAGAGGTTCCGCACCGTCTCGAGCAAGGTGGCCGAGTGTTGGCGGAGCGCTTTCATGTCCAGGTCAGGATCGGTACGCGCGGCCGAGTCGATCTGTGCTTCGCTGTGTCCGGCGTCGCGGGCGCGGTCCTTGGCACGGTCGAGTTCGCCATCGAGATGGGCTTGAAGTTCGTCGATGGTCCAGTGGTTGGCGTCGTGGACGTTCCGGGCTGCCCAGGCGACGTCGTGTAGTTC
>NZ_JBHXFE010000381.1:0-1103 GCF_042722475.1 Streptomyces sp. NPDC127092
ACCTTATCCAAGGCGAAGTTTGCCCAAAACCTGTCGATCGCGACACCCGGACATGATGCCGACGCCCGACCGGTCATGGTCTTCCTCCACGGCGCCGCGTTCAACAGCGCTGCGGGACTGATGGACTGGTACGACGGCAGCTCGCTGTCCGCGGAAGCCGACGTCGTGGTGGTCAGCGTCAACTATCGACTCGGCGTGTTCGGGTATTTGTGCCTGGACGGCGTCAGCAGTGGAAACCTCGGGCTCTACGACCAAGTGGAGGCCCTGCGCTGGGTGAAGGCGAACATCGCGAGGTATGGAGGCGACCCGGGAAACGTGACCGTTTTCGGCCAGTCCGCCGGAGCGGTCTCGATCTGGCTGCTGATGGAGATCCCGGACGCGTGCGGGCTGTTCACCCGCGCGATCATGCAGAGCGGCCCGGGACCGGACGTCGTCCGACCGCGCGAGTTAGCGGAGGACGTCGGAAGGATATTCGCCGAGAACGTTGGGGGAGACCCTCGAACTGCCAGTGTCGCTGCACTGCTCGATGCGCAACGTAAGACCGCGGCCGTCTGGGCGGAACGATCCGGCCCCGTCGGGGCGCCACCCTTCTCTCCAGTCTCGGGCACTGATCCCCTCCCGGTGCTGGGAGCGAGCTTCAGCGAGAACGTGCAGGATCTCGATGTGATCTGCGGCTGGAACGCCGACGATGTATCGGCGTTCACCCGTCCCGGGCCCGACACGGTCGAGATAACGCACAGAATGCTTGCTGAACCGCTGAGCGAATTCAGAGATCGCCTGGTCCAAGCGGGTGCTCGGGCGTCTACCTACCGCCTCGATTGGCGGCCCCGTGGGTCTCGCTACGGGGCAACACACTGCGTGGAGCCGCCGTTGCTCCTCGGAACACGCGAGGCATGGGAAGGCTCTCCGATGCTCGGTGACACCGAGTGGGGCGAGGTCGAGCTGCTCGGCAAGACGCTGCGCAGGACTTGGGGACGGTACGCGCACACCGGCGTGGTCGAGCCCGAACCGGCGCTGCCTATGGCCTGGGACCCGGCGATTTCACACTCCGTGTGATCGACTCTGGAACCGGCAGACCGGTCGCGGCCTCCCGGGTACCAGGG
>NZ_JBHXFE010000382.1:0-1103 GCF_042722475.1 Streptomyces sp. NPDC127092
GGCCGGCACCGTGGACGCCGCCCTGGGCAACCAGTCCGTGTTGCTCTACTCCCTCAAGGACGACGATCGCTTCGAGGTGGTCGAGTCGCTGCCCACGGGCGAGCAGCTCGGCATGGCGGTCGGCCCGCAGAAGGCGCAGCTCGGCTCCGCCGTGAACCGCGCGCTGCAGGAGCTGCGCAACGACGGCACCGTGGCCGAGCTCCAGGAGCGCTGGTTCGGTCAGGCACAGGAGGACTACCGATGAGCACGCAGGCCCCCGTCTCGCCGGCACCGGCCATGAAGCCCGGCCGCGCGCGCCGCCGTCGTCGGCTGTCCCTGATCATCCAGGCGGCCGTCTTCGTCCTCGCCCTCGTCGTCCTGGCCGTCCTCATCGACTGGGGCGCGCTCGCCGAGAACGTCCTGAACTTCCCCGCCGTGGCCCCGATGTTCCCCAACGTGATCCTCGTGGGGCTGGGCAACACGCTGTTCTACACGGTCACCTCGTTCGTCGTCGGCCTGCTGGGCGGCATCGTGCTCGCGCTCATGCGCCTGAGCTCGTTCGGCCCGTACCGGTGGCTGGCCACCGCCTACGTGGAGTTCTTCCGCGGCGTCCCCGCGCTGCTGGTGTTCCTCGCCTTCGGCTACGGGGTGCCCTTCGCGTTCGGGGTGTCCTGGCCGATCCCCGTCGTCGTGATGGTGGCCCTGGGCATGGTCTCGGCCGCGTACATCGCCGAGACCCTGCGTGCCGGCCTGCAGGCGGTGCCCCGCGGCCAGATGGAGGCGGCCCGGTCCCTCGGCATGCCGACGTGGCGGGCCATGGTCACCATCGTGATCCCCCAGGCGTTCCGCATCGTGCTGCCGCCGCTCACCAATGAGGTCATCCTCCTGACCAAGGACTCCTCGCTGGTCTACGTGCTCGGCCTGGCCGCGCACGAGTACGAGCTCACCAAGTTCGGTCGCGACGGCATCTCCGCCCTCGACGCCGGCATGACGCCGATCCTCGTGGCCGGCCTGTTCTACCTCGTGATCACCGTGCCGCTGTCCCTGCTGGCCCGCCGGTTCGAGGCCCGTTCGACCAAGAAGGGGCACTGAGATGGCCCAGCAGAACCCCATCACCGGATCCT
>NZ_JBHXFE010000383.1:0-1102 GCF_042722475.1 Streptomyces sp. NPDC127092
GTCCACGGGGATCGTGCCGCCCAGGCCCATGCCGGCCACGAACCGGAACAGCGCGAACCACAGCAGGGAGTCCGTCAGCGCGCCCGCGATCGTGAACACGGAGAAGATCGCCAGCGTCCACGCGAACGCCGCCTTGCGCCCGATGCGGTCCGCGATGGTGCCCCACAGGAACGCGCCCACGGCCATGCCGATGAGGTTGGCGGTGCCGATCCACGCGGCGTCGGCCTTGTCCAGGGCCCACTCCTCGCGCAGCAGCGGGATCATCACGCCGTTGAGCGTGACGTCCCATGCGTCGAACATGAAGCCCAGGCCGCCGATCAGGAAGATGCGTCCCTGGACGGACCAGCGCCACGGCAGCTCCTGGACGACCGCCTCGCCGGTGGGCAGGGCGACGTCGTCGGGTGCGGGCCCGGGGTGCGCGCCGTCGGCGCTGGGGCGGGGCGGGGTGGCGGAGGACATGGTCGGCTCCCGTTCGTCGGGTGGAGTGGGGGCGGTCCGTCACGCGGACGCCTGGGCCATTATGCGGCCCGGCCTATGCTGGGGGACGCACCCGGACCCCCTCGAAGGAGCGCCCCCTCGTGACCTCTGCCCAGCCCACCACCACCACCGTCCTGGACACGGTGCCCCTGAAGCGGGCCCTGATCTCCGTGTACGACAAGACCGGCCTCGAGGAGCTCGCCACAGGGCTCCACGCCGCGGGCGTGCAGATCGTCTCGACCGGCTCCACCGCCCAGCGCATCGCCGCCGCCGGTGTGCCCGTCACCGAGGTCGCCGAGGTCACCGGGTTCCAGGAGTGCCTGGACGGCCGCGTGAAGACGCTGCACCCGCGCGTGCACGCGGGCATCCTGGCCGACCGTCGTCGCGAGGACCACGTGACCCAGCTGCGCGAGCTCGAGGTGGAGCCGTTCGACCTCGTCGTCGTGAACCTCTACCCGTTCGTGGACACCGTGAACTCGGGCGCCGCGGAGGACGCCGTCGTCGAGCAGATCGACATCGGCGGGCCGTCCATGGTGCGCGCGGCCGCGAAGAACCACGCGTCCGTGGCGATCGTGGTGGACCCGGCCCGCTACGGCGAGGTGGTCCAGGCCGCGCAGTCCGGCGG
>NZ_JBHXFE010000384.1:0-550 GCF_042722475.1 Streptomyces sp. NPDC127092
CTACAGTTTCGACGACATCAACACCGCTGTCGCGGACATGACCAGCGGTGCGTCGATCAAACCGGTCCTCCGGTTCTGATCAGCGCGAAGTAATAGAACGCAGAGCCGCAGAGGGGCTTTCGCCGAACATCTCGCGGTACTGCCCCGCGAAGCGGCCCAGGTGGTTGAAACCCCACCGGTACGCGATTTCGGCGACGCCTGCCGTCTCGGGGTCGGCCGCCAGCAGGTCGCCCCGGACCTTCCGCAGGCGGAGGTCACGCAGATAGCGCATCGGGGTGGTGTGCAACGACGTCTGGAAGCCGTGCTGCAGCGCCCGCAGACTCACTCCGACCGCGCCGGCGATCTCGAGGGCGGTCAACGGCTCGTCCGCGTGCGCCTCGATGTACTGCTTGGCGTGCTCGACCACCGCCGGGCAGGCGGGGGCGACGGTCGCCGCCAGCTGCTCGCTGTAGTCGTGCCGCGATGCCAGGAGCAGCGACACGATCACGCTCTGTGTCAGCGGCGCCAGCAGTAGCGGGTGGCGGAAGAGGGCGTCGGTGTCGCGCAGTTG
>NZ_JBHXFE010000384.1:648-1101 GCF_042722475.1 Streptomyces sp. NPDC127092
AGGGCCTGCATTACGGACCACCACTGCTGCCCGTGCCCGGTGGTGATGTCCAGCGCGAGGTCGAAGGCGATCGGATTGCGGATCGGACGTCCGAGGAGCAGTGCGAGTTGCTCCTCGACGGCGCGGCGTTCGATCTTCATCCCCAGGATCCGCCGGGTCTCCTGTCCCCAGCCCTGGAGCACCGACCCGCGGTCCGCGCGGTACACGGCGGCACACGATGGGGTCGCGATGATCCGGTCGGCGCCCGAACTCGTCTTCAACCGGCCGCTCACCGGCACATTGACCTGATACCAGTCCTGGAGTTCGCCGGTCTCGATCTCGACCTCGGTGTCGTAGGACAGCCAGCCCATCGTGACGGGGCCCAACTCGGCGGCGTCGAGGTGTATGCCGAAGCTCTGCTGATCACCGAGAACTTCCACGGAGTGCGGGTAGAACAGTCGCCCACCCACGTGG
>NZ_JBHXFE010000385.1:0-423 GCF_042722475.1 Streptomyces sp. NPDC127092
GCTGGAACTCCTGCGTGGCACGCTGGCCCACCAGGGACAGCCGCACCTCCGAGGAGCCCTCGTGGGTGCGCAGCACGTCCGCCAGCTGGCCCATGACCTGCTCCGTGGCCTTGAACGCGGGCAGCGTGATCCGCACGGGGCCGCCGGGGCCATCCGAGAGCTCCGGGATGGTCAGCTCCATCGCGGACAGGGACACCGACCCGTCGTCACGACGCTGCACCCTGCCCTTGACGGCGACGACGAGGTCCTCGGCCAGCATCATCGCGATGGGCGCATACACCTGGCCGAAGAACATGACGTCCATCGAGCCGCCGAGGTCCTCGATCTCGCAGCGCGCGTACGCGTTGCCCGAGGACTTGGCGATGCGGCGCTCGAGCGTGGTGATCAGGCCCGCGATGGTGACGATCGCGCCGTCGGCGGGCC
>NZ_JBHXFE010000385.1:455-1098 GCF_042722475.1 Streptomyces sp. NPDC127092
GTCGTCCTCGTCGCCGCCGCCGAGCGCGAACAGGTCGAAGGTGAACTCGCCGTGGTCCTCCTTGCGCTTCTGCGCCACGGTGGCGTCCACGGCCTCCTCGTGCACGGCCAGCAGGGCGCGGCGGGCGTAGCCGAGGGAGTCGAAGGCGCCGGCCTTGATCATGGACTCGATGGTGCGCTTGTTGCACACCACGAGCGGCACCTTCGCCAGGAAGTCGCCGAAGCCCGTGTACGAGCCCTTCTCCTCGCGCCCCTGGACCATGCCCTTGACCACGTTGGCGCCCACGTTGCGGACGGCGCCCATGCCGAAGCGGATGTCCCGGCCGACGGGGGTGAAGGTCAGGTGGGACTCGTTCACGTCCGGGGGCAGCACGGTGATGCCCATGTGGCGGCACTCGTTGAGGTACATGGCCAGCTTGTCCTTGTCGTCGCCCACCGAGGTGAGCAGCGCGGCCATGTACTCCGCCGGGTAGTGCGCCTTGAGGTAGGCCGTCCAGTAGGAGACCAGGCCGTAGGCGGCCGAGTGCGCCTTGTTGAACGCGTAGTCCGAGAAGGGCAGCAGGATGTCCCACAGGGCCTTCACCGCGGCCTCCGAGTAGCCGCGGTCCAGCATCCCCTGGTGGAACGCCTCGTACTGCTTGTCC
>NZ_JBHXFE010000386.1:0-1096 GCF_042722475.1 Streptomyces sp. NPDC127092
GACAGATACAACGCGACAGCGCCCGCATACGACTTGGTCGTCGACTCGGCCCCATCACGCCCGAACCTCACATACCGCAGATATGCATCCGCCACCAACACGACCAGCAGGTCCTCGTCGATCACCGTCCAGTACCGCGTTCCAGAGGGCATCTGCACCGGAAAAGCTCGCATCGTCGTCATCTCCCTTGTCAATCATGGCCGCCACAACGACGACCACCTGACCGACACGCGGAGAGAACCCGTTGTCCACCAAGCAAGTGATCAGCTAGTGCCACAGTGCGCGACAAATGATCGGACCCCGAGGGAACCAAGGTTGTGAGACGCGGCCACGGCCTGACTGGTCTCCAGGGTTCGAACGGTATTGCTGCGGCAGAGTGCGGGGTTCAGCCGCGAGTGATGGAGAAGTTGCCGTGTTCGGCGAGTGCGGCCTGGATGGTGTCGTCGGACAGTTGCTTGGATGCGTCGATCGTCACTTGGGATACTCCGTGAGTATCGAGGTCTACCGAGACTGAGTTGACTTCTTCGAGGCTGGTCAGTTCCTCGGTGACGGTGTTCACGCATCCTTGGCAGTGCAATCCTTCGACCGGAACGGTCCATGTTGTCATCGGTTTCTCCTTGCATATCAAACGTGCGTGGATTGATCTCGACTGTTCACTTCCATTCAATTGTCCGTCTGTTCTGCTGGGCGGCGGCAAAAATCGGCGATCCGCGAATCCGATTCACCGGCGTCCACCCGGTACAGAGCTCGAAAAGGGGTGCGCACGAGGGACCGGACCGACCGGGGAACTCTTCGCCGTGTTCGGCCGACCTACTGCGGGAGCGCCGATGTCAGGAGTGTTGCTGTGACCGACGAGTTGATCGAGTATCGGGCGATGTTCGAGGCCATCGAACGTCGGGTGACCGGGGAGGTCGATACCGGATCGCGCTGGCGGGTCCGGGTCACGGTTGCGATCTCGGTGGCTGTGGTGGCGTTGTTCTTCTCGCATACCGGCGGGGCCACCGGGTGGTCGGTGTATATGTACACCGACGCCGCCCGGGCGGAGGCGGTGGGACCGCTGTCGATGCTCTTCGTACACGCGAGCGCGGTGCTGTGT
>NZ_JBHXFE010000387.1:0-1092 GCF_042722475.1 Streptomyces sp. NPDC127092
GTGACGGCGTCACCGAGCACCTCGCCGATGAACCAGAAGAGGTTCTCGTAGACGATCGGGTACTGCTCCTCGACGATGCCGGGGGCGGTGTGCTTGTGGGCGATGCGGGACAGGACGGCCTCGGGCAGGGTGCCCGGGTTCTCGAGCAGGTGCACCGCGAACTTCACGATCGAGCCGGCGAGGGCCTGGGCCTGCTCGCCGTTGCGCTGGTTGGCGCGGGAGAAGACGCCGTCGAGGAGCTCGGGGTGGGCCTCGAACATGTGGGCGTAGAACAGGGGCGTGATCTCCGGCATGTGCTCGGCGACGACGGCGGCGGTGGCCTCGATGACGGGGCGGGACTTCTCGGACAGCACGGGGGTCTCCGTCTCCTCGGTGGGGAATCTTGCGCTGATTTTGCCAGATTACACCCGGCCGTCGCCGTCGGGAACTCGCCCCCCGGCCCGTTCCGTCAGTGCGCCACGGGGATCTCCGGCAGGCCCAGCAGCACGGGCCCGCCGACAGGCCCAGCGCTCACCAGATCCCGGATCCGCACGGTGTCGAGCTCGGCGAGGAAGGCCTCGCGTGCGCGGTGCAGGGCGCCGCGCAGGCGGCAGTCGCCGGCGTAGGGGCACGCCACCCCGGAGTCGCGCCCGGCGCAGTCGATCACCTCGTCGCGGCTGCTCAGCGAGCGCACGAGCTCGCCCACACGCTGGTCCAGACCGGCCGCGGCGATCATGGCCCCGCCGTGCCGACCGCGCAGCACCTCGATGGTCCCGCGGCGACGCAGCTCGGCGACCGCCTTGATCACGTGGTTGTAGGGCACCTGGATCCGGTCCGCGATCTGCTGGCTGGTGAGCCGTTCCCCCTCGGCCGCCGCGAGCGTCATCAGCACGCGCAGGCAGACGTCGGTGTAGGTGCTCAGCTTCATTCCTCCATCATCCCACCGGTGCACGGCGCCGCCGCGCCTGCGGTGTCCGGGCCGGTTGGCATACTGACGCCATGGACGCCACCTCGCACCCCGACGCCGCCCCCCGCCTCCCCGAGACCTCCGCGCCGGGGGGCGACGCCGCGCTGCACGAGGAGGCCCTGGCCGTCCGGCGTCGGCTCGTGGAC
>NZ_JBHXFE010000388.1:0-1091 GCF_042722475.1 Streptomyces sp. NPDC127092
GACGGGACGGGCCGGGCCGACGTCGCGTGCGGGCGGTCTCAGACCTCGTCCGGCGCGTGTGGAGCGGGCTCGCCGTGCTCGCGCCCCGGGGTGTCCTCGGCGAGCTCGTCGTAGTGCCCGGGGTTCATGGGCACCCCCGTGAGGTAGGCCGAACGGGCCAGGGCCATCGTCGCCACCGACGCCGACCCGAGCTGCAGGACCACGATCAGCACGACCTTGACCACATTGGCCACCGAGGGCATGTGGAGCAGGGCCCCGACCACGAGCAGGATCATGCCGACGCCGCCGGCCGTGCCGGTGGCGGAGATCCGCGTGTAGGGGTCCGGGAAGCGCACGAGGCCCAGGGCGGCGCCGAGGAAGACGAGCGCGCCCAGCACGATCATGAGCGAGCCGATGACGTTCATCGCGGTGTCCATGGGGATGGCCTCCTCAGCGTCGCCCGCGCGTCAGCGCGCGGGCCAGGGACATGCCGGTCAGGAACCCGGTGATCGCGGCGATGAGCACCAGGTCGAACGTGAAGACGTTGGCCGCCCGGACCCCGAACAGCGTGACCATGCCGGTGACGCTGAACGTGAGCAGGTCGCCGGAGACGGCCCGGTCGGCGTCCAGGGGCCCCACGAGGATCCGGTAGGCGGAGACGACGGCGGCGACGAGCAGCAGGTCCGTGCGGCAGCTGGTGCGCACCCGGGCGATGCCCGAGCGGGCGTCGTCGCCGGGGGTGATCAGGTCGTGCAGGACCGCGCCCGAGGACGTGACGAGGGCCCACAGGTACCAGAGCACGAAGCCGGCCAGGCGCAGCGGCCACGACCACACGCTGGCCGTGCCGTCGCGGAAGTCCTGCGTGCCGTCGTCGTACTGGTGTGCCTGGCTCATCGGCCGATCACCGCCTCCACATACGCATGCGTGTCCGTCAGCCCCTGGGCGGCCGTGTCCGAGACCAGCCACAGGCCCTGCGCGCCCAGACCGAGCGCGAGGGACAGGGCCGCGGTGAGGACCGCCGGCAGGGCCAGCGAGAAGGGGATCCGGGAGCGGGTGAGGTCCTCGTCCCGGCTGAAGACCACGGGCAGCACACCCGTGGGGGTGTGGACGGC
>NZ_JBHXFE010000389.1:0-1090 GCF_042722475.1 Streptomyces sp. NPDC127092
GTGCTCGACGTGGCCACCCTCACCGGCGCCCAGCTGGTCGCCCTCGGCGTGCGCCACACGGGCGTCATGGGTGACGACGCGCTGCGCGACGAGGTCGTCGCCGCGGCCGACGCGGCCGGGGAGCTCGCGTGGGGCATGCCCCTGCCGGAGCAGCTGCGCGCCTCGCTCAATTCGCGCGTCGCAGACATCTCCAACATGGGCGACCGCTTCGGCGGCATGATGACCGCCGCCACCTTCCTGCGCGAATTCGTCGACGCCGGACGGTCGGAGGGCGACGCCGCCGCGCGGACCCCCTGGGCCCACCTCGACATCGCCGGTCCCTCCTTCAACGAGTCGGCCGCGTACGGCTACACCCCGCAGGACGCCACCGGCGTGATGGTGCGGACCCTGTTGGGTCTCATCGAGGGGCGTGCCCGGTAAGGTTGGTCCCGATGTCCACCGCATCCCCGGCCGCGCGGCCCGCCGCCGACGGCCGGGGGTGGCGGTGACGCACCACCACCACGATCCACCGACCCCAGCACCAAGGAGCAACACCGTGGCCGACAAGGCAACCGCTCAGGAATTCGACGTCCTCGTCCTCGGCGGTGGCTCCGCCGGGTACGCCGCAGCCCTGCGTTCCGTGCAGTACGGCAAGTCCGTCGCCCTCGTGGAGAAGTCCAAGGTCGGCGGCACCTGCCTGCACTGGGGCTGCATCCCCACGAAGGCCTACCTGCACGCCGCCGAGGTGGCCGACGAGACCCGCAACGCCGCCAAGTTCGGTATCAACGCGACCCTCGAGTCCGTGGACATGGCGAAGGTGCGCGACTACAAGGACGGCATCGTCGCCGGCAAGCACAAGGGTCTGGCCGGCCTGCTGAAGATGCGCAAGGTCCAGGTCATCGAGGGCGAGGGCAAGCTCGTCTCGAAGAACGAGGTCGAGGTCGACGGCACCCGTTACACGGCGGAGAACATCGTGCTGGCCTCCGGCTCCGTGGCCAAGACCATGGGCCTGCCCATCTCCAAGAAGATCATGACCTCCACGGAGGCCCTCGAGCTGGACTACACCCCGAAGTCGGCCATCGTGCTCGGCGGCGGTGTCATCGGCTCCGAG
>NZ_JBHXFE010000390.1:0-1079 GCF_042722475.1 Streptomyces sp. NPDC127092
GGGCGGGAGCGGGGCAGGGGTGAGCCGGCGCGGGGACGGCACGGCGTGTCTGGCCGGCCGACCCTGCCGGTCCCGCGCAGACCCCCCGGGGGCTCAGGGGTGCCCGAGGTGGCCCGAATGTGATGGAGTGCACGGATCCTGTCCACGACCTGGGAAGTGACCATGGAGCAGTTCGTCACCGCCGCCAACTCGATCATGTGGAGCCTGCCCATGGTCGTCGGGCTCCTCGCCCTGGGCCTGTACTTCACGATCCGCATGGCGGCTCCCCAGGTGCGGCTGCTCAAGGACATGGTGGGCCAGCTGGTCAGGGGAGGATCGTCGTCGGCGGGGATCAGCTCGTTCCAGGCGTTCGCCATGGCCCTGGGTGGGCGCATCGGCGTCGGCAACATCGCGGGCGTCGCGGCCGCGATCTACCTGGGCGGCCCGGGCGCGCTGTTCTGGATGTGGGTGACGGCGATCCTCGGCGCCCCCGTGGCGCTCGTGGAGAGCTCGCTCGCACAGCTCTACAAGCACAAGGTCCGCGGCGAGTACCGCGGCGGGCCCGCGTACTACATCCTCGAGGGGCTCGGCCGGAACTGGCGGTGGCTGGCGGTCGCCTACGCCGCGGCCACCGTGTTCGCCACGGTCTTCACCGGCCCGCAGATCCAGGCCAACGCCGTCACCGCCGCCACGACCGAGGCGTGGGGCTGGGACCCGCTGTGGGTGGGTCTCGGGATGGCCGTGCTGTTCTGCGTGATCGTGTTCGGCGGCATGCACCGCCTCGGCCGCACGGTGGGCCTCGTGGTCCCGTTCATGGCCGGCGCGTACATCCTGGTGGGGCTCGTCGTCGTCGCGGTGATGTGGCAGGAGGTCCCGGCCATGTTCTCCCTGATCTTCACCAGCGCCTTCGCCGCCGACTCCGTCTACGCCGGCATGCTCGGCGCCGCCATCGCGTGGGGCGTGCGCCGCGCCGTGTACTCCACCGAGATCGGCACCGGCTCGAGCGGCCAGGCCCCCGCCGCCGCACGCGCCTACCACCCGGTGGAGTAGGGGCGGGCCCGGGCGTTGTCCGCCTCTGTGGACATCCTGTTTGTGTGTAT
>NZ_JBHXFE010000391.1:0-1078 GCF_042722475.1 Streptomyces sp. NPDC127092
GGCTACTACGCCCCCACCTCCCGGTTCGGCTCCCCGGACGAGTTCAAGCACCTGGTGGACGCGCTCCACCGGGCGGGGATCGGCGTCATCGTGGACTGGGTGCCGGCGCACTTCCCGAAGGACGAGTGGGCGCTCGCGCGCTTCGACGGGACCGCCCTGTACGAGCACCCGGACCCGCGGCGGGGCGAACATCCCGACTGGGGCACCCTCGTGTTCGACTTCGGCCGCACCGAGGTCCGCAACTTCCTCGTGGCCAACGCGCTCTACTGGCTCGGCGAGTTCCACATCGACGGGCTGCGCGTGGACGCCGTCGCCTCGATGCTCTACCTGGACTACTCGCGCGAGGACGGGCAGTGGGAGCCCAACGTGCACGGCGGCAACCACAACCTCGAGGCCATCGACTTCCTGCGCGAGGTCAACGCGACCGTGTACCGCCTGCACCCCGGCGTCCACATGATCGCGGAGGAGTCCACGGCCTTCTCCGGGGTGAGCGCTCCCGTGGACGCGGGCGGTCTCGGCTTCGGCAAGAAGTGGAACATGGGCTGGATGCACGACACCCTGGCCTACCTGTCCCAGGACCCGGTCAACCGCCGGTGGCACCACGAGCAGTGGACGTTCTCCATGGTGTACGCCTACTCGGAGAACTACGTGCTGCCGCTGTCCCACGATGAGGTCGTCCACGGCAAGGGCTCCCTGCTGGGCCGCATCCCGGGCGACCGACGGCAGCAGCTGGCGACCCTGCGCGCCTACTACGGGTACATGTGGGCGCACCCCGGCAAGCAGCTGCTGTTCATGGGCGGGGAGTACGCGCAGCCGAGCGAGTGGTCCGAGGGCGAGGGCCTGGACTGGCCCGTCTCGTGGGATGAGGCGCACCGCGGGGTCCAGCTGACGATCCGGGAGCTCAACGCGCTCTACCGCAGCAAGCCGGCGCTGTGGTCGCTGGACCACAGCCCGGAGGGATTCTCGTGGGTGGACGGCGGCGACGCCGACGGCAACACGCTCGTGTTCCTCCGCATGCCCGCGGCGCAGGTGGTGCCGGAGACACGGATCGACGACGACGGCGCCGCGGTCCCGGCCG
>NZ_JBHXFE010000392.1:0-1078 GCF_042722475.1 Streptomyces sp. NPDC127092
GATCCGGGCCACATCCAGGGCCACGTTCCCGTTGCCGATCACCGCCACCTGCGTGGCCTCCAACGGCCAGTGCCGCGGCACATCCGGGTGCCCGTCATACCAGGACGCGAAGTCGGCGCCACCGAACGAGCCGGCCAACTCCACCCCGGGAACGTCCAGGGCCGCGTCCCGCACGGCACCGGTGGAGAACACGATCGCGTCGTAATGCCGACGCAGATCCGCCAGGCTCAGGTCCGTGCCGTAGTCCACGTTCCCGAGGAAACGGATGTCCCCGCGGTCCATGACCTTGTGCAGGGCGGTGACGATGCCCTTGATGCGCGGATGGTCCGGGGCCACCCCGTAGCGGATGAGGCCGAACGGGGCCGGGTACCGGTCGAACAGGTCGATGCTGACACGGAAGTCCCGTTCCTCCTTGGTCAGGATGTCCGCCGTGTACACCCCGGCGGGTCCGGCACCGATGATGGCGATGCGCAACGGGCGGTCAGGGCGAACGGTCACGGTGGGTGGGTCCTTTTCGACGACGGCGGGGCACGCCGGCGGAGCGCGGGGCAAGGCCCGGCACCGGCGCGCGGGATCGACCCCCCAGTCTACCGCCGTGACCGGGAGGAACCTGGGTGAGAGTGCTCACCCGGACCGTACAGTGGTCCGCGTGAGCCCCTCCTCCCCCGCTGTCCGGCCCGGCGTGACCCCCGACGGCGCCGCCCCCGACACCGGCGCCCTGCCCACCGTCTCCCCCGCCCCGGCCGATGACCCGCGTGGGCTGGCCCTCGGCTTCACCGCCTACTTCGTGTGGGGCCTGCTGCCGCTCTACATGGCGGTGCTCGCGCCCGCCGGGGCCCTGGAGATCGTGGTGGTGCGCATCGGCTTCGCCCTGATCTTCTGCCTGCTGCTGCTGACCGTGATGCGCCGCCTGCGCGAGCTGGGGACGGCGCTGGCCACGCCCGGCCGCTGGGGCACCACGGGTCTGGCCGCCGGGATCATCGCGGTGAACTGGCTGCTGTACGCGGTCTCGGTCACCACGGGCAACGTGCTCCAGGCGTCGCTGGGCTACTTCATGAACCCGCTGGTGAATGTCCTG
>NZ_JBHXFE010000393.1:0-642 GCF_042722475.1 Streptomyces sp. NPDC127092
GGGCTCCATCCGCGCCCCGCACATGACCGGCGGCGGCATCGTCCACGGCCCGACCCCGCGTGACTACTCGCAGCGCACCCCCAAGAAGATGAAGGCCGCCGCCCTGCGCGGTGCCCTGTCGGACCGCGCCCGCAACGGCCGCGTCCACGTCATCGAGGCCCTCGTGTCCGGGACCACCCCGTCCACCAAGGCCGCCAAGGCGGGCCTCGCGTCCCTGAACACCGGCCGCAAGAACGTGCTGCTGGTGATCGACCGGGCCGACGACGTCGCCGCCCTGTCCGCCCGCAACCTGCCCGCGGTCCACACCCTGTACGCCGACCAGCTGAACACCTACGACGTGCTCGTCTCCGACGACGTCGTGTTCACCCAGGCGGCCTACGAGGCGTACGTGGCCCAGGCTTCCGGCGCCAAGAAGGAGGATGCCCAGTGAGCGGCTCCATCAACAAGGATCCCCGCGACGTGATCATCGCTCCCGTCGTGTCGGAGAAGAGCTACGGTCTGATCGACGAGGGCAAGTACACCTTCCTGGTCGACCCGCGCTCCAACAAGTCCGAGATCAAGCAGGCGGTGGAGCGCATCTTCAACGTCGACGTGGCCTCGGTCAACACCCTGAACCGTTCCGGCAAGCGCCGTCGCACCTGT
>NZ_JBHXFE010000393.1:652-1075 GCF_042722475.1 Streptomyces sp. NPDC127092
AAGTCCACCAAGCGTGCCATCGTCACGCTCAAGGACGGGACCATCGACATCTTCGGAGGTCCGCTCGCCTGATCGGCGTGCGGAGACCACTTAATCGAGGAACTGACACATGGCTATCCGTAAGTACAAGCCGACCACCCCGGGCCTGCGTGGCTCGTCCGTGGCCGACTTCGCAGAGATCACCCGGTCCACGCCGGAGAAGTCCCTTCTCCGTCCGCTGCACAAGACCGGCGGCCGCAACAACACCGGTCGCATCACCACCCGTCACAAGGGCGGCGGCCACAAGCGCCAGTACCGCCTGGTCGACTTCCGTCGCCACGACAAGGACGGCGTGCCCGCCACCGTCGCGCACATCGAGTACGACCCGAACCGCACCGCCCGCATCGCGCTGCTGCACTACGCGGACGGCGCCAAGCGCTACAT
>NZ_JBHXFE010000394.1:0-1074 GCF_042722475.1 Streptomyces sp. NPDC127092
TCCATCCTCGTTTCCAAGGTCAGGAGTCTCCAACAAACCCAGGGCGCTTCAATCGGTCAGGAAGGCAGCAGGAGCACCTTGATGTCGTAGTCGAGCTTGCAGAGATAGAAGATCAACTCGACGACGGGACGGTGACTATCCCAGCGGGGCTGTGAGGGGCCGATCTCGCAGAACCTTGCGGCAAACTCAACCTTCTCGCGCGCGGCCGGGATCGATGCGCGGAAGGCCGCTTCATCCCATTGCTCTTCGCTCATACTCCCGACCGTAGCGGTGAGTACCGACACGGCCGTGGGAGCTCTCAGCCCCAGAAGATCGGATCCTGGTGGCTGCCGATGTAGTCGAGCAGACTCTGGACGTTCTTCGTCGGGCGCCTCTTCGTGTACTCGTGGAACTTCATGTGCCGGTCACGCCAGTAGATGCTCCACTGGCCGGTCTTGACGGTGTATCGCAGGCGCGCGACCGGGAACCGCGTCCAGTCGCCCTGCCCGTCCCACGGCGGCCGCGTCTCGATGATCGTGACGTGCCGGTCGGCGATCTCGGCTTCTACTCTCACCTGATCCCACAGGTGCTCGGGCACGCGTTCACGGCACCAGCGGCCGATGCGCAGCAGGTCGGTCTCGGGCATAGCCATACGTCCATTATGCTGTCCGATCTCCTCGGTAGCCTCGAAGCTGTGGCGGATACCAAGCAGACGAAGACCATCGGGGAGCATCACGCTGCGGCGGAGCTGGCCCGACGTGGCTGGGCGCCGGCACTGACTCATGACGGTCTGGAACGCACAGACATCCTCGCCGTGCTTGCCGACCCGGATAACCGTCGGATGGTCGAGATCCAGGTGAAGACGGCGCGTGGGTCGGCGTGGAGGTCGATCAGCTGGCCGCTCGGATCGAAGTCGCAGGGGCCGAGCCAGCACCAGCGGGAGTACTACGTCATGGTGGCTGTGTCGCATGACCTCGCCCTGCCGCCACGCAACTTCGTCGTTCCCCGCTCGCACGTCGCCGCCGCCGCATGGATCGAGCACATGAACTGGCTCACCGAACCCGGGATCGAACCGGGCAAGCGGAACGCACCAGT
>NZ_JBHXFE010000395.1:0-1073 GCF_042722475.1 Streptomyces sp. NPDC127092
GGAGAGGACCTCGCCGCGGATACGTCGATCTACGTCTCGCGCACCTCCGCCACGGACCCGGGGGTGGCCCCGGAGGGCGACGAGAACCTGTTCATCCTCGTCCCGGCCCCCGCCGAGCCGGGGTGGGGGCGCGGCGGCATCCGGGTCCGTGACGGCCAGGGCTGGCGGGTGGACCGCACCGGGGACGCCCAGGTGGAGGCCGTGGCGGACCGGGCCCTCGATCAGCTGGCCCGCTGGGCCGGGATCCCCGACCTGGCCGAGCGCATCGTGGTGCGGCGCACCTACGGGCCCGGTGACTTCGCCGCGGACGTGCACGCCTGGCGGGGCTCGCTGCTGGGCCCCGGGCACACGCTGGCGCAGTCGGCCATGTTCCGTCCCTCGGTGCGGGACGCGGACGTGGCCGGCCTGATGTACGCGGGCTCCTCGGTGCGCCCGGGCATCGGGGTGCCCATGTGCCTGATCTCCGCCGAAGTGGTCCGGGACGAACTGCGCCACGACGCGCGCAGGGCCCGGCCCGCGGGCCCCGGGGAGAGTGGCACATGATCCGCACCCTCTTCTGGGCGTCCCGGCCGGTCAGCTGGGTGAACACGGCCTACCCGTTCGCCGCCGCCGCGATCCTGACCGGGGGGCTGCCCGCGTGGCTGGTGGTCCTGGGCGTCGTGTTCTTCCTGGTGCCCTACAACCTGGCCATGTACGGCATCAATGACGTGTTCGACTTCGCCTCGGACCTGCGCAACCCCCGCAAGGGGGGCGTGGAGGGCTCCGTGCTGGGCGACCCCGCGGTGCGCCGCCGGGTGCTGGCGTGGTCGGTGCTGCTGCCCGTGCCGTTCGTGGCCGTGCTCGCGGGCTGGTCCGCCATGCGGGGCGAGTGGGCCGCCGTGCTGGTGCTGGCAGTGAGCCTGTTCGCGGTGGTGGCGTACTCCTGGGCCGGGCTGCGGTTCAAGGAGCGGCCCTTCCTGGACGCTGCGACCTCCGCCACCCACTTCGTCTCCCCCGCGGTCTACGGCCTCGTGCTGGCCGGGGCGACCCCCACGCCCGCCCTGGCGGCGCTGCTGGGGGCCTTCTTCCTGTGG
>NZ_JBHXFE010000396.1:0-658 GCF_042722475.1 Streptomyces sp. NPDC127092
GATCGCGATCCGAGCCAGTGGCTTCATTCGCGCCTACTCCAATGTCGTCTCGATGCCACACCTCACCGCGGAGAAGCTCGCACGGATCCCTATGCCGCTACCAACGCTGGAGGAGCAGCGTGCCATCAGCGACTACCTCGACCGCGAGACTGCTCGCATCGACACGCTCATAGAGGAGCAGCAGCGCCTGATGGAAATGCTCCGCGAGCGACGGCAGGCTGTTATCGAGTCCGCCGTTGGGCGGGGGTTGGACCCAGCAGCGCCGATGCGATCGAGCGGGTTGTTCTGGACGGCCGAGGTCCCTCAGCACTGGACGGTTGCGAACATCCGCAAATTCGCAACCATGAAGACGGGGCACACTCCGAGTCGGAGCAAGCCCGAATACTGGGTTGACTGCACCATCCCGTGGTTCACTCTTGCGGACGTGTGGCAGTTGCGGGACGGTCGGCAGACCTATCTCGGCGAGACATCAAATCTCATCAGTAAGGCCGGCCTCGCCAACTCATCAGCCGAGTTGTTGCCCGCAGGGACCGTCGTGCTATCTCGCACGGCCTCCGTCGGATTCAGCGGAATCATGCCGGTGGAGATGGCGACCAGCCAGGATTTTTGGAACTGGATCCCGGGCGACCGCCTCACCGCGGAGTACCTGGTGTGGACG
>NZ_JBHXFE010000396.1:668-1068 GCF_042722475.1 Streptomyces sp. NPDC127092
ACGACCAGACCAAGAAGATCGACACTCTCGTCACTGAGTCTGAGCGGCTCATCGATCTGTCGCGCGAGCGACGGGCGGCGTTGATCATGGCGGCAGTGACAGGGCAGATCAACGTCCGGGAAGTGGCGTGATGGCCGATCACAACGAGATCGTTTTCGAGTCTGAGGTTTGCGCACACCTGGAGGCTCACGGGTGGCTATATTCGGCGAACGATGCCGGCTATGACCGGGAGCGGGCGCTGTTTCCCGAGGACCTGTTCACGTGGCTGGCGGAGACGCAGAAGGTGGCTTTCGAAAAGGCATTGAAGGCGGCGGGGTCGCCAGCGAAGTTCCTCGATGTGCTCACCACCGCGCTCGACAAGCCCCTTGAACATGGTGGCGGGACGCTGAACATCCTGCGC
>NZ_JBHXFE010000397.1:0-1068 GCF_042722475.1 Streptomyces sp. NPDC127092
ATGCCGGGGCGGGTCCGGCCGCCGCCTCAGCGCGGCAGGACGGCGTCCAGGAACGAGGCCACCGCGGACCACGAGGTGGAGGCGTGCACGGCGCTGGCCGGCACACCGTTGCGGAGCACCTCCGCGCTGCGGGTCTTCGCGGTCATCATGCCCAGGTCGTGGCCACCCTCGGCCACCGAGTAGAACGCGGTGCGCAGTCCGGCGGCCTCGGCGGCCCGGTACAGCTCGAGGCTCTGCCCCCACGGCACCGTGACGTCCTTGCGCCCGTGGACGACCAGCAGGGGCGGCGAGTCCGGGCGCAGGTGCGCGATCGGGGAGGCCAGCCGGGTCAGGCCGCCCGAGGCCAGGACCGGCACCCCCAGCATGTCCGACTTGGTGCTGCGGTCGTCGAGGTGGCAGTGCTTCAGCCGGTTCGCGCGGTTGTAGTCCGCGCACGCGCCCGGGAGCATCTGGCGGTTCATCGTCAGGAAGTCCGTGGGGCCGAAGAAGTCCACGATCGCGTGGACGCGGTCCTCCTCCGGGATCGCGTGGCCGCCGTCGGGCACCTCCCGGCCGGGCAGCGGCACCTGCTCGCGGTCCAGGTCCTGTCCGCCCGTGAGGCCGGCCATGAGGGCGTTCCAGCCGCCCGACGACGAGCCGGCCACGGCCACCCGCCCCGCGTCCAGCTGCAGGCCCGGGGCGTTGCGCCGCACCCAGCGGACCGCCGCCGTCGCGTCCTCCACCTGGGCGGGGAACGTGCCCTGTTTGGAGCTGCGCACCGAGAACGCGGCGACGGCGTAGCCGTGCGGGACCAGGCCGCGGGCGACGTCGACACCGTCGCTGTAGCCGCGATCGCTGCGCCAGCCGGAGCCCGCGTTCCACACGAGGACCGGGAACGGGCCCTGGCCCGGCGGCCGGTGCACGTCGATGCGTCCGGCGCGCCCGGGCAGGGCCGCGTACGTGTGCCCGGTGGAGCTGCGCATGCCGTATAGGGCCGGCGCGTTGGCGCCCAGCGGCCCGGCGGTCGCGCCGGCCAGGTCGGTGACGACGGCCACCCCGCCCACCGCGAGGGCGCCGACCCCGAGGCCG
>NZ_JBHXFE010000398.1:0-505 GCF_042722475.1 Streptomyces sp. NPDC127092
TCCACGCACCAGTCGCCGCGTCGCGGGCCGCCGTGCGCGGTCGTACCGGCGCAGCGCGGTCTGAATGTCGGTGTCGGCGGTGAGGAATCGGCCGAGCGCAACGGCGTCGACGAGGGCCTCGCAGGCGCCCCGACCGAGGTTCGGCGCCATTGCGTGGGCCGCGTCACCGAGCAGGGCCGCGTTGCCCGACACGTACGACGGCAGCGGGGGCGACTCGTACAGGTCGTGGTGGAGCATCGCGTCGGGGGTGGCGGCATCCAGTACTGCCCGGACGTCGGCGTGCCAGTTCCCGAACCGCGACCGGAGGTAGTCGAGGCCGCCGGGGTGTCCGGCGTCGGTGCGGACGCACGCGAACCAGTTGACGAGATCGCCATCGCGCGGGGTGATGCCGAAAAGTGCGTCCGTGTCCCAGGTTTCGCTGACGGTGTCCCGATGTCCGGGCACCCACCCGCGCCAGGCGGTCGCGCCTACGTACCGCGGCTCGAACTTCTCGCCGCACAGTTGA
>NZ_JBHXFE010000398.1:539-1067 GCF_042722475.1 Streptomyces sp. NPDC127092
CGCGCCGATCACGACGTCGTGGTCCGTCAGCGCGTCGAGGGCGGGTGCCGGTGTGCCGAACGAGATCGTGCCGTCGGGCAGGGCCTCGGCCAGTGTGGCCAGCAGGGCGGGCCGCGACAGCAGGAAGGCGGTTCGGTTGCGGTTGTCGATGGTGCCGATCACGGATCCGTCGGGGCGCAGGAGCGAACCGCGGTGCTGGGGTGATCCCAGTGCGCGCACCCGATCACCTGCGTCGATCGCGTCCAGCGCGTCGAGGGCCTGCGGCCACATGCCGAGCGCGGTGCCCGACGTGGGCAGGGTCTCGGCACGCTCGAAGACCTCGACGTGCCAGCCGGCGCGGGACAGGTAGCGGGCGACGGCAAGTCCACCGATGCCGCCGCCGAGGACTGCTGCGGAGTGCGTCATGCTCGCCACCCTACTACGGGTGTAGTGAATTTACTACCGTTGTAGTGTCGGGGCATGGCAGACAAACGGGAGCAGGTGCTCGACGCGGCCATCGCCCTGCTCGGCACGAGAGGGGTCCGGGCT
>NZ_JBHXFE010000399.1:0-1063 GCF_042722475.1 Streptomyces sp. NPDC127092
GTATTCAATACCTACGGTATCGACAAGGATCGAGGACGTCCGATGACCATGACCGACAGCGAATCCCCCACCCCGGCTCCCGTGCACCACGACAGTCCGGTGTCGAAGTACGGCGCTCCCAGGGTGATGGTCGCGCTGGTCTTCGGCGTTCTCCTCCTCCAGCTCGGCTTCATCCTCAGCTACGTGGCCGCGTTCCATCAGCCCACACCCCGCGACATCGAGATCGGTGTCGTCGCGGCGGAGGGACTGCCCGCAGGCACGGACCAGCAGGTCGCCGACCGGCTCGATGCGATCGACGGCAGGCCGCTGCGCGCCCGTGTCGTCTCGGAAGGTCGCCAGTTCACGGTGCGCGACGAAATTCCGGTAGGCGCGCACGACAACCGCGGACTGTCCGGTTTCTATCTGGCGGTCGGATGGGTGGTCGGCGGCTACCTGCTCGCGGCGGCGATCGGCCTGTTCATCGGCGCCCCGCGGACCCTGCGTCAGGCCTCCGTGCACACGGCTGTCCTGTTCGGGTACGCCGTGCTGTCCGGTGCCCTCGGCGCCCTGATCACCACTCACGTGCTCGGCACGTTCGCAGGCCACTGGTTCCCGCTGTGGCTTCTCGGAACAGGTGTCGTCTTCGGCACCGCCGTGTTCACGCTGGGGTTGCGCGCCTCGGTCGGCATCCTCGCAGTGCCCCTCGCGATCGCCGTCTTCGTCATTCTCGGCAATCCCAGCGCCGGCGGTGCGTTCGGTTCGAACGTCATCCCCGCCTTCTACGCGGCCATCGGACGCTGGATCACCCCGGGCGCGGGCACCGAGTCTCTGGGGGTCGACATCGGGGCCATCACCAAGTCGCTGGTGTTCCTCCTGGACGACGATCCGATCCTGCTCCTGGTCTCGGGGGCGCACGAGGTGGATCTGGCGAACACGGGCAAGCGCCTGCAGGGAAATCTGACCCGGGCACCCCTCGACATGGTGCGGATCGCGACCGGCCAGCCGATCGGGGGTATCGCCCCGCTCGGACATCCCACGAACCTTCCGACGTACGTCGACAACGCCCTGTCCGAGTACGCGGAAC
>NZ_JBHXFE010000400.1:0-329 GCF_042722475.1 Streptomyces sp. NPDC127092
GCCGCTACCTCGGCGGGGACGTCGTCGCCGACGGGAACGACCGAGCGGCGGTTGACGACTGCGTGCGTCGCGAATCCGGACACCCCGAGGTGGTGGTGGACGGTGTCGCCGCCGCGGTGCAGTCGCGCTCCCCCGTCGAGCAGGGTTCCGTCGTTGTTGGCACCGGTGCCGGGCACGCACGGCATCCGGCCGTCGGTGGCGCAGCCCTCGCACTCCCCGCAGCGTGGGAGGAACGTCATGACGACGCGCTGTCCGACCGCGACATCGTCGACTCCGGCGCCGAGTTGGGTGATCAGCCCCGCGGCCTCGTGCCCGAGCAACATCGGGAC
>NZ_JBHXFE010000400.1:339-688 GCF_042722475.1 Streptomyces sp. NPDC127092
CCGTCGACGACGGACAGGTCGGAGTGGCACAGTCCCGCGGCCTCGATCCTGACGAGGATCTCGCCCTCGCCGGGCTCGTCGAGGTCGAGTTCGGAGATCGAGATCGGTGCCGACTCGGCGAACGGGCGCGTTCTCCCGATCTCCTCGAGTACCGCTCCACGGATCTTCATCTCGGGCTTCTCCTCTTGTTTCGGCGAATCCTCGTTACCGCACGATGCCGCGCACCGAGGCCGGCAGGTCACGCTTGCGACGATACGGTCCGACGACGGCGGCTCCGAACGGGCGCTGCAGCAGGACTCGCGCGACGTCGCGCACCTCGTCGGTGGTGGCGGCGTCGATCTTGCTCAAG
>NZ_JBHXFE010000400.1:787-1063 GCF_042722475.1 Streptomyces sp. NPDC127092
ATCACCGTGGTGACCTCGCCGAGGTTCTCGGGCTGGCATCCGGCGTAGATCGAGAACGCGCCGGTGTCGGAGAACGTGTCGATGCCCGAGTACACGGAATACGC
The DNA here is from genome assembly GCF_042722475.1 of Streptomyces sp. NPDC127092. Classification (NCBI taxonomy): domain Bacteria; kingdom Bacillati; phylum Actinomycetota; class Actinomycetes; order Kitasatosporales; family Streptomycetaceae; genus Streptomyces; species Streptomyces sp. NPDC127092. The sequence continues at coordinate 892 of NZ_JBHXFE010000400.1, forward strand.
GAGGCCCCGGATCTCCCGCACTTCCTGGAAGAGCCGGGAACTGAGTCCGCCACCGACCGCGGCGTTGAGCACCGACAGCGCCCAGCGGTGCGACTCGTGGCGCCCGAACGCGCGCACCCCGAGGGAGAGGTGCACCTGTTCGCTGTCCCTGTTGGTCAGGCTGAGTGTCGGC
>NZ_JBHXFE010000401.1:0-1062 GCF_042722475.1 Streptomyces sp. NPDC127092
CCTGTCAGAAATGACGGGTGGCACACGCTGATACTCTTGCCCTGGACGTGTCTGCACAGCGGAAGTACATCAGGCACACGTAGTCCTCCTGAATCAGGCACGCGTAGTCCTCCTGGAAGGTCCCGTCATGAACGCTCACTCCGCTTCCACCCCCGCGTCAGGCCCGAGCCGGCGCGCCGTCGCCACCGGTCTGGCCTGGTCTGTCCCCGCCGTGGCCATGGTCTCGGCGGCGCCGTCCTTCGCCGTCTCGCTGCGCAAGGATCCCGGCATCAACGGCTGGGTGCTGAACTCGCGGACTAATCGGGGCAATTGCCGCCATGATCTCGATGTCAACTCGGCGCCGTCCAACCCGGGCCCCACTCCCGACGGTGCGCCCTTCGGGCTCTACCTCTACGACGTCTCGAAGGACGCCAGCTACAGCAACGCCAAGCTCGTCTACTGGGTGCGCGGCACTCATACTGCGACACAGAACCCGATCACCTGGCAGGCGGCCGCGGGGCATTCTTCGCTGTGGTCAGGCCCCGTGCTGGGTGCCCCGCAGGTCAAGGCCGACGGTTTCAAGTACACCCCCTACACCTGGACGTACACCGGCACCATCGACCCGGCAAACGTCGCGAGTGACGGGCGGCTGTACCTCGAGACCTTCCATGTGAAGGCCGTCAACTTCTCCCAGCGGGAGGACGGCAGTTGCCTGCCCCTGGATATCTGGGCATACCGGGAGATCACTGTGGACCCGGACGGGCCCACCGGGCCGCAGCAGCCGATGACACTCAGCTTCGAACGCCGCAACGGGCCGAGCGGACCCTACGTTCCCGGCGCTCAGGGGCGCATGGCGGTCACGCCGGACGCCGAAGCCACGGCAGATCTGCAGCAGCTGAGCAGCTGAACCGGGCCACCCGCCCCCTTCGTGCGGGTGGTGTCCTGTCGGGGTTGCCCAGGCGAGGGAGCGCGCGCTCCGTGATCGACGGGGCCGCCGCCAGTACTGGCCGGCTCGCACAGACGTAGTGGGGGGCCGCAACCCAAAAGGGGGGGTCCCCACATGGGGAGGGGACCGGGAGCAAA
>NZ_JBHXFE010000402.1:0-1062 GCF_042722475.1 Streptomyces sp. NPDC127092
CCGTCGACGAGGGTGAAGTGGAAGGACTCGAAGTCCGAGACGGACAGGGCGACTCCGATCCCGGAGTACCACCGATCGAGCTCGTCTCGGTCAGCCGAGAAGCCGTCCAGATGCACCGCCCCGGCGAGCGCCGGATCGGTCTCGATGCGGCGCCACTGCCGCTCGTAGTAGGCCATCTCGTCCTCGCGGGCGAGCATCCACGGATAGTCGCTCGGCATGCGCCCCTTGATGCGCAGGCTGTAGCGGTCGTCCTCCGCGCGAAGGCGGGCCAGCACGTCGAGGGCACGGTCCAGCCGCTTGCCCCGCGGGACCACGCCGACCAGGCCGAGGACGAAGCGCGACTCCGGCGACCGCTCCGCCTCAGACCCCTCCCGAACGATGTTGGCGATCACCTCGTGTGGCCGGTCGCCGACCCCACGGAAGCGGCGCGCCGCGTCCCGGATGTGCGGGGCCACGAAGACGAACCGGTCCACCTGGGACAGTGCCATGCGCGCGAAGTTCGGCCGGAACAGCTCCTGCGAGTGCACGCGGACGATGAGGCCCTGGCCGGGACGCTTGTGACGGGAGTACCAGACCGCGTTGCCGAGACCCCACTCGCAGATCACGACATCAGCCCAGTCGACCAGGGCGAGGCTGGTCTCCTCATCATGGTCCTGGTGCGACGCCCACTGATCGAGACGCACCTCGTGCCCGTCCTCAGCGAGCCGGTCCAGGAGTTCTCCCGCGAACTTGAGGTCGTGGCCCGCCACTGCGACCCGCAGCGGTCCGGTCGCCGCGCGGCAGGCCTCGACCGCGGGAGCATCGCCCGATGCCGACGTGAAGAGTCCGCGACGGACCACCACGTGACGGCCGTCCCCACCACCGTCCGTGCGGCGCACGGCGACCGGTGCCGGCCCCGTGGAGACGGCGTCCTCGGGCAGCACGCATGCCAGCGGCACGCTGAGGTCCGCGACGGCGGACGTGTCGAGCACAGCGCTGCTGTGCCCGGCGTCGAGCAGGACGTCCACCAGGTCCTCGAGCACGACGCGATCCAGCGGGTCTCCCGACCATGTGGCCTCGATG
>NZ_JBHXFE010000403.1:0-1061 GCF_042722475.1 Streptomyces sp. NPDC127092
ATTGCAAGCAACGTCCTCAGCGTCCGCCTGCAGAATCTCGTCGACAAGGGGATCTTCGAGGTCCAAGAGAGCGCGCTCGGCAACTCGCACGAGTATGTCCTGACGGAGAAAGGCCGCGACTTCCACGCCGTCTTGTCCGCACTGCGACAGTGGGGGCAGAAGTACCTCTTCGACGACGGGGACGAGATGACTCGCGTGGTCGAACGCGCAACCGGGAAGCCACCCGCAGAGATGGTGCTGACATCACAAGGCGGACGCCCCCTTATGCTCGAGGACGTCACGCTCGCGCCGATCACCGTGAACCGGCACGCTGAGACCTGACCAATAGAGCACCGATTCGCACCAGAGTCGGTCCGTTCACACGAAAGGGGCCTGATTCCGTGGAGCACCGGACCGCAATCGTTCACGATTCGACATCCAGGACAACAACCTTCAAATGAGCGCACGATTGCGCCCCACTCGCTAGGGCGACGTCGCCGTCGAATCCTGGGACTACGGCGTCGAGAAATCGTGGTTGCAAGGTATGGTCCGACGAATTCGATTGGCGTGCAATGTAATCGAAAACAGTCAGGTGTCGCTGTAACAAAGTCGAAATCGACGGCACCCCGATCCACTATCTCCACGTCCCGAGGCCCCCGACTGCCGGAAGCCCGAATGACGGATGCCGTCGCCCCCATAGCCTGAGACGACCGGTCATCTATGTTGAGGCGCACGGTTCAACGGTATATTGAGGCGCACGGCTCAACGGCCCGACCGGAACCTCGGTCGGACTCGGGCGCTTCGGCGCGCAGGACTTATCGCATGAAGGAAGTGTCATGGCGACCTACCGAGCATCCGAGGTCACAGGGTCGCGCAAGTTTGAGCTGGTGGAGCGGGAGGTGTCGGAGCCTCCACCGGGAGATGTACGTCTGCGGGTCGAGGCCTGCGGAATCTGCCACTCCGACGTCGTGGCCGTCGAGGGGATGCGCCCCGATCCGTCCTCGCCGGTGGTTCCGGGGCATGAGGCGGTCGGCGTGATCGACGCGGTCGGCCCTGGCGTGCGGACCTGGCGGGTCGGTGAC
>NZ_JBHXFE010000404.1:0-1060 GCF_042722475.1 Streptomyces sp. NPDC127092
GTCTGCCGACGGTCCCGCTCAGAACGTACCCAAGCCGAAGATGCCCGCCGCCATGAAGGAAGAGACCAAGGAGGGCGCCGAGGCGGCGATTCGCTATTTCTGGGAGGCGACTTATTTCCTGCAGCAGACGGGTGAGCCCCAACCTCTGCAAGAGGTATCAGGCAAGACTTGCAAATTTTGCGAGCAGTACAAGCAGTCAATGACAGGTCTATATGAGAACGACGGATGGATGTCTGGCGACGGCCCAAGCATCACCTCCATGGCGACCCAGCCATCTACAGACGGATATATAGCAACACTTCTCATCGATCTGAGCCCTGAGACTGCCCGTGACTCCAAGGGAAAAATTCTTCCCGGCGGAGAGGTTTCAGCCTCACCTGAAAGTCCGTGGATTGCAGAACTTTCCTACTCAAGTGACCTTGGACATTGGGTCGTAGACAGCATGACGCTCGAGTCTCCAGCCGGATGACCAGCATGAAACCTAGGCTTTTCCTGTGCGGTTTCGCTCTTACCTCCCTGCTCCTTACTGCACAGCCCGCTGCCTCCGAAGAACCCGTAGTCAAATGTGGCACCCAGGGAAATTCCTATGGAATAGGCGACAACGCCGTGAAGTCTGAAGTAAATTGCACCGATCCGTCGGAGATTTCTTCACCTGGAACAGACGGTGCAAACTCGTCGGCTCCCGTGGCATCCCACCTAGAGCACAAGACGGTCAGTGCGTGCATCCCAGGGCAGCTCGGCAACTCGGATTTCGAGAGCTGCCGAGAGCAGGAGGACAACTTCTGCCCCGAGGGTTCATGGATCCGGGCGCAGACCATAGACACCCGTCAACCTGATGCGAATCCCGTCTATGGCGCCCCCAAATGTTGGACGGCCAAGGCCTCCAGCAACGGCGCCCCGCCCGTCTCCATCGACGAGGTCCGCACGCTCCTCGTGCTGGAGCCTGAGATCCGGTCGGACAACGGCGGACGCGGGATCCGCAATGCGGAGACGAACTTCTACGCAGACGCCGAGACGCGCACGCTCGTCACCACCCTCAATGGGGTCGAGGTCGAACTCC
>NZ_JBHXFE010000405.1:0-1060 GCF_042722475.1 Streptomyces sp. NPDC127092
AGGTTCGCGACTGCTGGAGTCGGGGATGGTGGAAATCCGTGGAATGGCGGACCCGCATCGCACGGCGGATTCCGATCCGTTCATCGTTCACGGCCGGTGCCGCCCGGACAGCACATTGACGGCGGCCGTCGCGCTCGCGCACCGACCGGAGAGCGTGACGGTCTACGTCCTGTCGGGGCCGCAGCACTGCTACGCCGACATCTGGGCTCCGCGCCGGCGGCAGTCCCGCCTCTTCCTGCAGGAGATGGCGACGCCGTCGGGATTTCTGCAGATGGACATCTCGCCGGTGCTCGAATACATACGTACGCTTCACGACTGGGAACCGGGAATCCTTACCGTCACGCAGACCGCCGAAATACGACGAATCCCGAAGACCCGCTGGCCACAGTTCACCGACCCGGTGGTTCTCGACCGGGAAGACAAGGCGCTCGTGGGGCTGGTCGTCGAGAACGGCCGCGCGAGCTTCGAGGAACTGTCCCGGCTCGTCGGGATCTCCGAACAGACCGTCAAACGGCGCATCGACAGGATGCGGCAGTCCGGGCTGCTCACGTTCCGCGCGGTGTTCGACCCGGCGTTGATCGGCCTCCCCGTTGCCGCGTTGCTGTGGATCCGGGCGAAACCGTCGAAGGTGTCGGCGGTCGCCGAGGCACTCGCCGCTCAGCCGTTCCTCCGATACGCGGCGATCATCATGGGCGCTCACCAGATCGTCGCGGACTTCCGGCTGCCGTCGAAGGAAGCCCTGCGGGAGCTGATGCTCGAAGCCGAGTGGCTCGAGCACGTCGACCTGCTGGAGAGCTCACTGATTCTCGAGACCCTGAAGCAGAGCCGCGTGCTGGCCGGCGACCTCGGGTAACAGCAGACCAACTCTCCTCGGTACTCGGCATTTCAGGTCCAAGGCCGGTGTGCCCGCACAGTGACGGCCGTCTCGAGTCGGAATAGCGCGGCCCGTACGCCCGTTCCCCCAGTGGATCCCGATCCTGCGCGGCCGCACCGAGAACGGCGCTGCCGAACACGCCTACGGAAAGACCAATATCTGTGAATCTCTTCTCCCCCTTGACAC
>NZ_JBHXFE010000406.1:0-1058 GCF_042722475.1 Streptomyces sp. NPDC127092
TCACCAGTGGGCGATGGCATACCGCTCGGACGTGCACGGGGTGCGGCACTCCCAGCTGCCGCTGCGGCTCGGGGCCGAGGGGACGGACGCGGTGGTGGAGGGCTCGCGGATCCGGTGCACGCACTTCGACGCGTTCCGGTTCTTCGCGCCCGAGGCCCGCGACCGCAACGAGGGCGACGACGGCGTCCTGCCCACGCGCGCCGGGATGCGGGAGATGGAGCAGCCCGGCTGCCTGCACGCGGGGATGGACCTGTACAAGTGGGCGTACAAGCTGGTGCCGGTGGTCGACTCGGACCTGCTCGCGGACTGCTTCGACCTCGCGTGGGACATCCGCAGGCTGGACATGGAGGCCTCGCCGTACGACCTGACCGGGGTGGACGACCTCTCCGACGGGCGCGGCGGCTACGCGGCCGTGCGGATCGAGGAGCCGGCCGGGCGTGCCGAGTACGCGCGGCGACAGCGCGAGTTCGCCGCGCGGGGCCAGGCGCTGCGGGTGCGGCTGCTGGCGGTGCTGGACGCAGCCGCGGGGGCGGCCCCCGGGACCGGGCCGGCCGCCGAGTGGACTTCCAGCGCACGTCCATGATTAGGATGGCCGCTCTACAGGCTGTGAGGCGCATCACTCGCGTCATCCGGTGACCGCCCCGGCCCTCTCCGCACCGAACGACTCGAGGACCTGACGTGACCAGAACCGTTCCAGCTCGCCGCCGCACCACGCTCGCCGCCGCCGTCGCGGCCGTCTCGCTCGCCGTCACGGCCGCCGCCCCCGCGCTCTCCGCGCCCGGCAACGGCAACGGCAACGGCAACGGGTCCGCATCGCAGGGTCAGGCCCGCTCCAACGACCTCTCCGCCACGCGGGGCAACAAGGTCAACGACGCCGCCGCGCTCGCGCCGCACCTCGTGGGCCAGACGCTGGACTGGGAGGCCTGCGACTTCGGCAGCGAGAGCCTCAACGCCCGGTTCAGCGCGATCCCCGGCACCGCGTGCGCCGACGTCACGGTGCCCCGCGACTGGAAGAACCCCGAGGACGGCCACACCATCACCCTGCGCGTGGCCAAGAC
>NZ_JBHXFE010000407.1:0-1056 GCF_042722475.1 Streptomyces sp. NPDC127092
GTGCACGGCGCCCCTGAGCCTCGCTCTCAACGTAGCGGCGGTGGTATCCCAAGCCCATCGGACCACACAGCCGACAGGACTCCCCGTGAGAAGGTCGGCGCTGCGCACCCCTGCCCCGATATGGTGACGCAGTGGCCGAAACAAGGTACTCCCGAGACACGATCGTAGGACTCGTTGTGCTACTCATGTTCGGACTCGCAGCGCTGGTGCCCGGCCTCTCGATGGGCTGGAATTGGGTCACCGGCCACGGCACCACGACGGCTACGGCGATCTCTTCTCTGATCATTCTGATGTTCGGCGGCAGTGCTGCAACCACCTACGCCTGCCGTGGACTGTGGAACCGCTTCCGTCGTCCATCACACAATTGATCGCACCGTCTGCGACGACTCGATCAACCCGAAACTGACAGCCCAGCTGCATCGACGTGACGACGGAACCGCACGCCGACCACACCGACCTGGCTCCCTACCCACCGCGGACCCGCCCCCTAGCCCCCATGGCCCATAACGATCCAGCAGAGAACTCACCTCCGCGGCAATTACACCGACCCCTGAAACACCCTTCAGCCCGCCCTGGAGCTCTCCATGCCGCCGCCCCGCGTCACACCGCCTTACCTGGCTCCAGCGGCTCAGCGTCCGGCTCGATCGCGCGACCATCGTTGTAGTGGCCTCCAGCCCCTACGCGACCACTGCCCGTTGTCCGAACAGCCCCAGCTTCTGCATATGAGTCAGCGCAGCCCGGTAGTCGCTGGTGACCGTCTTTGCCCTATAACCGTAAATCGGCACCGGAACATAATTCGTGTAAGCCTCATCCACGATGCTCGCACGACGGATCGGCGGCGTAACCCTGTCCGCATACTCACTCAGCAGATCATCCATCTGCTCACGGTAGACGTCACCGATCGGCGGCACCGCGCAGGGGACGATAGACAGCAGCGGAACGTCGACGCGGTAAGTCCGCTTGATCTTCCGCAATTCCTGCTCCAACGCCGGGATGCCCTCGTTCTCCTTGCCGGAGGGCTTCGTGCACGTGATCAAACCCCACGAACCGTAAGGC
>NZ_JBHXFE010000408.1:0-1056 GCF_042722475.1 Streptomyces sp. NPDC127092
GATCAGAGCGAGCGCGGCGCCCACGACGTCGCGGTACGGGAAATTCCGCTCCTCGGCGCGCTGCGGGGATCCGATGACGTCATCTCCTTCGGCGAAAGTCGCACTCGCGCCCAGCATAACGACGGAGGATTGACTGCATGACCGCAATGAGTGCACGCGAACCGGCCCGCGCGGACGTCGCCGTGATCGGCGGGAGCGGCTTCTACTCGTTCTTCGACGAGGACGCTGCGGAAGTCACGATCGACACTCCGTACGGCAACCCCAGCGCCCCGATCACGGTCGGCGACGTGGAGGGCAGGCAGGTCGCGTTCCTCCCCCGCCACGGCGCCCGGCACGAATTCGCGCCCCACACAATCCCGTACCGCGCGAACCTGTGGGCGCTGCGCACGCTGGGCGTGCGGCAGGTGTTCGCACCCTGCGCCGCCGGCAGCCTCACCCCCGACCTGGGCCCGGGCTCGATGGTCGTGCCCGACCAACTGGTCGATCGCACCAGCGGCCGCACGCAGACGTACTTCGACGGAGGCGGCGTGCACGTCCAGTTCGCCGACCCGTACTGCTCCGACCTGCGCAAGGCCGCCGCCCGGCCGGGCACCGTGGAGGGCGGTGTGCTGGTGGTGGTCGAGGGGCCACGGTTCTCGACCAGGGCGGAGAGCGTGTGGTTCGCCCGGCAGGGCTGGACCCTCGTCAACATGACGGGCCACCCCGAGGCGGTCCTCGCCCGGGAACTCGAGATGTGCTACGCCACCATCGCTTTGGTCACCGATCTCGACGCGGGGATCGAGTCGGGGGACGGTGTGCGCGCCGTGGACGTGTTCGCCGAGTTCCAGCGCAACCTCGGGCCCCTGAAGACGCTGGTGCGGTCCGCGATCGCCGCCGCCCCCGAAGGCCCCTGCGAAACCTGCCGCGTCCACGAGGGTGTGAACCTGCCGATCGAGCTGCCATGACGGAAACACGGGTACTACTCACTGGTGCAGCCGGATTCATCGGCAGCCACGTCCGCACCGCGCGGACCGACGCCGGCCACGACGTCGTGGCCGTGGACGCGCTGCTCCCGTC
>NZ_JBHXFE010000409.1:0-1053 GCF_042722475.1 Streptomyces sp. NPDC127092
CATCGTGACCAGGGGATTCACACCGCCTCGCCGAGGCCCTCGCCGGCAACGGAGTGCACCCACTCGACTGACGACGCCAGACCGACGGCACCGGTCACCACCGGTCTTGACGGCTGCACGTCCGGAATCTTGATGTCCACAGATCCGGAGATCTCATGTCCGCCGGCCCGGACTTCCTCGTGTCCGTTGACAGCTGTATCTTCCGAATTCGCTGAAGCGCTGAGTATCCCGGCCATACCGATCAAACGAGTAACGGTGTCCGTTGTCCAGTGTCAAAACGAACCCTGGTGACCGTAGAACGGCGCCCAGTACGCCTTGCCTCGTCGTCCGGAGTCAATGGTCGCGATCGTCAGCTACTGCTCCGGACCAGCCCCCTGTCAAAAGGTGCTGGTGGCCCATTCAATTCGTGAATTCTCCTTTGTTGAACGAAGATTCCGCCTTCGAGCAGTCCCATGTAGTGGGAAGACCGGTGCGGATTCACTTGCGCCCCGAGGAGGCACCATGAAGTCCGTTTCCGGTATCCGCAATTCCCTTCGCATCCTTGCTCGCTCGCTCCCTGTGGCAGCCCTGATTCTCCTTCCCACCGCCGCGGCGACACTACCGGCACAGACAGCGCCGGCGGTGGTCACCGAAGACACCTTCACTGATACCACTGACCGTGTCGGACCCGCCTCGTACTGCTCGGCCGGGCCGCTGTACAACCTCACCGAGACCTTCAACTTCTCCGTGCGCACTGTCGACACGAGTGCAGGCGTTCAGCGCGTCAACCTCCGGTACACGGTGTCGGTGACAGGGGTTCCCGTCGAACCAGGCCTGCCCACCGTCACCGCCACCGGAGCCAGCGTTGGTGGGCTTACCAGCGGTCCGGCCGAAACCAACTCAGGTCAGCTACTGATCAAATGGTCGTTCTCCGACGGCACTCAGCTGACCGAGCGCTCATTGTTTCACTACACCTTTGCCAACGGGGACTTCACAAACTTCCGAGTAACCTGCAACAGCATCCCGTAACGAACGGCCGAGTTAAGCTGGCGACCGCGCTGAACAGCTTGGTCT
>NZ_JBHXFE010000410.1:0-1053 GCF_042722475.1 Streptomyces sp. NPDC127092
CGCCTGGCCGAGGCGGATGGACTCATCACGGATGGGCAGGGGCTGGGCGTCGGGTGCGTTCGTCTCGGTCATGGTGTCCATCATGGCCGGTAGGCTGGACGGGATCGACCGGCGCGCCGCGCCGGAACGGGCCCGCCGCGTCGGAGGCGGCCGGGTGCCGTCGTCGTCGTGATCCCCTCCCGCCCCGCCGATGAGTACGGAAGTGATGCCCCCATGGCTGCCAAGTCCCCGCTGGACAACGTCATCAACCTCGCCAAGCGCCGAGGCTTCGTGTTCCAGGCCGGTGAGATCTACGGCGGTTCGCGCTCCGCGTGGGACTACGGGCCCCTGGGTGTGGAGCTGAAGGAGAACATCAAGGCCGAGTGGTGGAAGACCTTCGTGCGCTCCCGTGAGGACATGGTGGGCCTGGACTCCTCCATCATCCTGCCGCGCGCGGTGTGGGAGGCCTCCGGCCACGTCGAGACCTTCACCGACCCGCTCGTGGAGTGCACCCAGTGCCACAGGCGCCACCGCCAGGACCACCTGCTCGAGGGGTTCGAGGCCAAGAAGGGCCGGCCGGCCGAGGGCATGGCCGAGATCGTGTGCCCGGACTGCGGAACCCAGGGCGCCTGGACCGAGCCGCAGCTGTTCTCGGGCCTGGTCAAGACCTACCTCGGCCCCGTGGACAACGAGGAGGGCCTGCACTACATGCGCCCGGAGACGGCGCAGGGCATCTTCGTGAACTTCCTCAACGTGCTCGGCGCGGCCCGGAAGAAGCCGCCGTTCGGCATCGGCCAGATCGGCAAGGCGTTCCGCAACGAGATCACCCCGGGCAACTTCATCTTCCGCACCCGCGAGTTCGAGCAGATGGAGATCGAGTACTTCGTGCCGCCGGCCGAGGCGGGCCAGCACTTCGACCGCTGGGTCGAGGACTGCTGGGACTGGTTCATCGACCTCGGCATCGACCCCGCGCACCTGCGCCGCCTCGACGTGCCCGCGGAGGACCGTGCGCACTACTCGGACGCCACGATCGACCTCGAATACGACTTCGGGTTCACCGGCGGCGACGGCTGG
>NZ_JBHXFE010000411.1:0-1052 GCF_042722475.1 Streptomyces sp. NPDC127092
GGCCCAGGAACACGCACCAAAAAGCGCGAAAGAGGTCGCCGCGGACTTGCTGGCCGTATGCCAAGAGATGGTGCAACGAATCACTGAGGCTGAGGCCGCGGAGGTGGCGGCATCGTGAGCGCAACGGATCGAGCTATCACGGGGCTGCCGCCGCGTCCGGGGGCGTCTGCGCGAGCTGCGACCCCCGATGTGTCCGCGCTGAGGAGGCAACGCAACAAGGCTGCAACGGATCTGACATCGACGGCTGCGGCCGCGCAACAGCCGGCCGAACCGGAGAAGAAGCCGAGCAACAAACCGACAACCGTCTACATCGCCCCAGACGTCCTGAAAGAAGCGCGCCTGGCATTCAAAGCAACGCAGTCCGCCGAGGCCGACCGCAACTGGTCGCACTTCGTGGAGAAGGCGCTCGCCGACGCAACACAGCGCCGCGCCGCGCAACACAACGACGGCAACGCGTTCGAGGGGGAGGACAAGCCCCTCCCACCTGGCCGTCCGCTCGCTGACTAGCAAATAGATGAGGCCCCTGCCGTTTGGGTCGGCAGGGGCCTCGTTCCGACCGGTACCCCGTGGAAGGAAGACCAGTCATGATTGACCTTAGTATTCGAGCAGCACGAATCCAGGTCCGCGCGCTGATTGCGGCTCTGATCGTTGCGATTTCCATTGCAATTGGCATCACCACAGGGGCCTTTGTGTTGTCCTTTGCCGTGCAACGCGACCTCGCGTTGCAAGCCGGGATCCCGCACTACCTCACCTGGATCTTCCCGGCCATCGTCGACGGCGCAATCCTCGGCGCAACGATCGCGGTTGTTGCGCTGAGCAAGATCAGTGGCCGCGCGACAGGAAAGCGGTTCTTCCTCTGGCTCGCCGTCGTAGTGGTCTTCATCAGTGTCTTCGGCAACGCCTACCATGCCCGCCGAGCCGGGGAAGAAGCTGCCCGCAACGTCGCGGCCGGCATGGACCTGGGCTTCACACCGCTGACGCCGACAGGCGCATCGCTCATTGCGATCATTCCGCCGTTGCTGGTGTTGGCGTTCACCCACGGTGTCGGCATC
>NZ_JBHXFE010000412.1:0-1050 GCF_042722475.1 Streptomyces sp. NPDC127092
CCCGCCACCTCGCGGAGCGCCGCATCTTCCCGGCGGTGGACGTCAACGCGTCCGGCACCCGCCGTGAGGAGGCCCTGCTCTCGCAGGAGGAGGTCAAGATCATGTGGAAGCTGCGCCGGGTGCTCTCCGGCCTCGAGCAGCAGCAGGCCCTCGACCTGCTCACCAACAAGATCAAGGACACCGCGTCCAACGCCGAGTTCCTCATGCTGGTCTCCAAGACCACGCTGGGGTCCAAGGGCGACGACTGAACGTCCCGTCGCACGGCCCCGTCCCGCCCGGGGGAGCTCGTCTCCGCCGGACGGGGCGGGGCCGTCCGCGTCGGACAGCCCGGCCCGCTGAGGCCGGAGGAGGAGAGGCACGCACGTGTTCGATTCGGACCAGCGGCGCGAGGCCGTGGATCGGCTCCTGGCGGAGCATCGCGAGCTGACGGCGCGCCTGTCCGACCCGGCGGTGCACCAGGACCCGGCACTCGCCCGGCGGCTGAACCGCCGGTTCGCCGAGCTCAGCGCCGTGGTGACGGCCCACCGCGCCTGGTCGGTGGCCGCGGAGGAGCTGGCCGACGCGCGGGAGCTGGCCGCGGCCGGCGACGACGACGCGGCGGCCTTCGCGGCCGAGGTGCCCGGTCTGGAGGCGGCCGAGGCCGAGGCCGCCGAACGGCTGCGCCGGCTGCTGATCCCGCGCGACCCCGACGACGCCCGCGACGTGATCCTCGAGATCAAGGGCGGCGAGGGCGGCGAGGAGGCGGCCCTGTTCGCCGGCGACCTGCTGCGCATGTACCTGCGCTACGCCGAGTCCCGGGGCTGGAAGACGGAGGTCCTCTCCGCCACGCACTCCGACCTGGGCGGCTACAAGGACGTCCACGTGGCGGTGCGGGGGAGCGCGGCCGACCCGGCCGACGGCGTCTACGCCCGGCTCAAGTTCGAGGGCGGCGTGCACCGTGTGCAGCGCGTGCCCGTCACCGAGTCCCAGGGCCGCATCCACACCTCCACCGCCGGCGTGCTCGTGCTGCCCGAGGTGGACGCCCCGGACGAGGTCCACCTCGATCCGAAC
>NZ_JBHXFE010000413.1:0-1048 GCF_042722475.1 Streptomyces sp. NPDC127092
GCGTTGTGACATGTACGGCGACGGCCCCGCCAAGCATCGCGGCCAGGACACGATGGCGAGTCGCCCGTCGTCGCCAGGCGTAGACCGTGCCCACCCGAGACGACCGAGGGCCCGTCAACCGAACCGCGGTTGACGCTTCGACGTCGGGTGAGGTCACTGCTTCGGTAATCGTCATGCTCGTCCTTGCTCCATGCGAAGAGGCGGAATACAACACACGGTCAGCAGCTTTGATGGCGCGTCCGCGGTTCTTCGCTACCTGCGCGGGTGCCGTCGCCCACAGTCAGCGACTGATTTGTCTTGCACGAGAAATCATTCGATGGGCGTGCCCGCAATATGGGATAGATCGTGCGTGTGACATAGATCATGCGTCAGCCGACTTTCGATGTCAACATAGAACGTCAACTATTTCACGGTCCTGTGAAATATGCGTTCGGCGAGCAAGGCTACGGTGCGTGCAAACCGACTGGTCGCCGTCACCCTTTCCTGGCTGCCTTTGTACTAAGGAGCTTCGAAGAGACCTGGCCGCTGTCCGACCATCCACTTTGCGCGGGAGTCTCGCGCATTCGATATCCCGAAGGTGGCACTGCCAGTCCTAGGCACAAGGGTGCGTGCTCGAGCGCAATAAGTCGCGGGCAAAGCCGTGTTGGAACCAGCAGACGCGCCAGTCGGAACACTTCGCTCCAGCGTGGTCGTGAGAGAGAGGCAGACAGTCATGAGTGGCAACACAAAGTCGGGAACGTTCGACACGGTGATCGTCGGAGGGGGTTCCGCCGGAGCCGTTTTGGCAAACAGGCTCTCGCTGGATCCGTCGAGGGAGGTGCTGTTGCTGGAAGCAGGAACGGCGTACGGTCCCGATGACAACCCGGCGGTCCTCCTCGACCCCGACCGAGTTGGCGGCGACCAGACACACGATTGGGGCTACACAGCCAAAGGCGGTCCCCTGTCCCCCGAGATCCCCGTCCCACGCGGAAAGGCTCTCGGCGGAAGCTCAGCAATCAACGCGGCCGTCGCGCTTCGCGCACGCGGCGACGACCTCGCGAAATGGGCC
>NZ_JBHXFE010000414.1:0-1044 GCF_042722475.1 Streptomyces sp. NPDC127092
GGACAGCCCCGCGCGGGTGCCGGCCAGCCGCTCGGACAGGGCGGTGGCGCGGTCGGCGATCTCCCGGGTGACCTGGGCGGTCGGGTAGCCCAGCGTCGCGGCGGTCTCGGCCATCTCGTGAGAACGGGAGTCCCACATCGCCTCGACGCCCTCGAAGTAGGCGTCCGCGAAGGGCGCGATCAGCGCGGCGTCATGGACCCGGGCGAACCCGATCAGGGCCTGGCGCTGCTCCGTGTTGGACAGTTCGCCGGCCATCACCCGGTCCCAGACCGCGCGCTTCGCCTCGGCCGTCGGCACGGCGGCCCGGGCCTGGATCGCGGCGAGCGCGCCCGTGGCGGTCGCGTCGGCGCGCTCGGCCTCGGCGATCTCGGCCTCCCCGGCGCGGCCGGCCGCCACCAGCGCGGTGAGCAGCTCCCAGCGCAGGTCCGTGGTGAGGTCCAGCCCGGGCACGGTGCGGGTGCCGTCGACGAGGGCGGACAGGCGGTCCAGCTGCGCCGTGGTGCGCGCGTGCAGGGCGAACGCCTTGACGAACTGCAGCTGGTTGTCCGAGCCGTCCTCGGCCTCCGCGACGAGGCCCCACAGACGGTCGGCCGCCGCGACCCGCACGGCCTCGGCCTGGTCCTCGGGCAGGTACAGGCCGATCGCCGTCGCGAGCTGGCGCAGCAGCGTCTGCACCACGGAGGAGTCCCGCTCGTGGCCGACGTTGGCGAGGACGAGGTCGACGAACCAGGCGGCGGAGGCCTCGCCGTCGCGCACGGTGTCCCAGGCCGCCCCCCACAGCAGCGTGCGCGCCAGGGAGCCGTCCACATCCTTCAGACGGGTGGACGCAGCCTCCCACGAGGCGTCGTCGAGGCGCAGCTTGGCGTAGGCCAGGTCGTCGTCGTTGGGCAGGATCACGGCGGGACGACGGCGGGCGGCGGCCTCGACGACCTCGGTCACCTCCCCGGCCACGTCGAGCTCGAAGCGCTCGGTGCGGATCAGGCGGCCGGTGGCCTCGTCCACGTCGTAGAAGCCCACGGCCAGACGGTGGGGGCGGAGCACGTC
>NZ_JBHXFE010000415.1:0-1044 GCF_042722475.1 Streptomyces sp. NPDC127092
AGGCCACCCTGCCGCGGGACGGCGCGCACCTGATCCTGCGCCTGGCGCACGAGTACCTGCGGGACCGCGGGTTCACCGCGCCGGGGCTGCACCTGCGCGCCGTGAACCGGATCCCGCACGCCCGCGGGCTCGGCTCGTCCGCGGCCGCCGTCGTCGCGGCCTACGCCGCGGCCGAGGCCCTGCTGCCGGCCGCGCTGCGCCGGGCGCCCGCGGACCTGCTCGAGGCGGCCACCCGCTTCGAGGGGCACCCGGACAACGTCGCCCCCGCGCTCGTGGGCGGGGCCACCGTCTCCTGGACCCGTGACGACGTCCCCGGCCCGGCCACGGCGCGGCTGCGGCTGCACGAGCGCGTGGTGCCGGTGGTCGCGATCCCGGACACCGAGCTGTCCACCCACGTCGCCCGGGGCGTGCTGCCCGCCGAGGTGCCCCACGCCGTGGCGGCGGCCCAGGCCGGCCGTGCCGCGCTGCTCGTCCACGCGCTGGCGGAGGACCCCGCGCTGCTGCCGGCCGCCACACGGGACTGGCTGCACCAGGAGCCGCGCGCCGTGACCATGCCGGCCAGCGCCGCACTGGTCGCGGGGCTGCGCGAGCGCGGCCACGCCGCCGTCGTCTCCGGCGCGGGTCCCACGGTGCTCGCGCTGTGCGACGGCGTCCAGGCGGCCGAGCACGCCGCGGAGGCGGCCCGTGCTCTGACGGCGGACGGGGCGGCCGCCTGGCGCGTGCTGGTGCCGTGCGTGGCCGTGGACGGTGTTAGGGTGGAATCACTCCACCACGGCTGACCCCACCGCCTCGCGCGGCCCGGGTCTCCGGTGCCCGGGCCTGTGACGGCCGGACGCACCGTGCGCCGTCGGCCGGAACCCCGCCGCGATCCATCCCGTGCTGCGCACGGCCGGCGTGCGGGACCCCCTCCGGCTCGGTCGAGTCCGGACGCCTCCGCCCCGTCACGCAGCGACTGCGCACGATCAGGGGAGGCGCCACTGCTGAGTTCACACCATGAAACCCGGTTTTCTGGGGCGCCGCTGCGCGGCCCGACCGGATGCACAC
>NZ_JBHXFE010000416.1:0-1041 GCF_042722475.1 Streptomyces sp. NPDC127092
TCCTTGACCACCAGCGCGGCGACGCGGGGGGAGGGGCCCTCCGTCACCAGCACGACGCCCGGCCGGCCCACGGCGCGGTAGACGAGGTCCTGGGTCTTCGGGTTCACGGCGGCCGGCTGCTCGGACACGATCCAGCCGCGGCCCAGCGTGGAGAGCGCGGCGCCGGCGGCGCCGGGGCGGCCCTCGAGCTGGGCGAACCCGGCGCGGCGCGCCTTCCGGTTCAGGATGACGACGGCGGCGAGCACACCGAACGGGATCGCGATGAGCAGCCACGTGATCCAGTTGTCCAGCAGGAGGCCGATGACGAGGCCGACGACCAGGGCGCCCAGGAAGGCCAGCAGCATCCACAGTCCGACCTTGGGGTCGTGCGCCTTGGTCATGGCGTAGGCCTGCTTGAGCTGGGAGATCACGCCCGGGCCCTTCGTGGCGCGCTTGTCCCGGCGCTGGGCCTTCGCCTGCTCCTTCTCGCGGAGGCGACGCTCGCGCTGCATGGCCTTGACCTCCTTGAGCGTGGCGGAGGTGGAGCCGGAGGAGGACGCGGGGGGCTGGCTGTTCTTCGTCATGACGGGGTCCAGTCTAGTCGGGCGGCTCAGGACATCTGGGCGACGACGGCGGAGGCCTCCTGGCGGGCGGTCTTCTCCCCGGCCAGGTGCGCCAGGTTCTCCGGCAGGGTCCGGCCGAGGCGCTGCATGGCCTGCGCATAGAGCTTGCCCGCGCGGTACGACGAGCGCACCAGCGGGCCCGCCATGACGCCCTGGAAACCGATCTCCTCGGCGCGCTGGGACCACTGGACGAACTCCTGCGGCTTCACCCAGCGGTCGATGGGGTGGTGCAGCTTCGAGGGCCGCACGTACTGCGTGATGGTGATGATGTCGCAGCCGGCCTCGTGCAGGTCCACCAGGGCCTGGTCGATCTCGTGGTCCTCCTCGCCCATGCCGAGGATGAGGTTGGACTTGGTCACGAGCCCGTCGGCCTTGGCCATCGTGAGCACCCGGAGGGACTTCTCGTACGTGAAGGCCGGGCGGATGCGCTTGAAGATGC
>NZ_JBHXFE010000417.1:0-1040 GCF_042722475.1 Streptomyces sp. NPDC127092
GCGATGGACTGCGTGTGCACGGGGCCGTCGGCGAAGCGCACACCGCGCAGCAGGTCGCCGTCGGTGATGCCGGTGGCCGCGAAGTAGCAGTGGTCGGAGGTGACCAGCTCGTTCGTGGTCAGCACCGCGTCGAGGTCGAGGCCGGCGTCGAGGGCCTTCTGCTTCTCGGCGTCGTCGGTGGGGGCCAGGCGACCCTGGATGATGCCGCCGGTGGCCTTGATCGCGCACGCGGTGACGATGCCCTCGGGGGTGCCGCCGATGCCCATCATCATGTCCACGCCGGTGTCCGGGCGGGCGGCGGCGATGGCGCCGGCGACGTCGCCGTCCAGGATGAACTTCACGCGGGCGCCGGCCTGGCGGATCTCCTTGACCAGGCCCTCGTGGCGGGGGCGGTCCAGCACGCACACGGTCACCTGCGAGACGGGCTTGTCCAGGGCCTTGGCCACGAGGTTCACGTTCTGCTTCACCGGCAGGCGCATGTCCACGAAGTCGGCGGCCTCGGGGCCCACCACGAGCTTGTCCATGTAGAACACGGCCGACGGGTCGAACATGGTGCCGCGCTCGGCCACCGCGAAGACGGAGAGCGCGTTGTTGTAGCCCATGGCGGTCAGGCGGGTGCCGTCGATCGGGTCCACGGCCACGTCCACGGCGGCGCCGGAGCCGTCGCCGACCTGCTCGCCGTTGAACAGCATGGGGGCCTCGTCCTTCTCGCCCTCGCCGATCACCACGGTGCCGTCCATGGCCACGGTGTCCATGAACGCGCGCATCGCGTCCACCGCGGCGCCGTCCGCCTTGTTCTTGTCCCCGTAACCCACCCAGGGGCTCGCGGCGATGGCCGCCGCCTCGGTCACCCGCACCAACTCCATGGCCAGGTTGCGGTCCGGGACGTGATTCTCGTAGCCGGTCTTCTCCGAGGACGCGCTGGTCATCGCTGCTCCGATCCTTGCTCGCGGCGCTCCGTCCGCACGGGACGGGGCGTGAGGGCGGCTCTGCCCCGGTCCTCATCCTACGGGGGCGGCCTCCCGTGGGTGGCACAATGC
>NZ_JBHXFE010000418.1:0-1037 GCF_042722475.1 Streptomyces sp. NPDC127092
GCATGCCCGCCCTCCGGGTGGACGGCAACGACGTTCTCGCGGTCCTCGCGGTCACCCGTCAGGCCACCCAACGGGCCCGCGAAGGCAGTGGGCCGACATTCATCGAGGCCATCACGTACCGGATGGGCCCCCACACCACGTCGGACGATCCCACCCGGTATCGGGCGGCAGCCGAGACCGAGATCTGGAAAGCCCGCGACCCGATCGACCGGATGAGGCGCCTCCTCGACCGGGAGGGCCTGCTCGACGACACGTTCCTCGCCGGAGTGCAGGCCACCGCCGACGACGTCGCGGCGCGACTGCGGTCCGGGACCATCGGTGCGCCCGATCCCGAGCCGCTCGACCTGTTCGAGCACGTGTATTCCACCGACCACCCACTCATCGACGAGGAACGCGAACAGTACGCCGCGTACCTCGCGGGCTTCGCAGGCATCGAGGAGGCACTGTCATGACCACCACCACGCTGTCGCTCGGCGCCGCACTCAACGCAGGCCTCCGGCGCGCTCTCGAACACGACCGCAAGGTCGTGATCATGGGTGAGGACGTCGGACGCCTCGGCGGGGTCTTCCGCGTCACCGACACCCTGCAGAAGGATTTCGGCGACAACCGGGTCATCGACACCCCGCTCGCCGAATCCGGAATCATCGGCGCCGCCTTCGGCATGGCCCTGCGCGGTTACCGGCCCGTCTGCGAGATCCAGTTCGACGGGTTCGTCTATCCCGCGTTCGACCAGATCGTGTCGCAGGTGGCCAAGATTCACTACCGCACCCAGGGCAGGGTCACCGCGCCCCTCACGATCCGGATCCCGTACGGCGGCGGCATCGGTGCGGTCGAGCACCATTCGGAGTCGCCGGAGGCGTACTTCGCGCACACCGCCGGACTGCGCGTCGTCACACCCAGCAACCCGGCGGACGCGTTCCACATGATCCAGCAGTCCGTCGCGGCGGACGACCCGGTGGTGTTCTTCGAACCGAAGCGGCGGTACTGGGACAAGGCCGAGTTCGACGTGGACGCCGAACCGGACCTGCCGCTGCATC
>NZ_JBHXFE010000419.1:0-1035 GCF_042722475.1 Streptomyces sp. NPDC127092
TTCTGCGACAGCGTCGTGACATTGGGCATCTGGATCTCGACCGTGTAGGCGTCGTCGCCCTGGCCCTCGGTGCCCGGCAGGGGAAGCGAGTTCAGCCCTTCCCACTCGCACCCGGTCAGGGTGAGGGACAACGTGATCGCGACGGCCGCGACGGCGCCGCGACGCACCCGTGTGTGCTTCGTCATCGCCCACCTCCCGGCTGCAGCAGATCGTTCAGGTCCTTGGGCACGGCGACGGTCGGCATCCCGGCGAGGGTCCCGGTCATCGGCGGCGCGGACCGCGGAGGTACGGAGGCCTCGAGACTCGGCGGGGTGTATTCGATCTGGTCGGGGAATGCGTTCACACCCGTCGTCGGGTTGGTGAGGATGGGCAGGTAATTCGCCGTCAGCGAGTTCAGGACCGGCGACAGGTACTGGGTGCACAGGTCCGCGCTCCGGTTCGCCTCGTTGGCCTGCAGGCTCTGGATGGCACCGCACATGAAGTTCACGGGGTTCCCGAAGTTCGCCATCGCGACCGCACCGACCAGTGATCCCTGCGCCGGCTTGTAGATGTTGCTGAAGTTGGCCAGCGCCGTGGGCGCGACGTGGAGCACCTGCTCGATCTGCGGCCTCTTGTCGGCGAGCACCTGGGTGGCGTCGGCCAGTCGGCCGACCTGTTCGCTGAGGCTCGCCCGGTTCTCCACGACGAACCGGTTGACGTCGCCGAGCGCGAGGTCGAGATCGTTCAGGGCGGTGCCGAGTTCGTCGGAGTTGGTGGCGAGCATGTTCGACACCGACGCGAGCCGTCCCTCGAACTGGACGATCTGCTCGTTGCTCGACGACAGAGCCGCCACGAACGTCTGCAGGTTGCGGATGGTGGAGAACAGGTCGGTGCGGCCGTCGGACAGGGTCCGCATGGTCTCCGACAGTTCCCGCAGCGTGTTCCGCAACGACTCTCCGTTGCCGTCGAGATTGTCGGCGGCGGTGTCGATGAACGTGCCGAGCGAGCCCTGCGGGTCGGCGCCCTGCGGTCCGAGCGCCTCCGACAGCTTGTTCA
>NZ_JBHXFE010000420.1:0-768 GCF_042722475.1 Streptomyces sp. NPDC127092
GCCAAGGAGAACGGCATCCGGGTGGGCCCGGGCCGCGGCTCGGGCGCCGGATCGATGGTGGCGTACGCGCTGCGCATCACGGACCTGGACCCGCTCAAGCACGGGCTGATCTTCGAGCGGTTCCTCAACCCGGACCGCGTGTCCATGCCCGACTTCGACGTCGACTTCGACGACCGCCGTCGCTCCGAGGTGATCGACTACGTCACCCGCAAGTACGGCGACGAGCGCGTCACCATGATCGTCACGTACGGCACCATCAAGACCAAGCAGGCCCTGAAGGACTCGGCCCGCGTGATGGACCAGCCCTTCTCGATGGGCGAGTCCCTCACCAAGGCGCTGCCGCCGGCGGTGATGGCCAAGGACATCCCGCTCAAGGACATCGAGGACCCCGCGGCCCCGCGCTACGGGGAGGCCGCGCCCTTCCGCGAGCTGATCGCCACGGACCCGGTGGCGAAGGAGGTCTTCGAGACCGCCAAGGGCCTCGAGGGCCTGAAGCGGCAGTGGGGCGTGCACGCGGCCGGCGTGATCATGTCCTCGGTGCCGGTGATCGACGTCATCCCGATCATGCGCCGCCTGCAGGACGGCCAGGTCATCACGCAGTTCGACTACCCGATGGCGGAGTCCCTGGGCCTGATCAAGATGGACTTCCTGGGGCTGCGCAACCTCACGATCATCTCGGACGCGCTCGAGAACGTGAAGGCGAACCAGGGCGTGGACCTGGACCTGGAGACCCTCGACGTGGACGACCCGGCGGCCTACGAGCTGCTG
>NZ_JBHXFE010000420.1:778-1032 GCF_042722475.1 Streptomyces sp. NPDC127092
CGGCGACCATCGCCCTGTACCGCCCCGGCCCCATGGGCGCGAACTCGCACACCAACTACGCGCTGCGCAAGAACGGGCAGCAGGAGATCACCCCGATCCACCCGGAGCTGGAGGAGCCGCTGCGGGAGATCCTGGACACCACCTACGGCCTGATCGTGTATCAGGAGCAGGTCATGGCGATCGCCCAGAAGGTGGCGGGCTACTCGCTCGGCCAGGCCGACATCCTGCGCCGTGCGATGGGCAAGAAGAAGAAG
>NZ_JBHXFE010000421.1:0-1031 GCF_042722475.1 Streptomyces sp. NPDC127092
GGCCCGGGCCGTACTGCAGGGACTCCGTGCCGAACCGGGTCATCAGGTCGGAGGCGATCCGGCCCAGCTCGTCGAGGGGCAGGTCGGCGAGCCACGGGTTCCCGCCCGCGAGCGAGATGAGGTTCGGGTCCATCGCGATGTCGAAGACGTCGCGGACCGCGGACTGCTTCACGCCGACGGCGCGCTGGGACAGGTGTTCTCGGAGGTTCCGCACGCTCGGCACCCTATAGCACGACGCGGCCGACGATGCAGGCCCGATGACGGGCGACGACGGCGGGTCGCGCGATCAGGGGGTGCTCGGCTCCTGGGCGGGGGACCACGTGCCCTGGGTCGGCTCGGCGGGACCCCAGGACGACTCGCCCTCCGGCGCCCACGTCTGCTCACCGGATCCGTCGCTCGGCTCCCCACTCGGCGCGGGGTCCCCCTGCGGGACGTCCACGGGCTCGCCGAGGCGGAGCGGCTCGAGCCCCAGCACGTCGTCGAGGTCCCGGCCGTCCACCTCGAGCCGGACCTGTCCCGCTGACGTGAAGGCGGCGGCGGTCGCCTGCAGCTGGGCGCGGATCCGCTCGGCCGTGCACTCGTCCTCCTGCGTCACGGTGCCGGTGAAGGTGAAGATCTCCACGTCGCCCGCGCGGCGGTGCCCGGTCGGGGTGAGGGTCTCGCGCGCGTCGAACACGGCGTTCCACAGCGACGGGTCGCCGTGCCAGCCGCGCTCGTCCGCGAACAGGAAGTCCAGGGCGGTGTCCGCCTCGTCCTCGGTGTCCGTCGGCACGGTCTGCACGGGCACCAGCAGGTCGCCGCAGCCGAAGGGCCGGCCGCTCGTCCCCGGGACCGCCTCCGCCTCGGCGACGGCGAGGTAGACCGTCAGCGGCTGATACCCCTCCGTCGCGGGCAGGGGCACGCCGTCGTCGGACGCCGAGTCCTCGGCCAGTCCGGGGTCGACCGCGCAGCCGGCCAGCAGGCACGCGGCGGCCACGGCACCCGTGATCCGCAGGGCGCGGGAAGGGGAGGTCGGGCGCATCGGGTACTCC
>NZ_JBHXFE010000422.1:0-1031 GCF_042722475.1 Streptomyces sp. NPDC127092
TCACCTCCGTGGCGCGGTCGGCAACACGATCCGTGGCGCTGCTACCTTTCCAGGAGGGTCGAACGACACCAGGCCAGCGCATAGTGAGCACTTCATGGAGTTCGAAGAAATCTCGCAACGCTCGGTGTGCGGCCGTCCAGAGAGCTATCGTCGGCCACAGCACACCGATGGTGACCATGAGGACCCCGACGAGCGCAAGAACCTGAGTGATGTCGAAGACTCGGGGAGTCGGATCGATTGCACCGGTAGACGCGGCCAGTACGTATGTGATTCGCATGCCGGCGTAGACGGTGAGCAGGAAAACCCCGGGGCACAGCACCATCAAGCCACGACCCGTCGCGGTCCGCGTGTCGGCATGGCCGGCCGTCACGATGGTCACCACGATGCAGAGAAGGAACGGGTAGAGCATCGCGGTAATGCCGGCTTCCGCATATCCGGGAGTGTGGGCATACAGGTCGTCGAAGGTATATCCGTCGCGCTGTTCCGGCACTTCCGGGGCAGTCAAGAAGAAGGCCACCGACCCGCCTGCGGTGACCATCGACAGCAACGCATGAAGGCGGATGAGCTGTGCGCGACGTCGATCGGACGGAGCCATAAGGTCTGTCACGAGCATGGCTGCACCGAAGCAGATTCCGCTAAACACGACCATTTTGACCGCGCCACCACCATTTGAGTGACCAAGTGCGCCTCTCAATAAGCTCTCGAAGAGCGGCAGGTTGACTGTCATGTGGGCGGCCATGCAGGTGAAGACAGTCAGAACACCGACCAGGTTCCATGTGCGAGCCCACCACCACCTACGGAACCGACTGGCTGCGGCTATCCATAGAAGGACTGCGACCGCCGCTGTTGCCGTCACCTGATCGCCTCGTCGAGGCGAGCGCGCACACCGGGATTGCGGGATGCGTGGTTACTATTCACCCGCCCAAGGAGTCTGCTCGCGAACGCCTCAGCCTCGATTTCCTCAGCGTCGTGTCCGTCACTACACTCGCGCCGAAGCATTATCTTCGCCAATCCATGAGCCGCTGCTGGAA
>NZ_JBHXFE010000423.1:0-1029 GCF_042722475.1 Streptomyces sp. NPDC127092
CTCCTGATGAACTCGGCCAAACCCTTTGCCTGCGGGTCGAAACGGCCGCCCGAGGCAGCGCCGCCGCCGAGAAGTCCACGGATGAGGAAGTTCACCGCCTTGAGGTTGGGCAACTCCACCCTGAGGATCTCGTGGCCCTTGGCCTCCGGAAAGATCGCGAGGAGTCCCTCGACCGTGAGGTGTTCTCGGAGCCATGCATATTCGTCGTCCGACCTGCCCCAGATCCCGACGTTGGCATGAGCGCCCTTGTCACCCGATCGGGATCCGAAGACCTCGCCGAGCGACACTGTCCGTTTCGGACCCTCCACACCTTCGGCGTCGCGCGATGCTTCCGCAACACGTAGAGCGGGCTCGGCCGTCTTCTTCTCCGACCCCGGGAAATCGACAGTAGTGCCGTCCGGCATCACGACTCGTTCCGTGACGAGTTCTTGCGGAACGAGGCAAGGCCAGGCCAGACCGGTTTGGGTTGGGCGCTGCTGTTTCTCGTCCTGGAAATAGATTCCCGGATAACTGGACAGCGCGAGGCTCATCGCCGCGTCGAAGATCCGCCGACCGAGCTTCTCCTTGTCGTACGAGGAGAATGTCGCCACCAGCTTGGCCACAGACAACTCGTTCAGTGCCGCGGCGGGCTGGTCGGTCCGGACGAGCCGGAAGTCCACCGAATCGAACTGCTCGGCTCCACCGAGAGCCTCGAGCATCCCCGCCTGCGCCAGTGCGGCCTTGGCTTCGACGTCGTCGCCGGGGATGGCGAACGTCATCGACTGGTTGTAGGTTCCGACGCAGTTCATCGTTACCTTGACGGTGGGCGGTGGAGCCTGACCTCGAACACCCGACAATCGCACGCGACCGGGCCCTTCCTGGGTCAACTCGATCGACCCGAGGTCGAGGGTCACGTCGGTGTTGAGGTAGTTGCGTTCGCCGACCTCGTACACCAACTGGGCGGTGACGGTGCCGACCGAGACCATTCCGCCGGTGCCCGCGTGCTTTGTGATGACCGAGGAACCGTCGGCGTACATCTCCGCGATCGGG
>NZ_JBHXFE010000424.1:0-704 GCF_042722475.1 Streptomyces sp. NPDC127092
CGTCGAGGTCTGCGGTCACCCGGGCTTGAACACCCGCGCAGGCGGCTTTCACCTCTTCGAGTGCGCGGAGTACATCGATGCGCGTCGCATCGTCGATGGCCCGGTCGAGTTTCGGTAACTCGGCCAGAAACTCGGTCACCGCTGCTACATCCACACCGACCCCCCGGTTACCGTCGATTCCCCCGAATCGAACACATGTTCTACAGTAACCGACCCTGTGGGAGCTGGCAATACCTAGCCGGCACCCACCATGCGCATCGCGAGGTCGGCGTAGAGGTCTGCGACAGCCTCCGGCTCGGTGTAGGCGCCTGCCGGGAACCAGCGGCAGATGTCGACGCACAAAGACATGAGGGCGAGCGTGACGCCTTCGCCGTCGGGCACCGTGAATTCGCCGGATGCGGCCCCGGCGTCGACGACGGCGCGGACGATGTGGGTGATGTCGCGGCGCAGTTTGACCACGTCGCGGTAGTGCTCGGGCGTGAGGGCGTTGAGTTCGTACTGCACGACGCGAGCCTGTGCGTGGTGCGTGGCCTGCCAGCTCGCGAACGCGCCGATCAGTGCTTGGAGCCTCGTCGAGGGTGCCTCGTCGGGGAGGTCTGCACTCACGACGACGTCGAGCGCGGCGGTGTGGCCTTCGTAACTGATCGCGAAGAGCAGCTCTTCCTTGGATCGGTAGTGCGGGTACATCGCGGCGGGGCTCATGT
>NZ_JBHXFE010000424.1:714-1029 GCF_042722475.1 Streptomyces sp. NPDC127092
GCGGGTGGTCGTGCCCCCGTAGCCGCTGGTCGCGAACGCGTCGACGGCTGCGGCTCGGATGCGGGCGGCAGCCTTCGACGGGCTGATCACCTGGTTCGGTGATTCGCTCATGTCTTTCTCCATCCTCGGCTGCGCGGCTGTTGACAATACCGCGCCGCACGATCAGTATAAGCAAGCGCTTAGAAAATAAGCACACGCTTACATGGGCGTGGATACACACCACAGCTGGATTTCGAAAAGGAGCGGTCATGCGACGCACCCTGTACGGCCCCGATCACGAGGCATTCCGCGAATCGGCCCGGGAGTTCGTGAACC
>NZ_JBHXFE010000425.1:0-1028 GCF_042722475.1 Streptomyces sp. NPDC127092
GTGCACGGTGGACGGCCACCAGGCCGCCGCCGGGGAGACCGAGCACGCCTTCGCGCTGCAGTCGGTCTCCAAGGTCCTCACCTACGCGGTGGTGCTGCAGGAGATCGGCCTGGACCACGTGCTGGAGGACGTGGGCGTCGAGCCCTCCGGTGAGTCGTTCAACCACCTGTCCCTGCACGACGACGGCCGGCCGTGCAACCCGCTGATCAACGCCGGCGCCATCCTGGTCCACTCCCTCCTGCCCGCCGGGGACGA
Source organism: Streptomyces sp. NPDC127092 (assembly GCF_042722475.1). NCBI lineage: Bacteria > Bacillati > Actinomycetota > Actinomycetes > Kitasatosporales > Streptomycetaceae > Streptomyces > Streptomyces sp. NPDC127092. The sequence goes on from NZ_JBHXFE010000425.1 coordinate 256, forward strand.
GGATGAGCGGACGGCCCTGCTACTGCGCCGCTACAGCGCGATGGCCGGCGTCGAGCTGGAGGTCTGCGAGGACGTCCTCGACGCCGAGCGCACCCGTGCCGACCGCAACCTGGGCCTGGCCCACCTGCTCGCCGACGCCGGCCGGCTGCCCATCTCGGCCCGCGAGGCCGTGGCCGGGTACCTCGCGCAGTGCTCGGTCCTGGTCACCGCACCCCAGCTGGCCGTCATGGGCGCCACCCTCGCCGCTGGCGGCACGAACCCCGTGACGGGGGAGCGGGTGCTGGACGAGTGGGTGGCGCAGCAGGCGATGTCCGTGATGCTCACCTGCGGCATGTACGACGCCAGCGGCCAGTGGGTGGCCGAGGTCGGCGTGCCCGCGAAGTCCGGCGTCTCGGGCGCGCTGCTCGGCGCCGTGCCCGGGGCCCTGGGCCTCGCCACGTGGTCGTCGCGCCTGGATGAGCAAGGTAACTCCCGGCGTGGCATCGGGTTGTTCGAGGGGCTCAGCGCGCGCTGGGACCTGCACGTGCTCCAGCACCGTGGCGCCCTGCGCGGCCTCAGCGGGCCCCGCTGACGCCTGGCCGCCGCCGCGCCGCCGTCGCGAGGGCCACGCCGACGACGCCGCGCCCCGTCCCTTGTCACCCTCTGACGCGCGCCGCGTAGCATCCGGCCCATGACCACTCCAGAGAAGAAGGACGACGCCCCCGCGATCCCCGTGCAGGACTCCCAGCTGGCCCACGACGACCCGCGCACCCGCCACCCGAAGCTCCGCATCG
>NZ_JBHXFE010000426.1:0-1024 GCF_042722475.1 Streptomyces sp. NPDC127092
TGCCCGACCCGACCCCGAGTTCGCCGAGCACGTTCTCCGGGTGGGCCAGGAAGTAGTCGTTGACCTGGATCTCACCGTCGGCCAGCTCAGCCTTCGAGGTGGTGATCCACTGCTCGGTCGACGTTGCCGGTGCGCGGCCGGCCTCGCGGCGCCGGAAGATCAGCAGGTCGGTGACCACATCGGTACCGGCCTGCCGGTCGAATGCCTTGGTCGGCAACCGCAGTGCGCCAACCAGGTCGCCGAGTTCGGCGATCTCCTCGCGGGCCTTGGTCCGCTGGGCGTCGGAGGTGAAAGCGCTGGTGATGACCGCGACGTAACCACCGGTTTCGGTCAGCGCCAGGGACTTACGGAGGAAATAGTTGTGAATGGTCAGCCCGGACGGGTTATGCAGCGGGTCGCCGACCGCGAAGTTGCCGAACGGGACGTTGCCGATCACCGCGGTGAAGGCGCCCTCGTCGGGGGAGAACTTCTCGAATCCGTGGCCCCGAACCTGGTGCCCCGGGTACAGGTGGTGCGCGATCCGGGCGGTCATCGGGTCCAGCTCCACCCCCACCATCCGGGTGCCCTTCGGGGCGTGACCGATGAAGTTGCCGGCCCCACAGCCCGGTTCGAGGACCCGGCCGCCGGTGAACCCGGCTCTGCCCAGCGCGGACCACATCTCGGCCGCGATCGCCGGATCGGTGTAGTGGGCGTTGAGGGTGGAGGCGCGGGCGGCGTCGATCTCCGCCGGGGTCAGGACTGTGGCGAGGTCGGTGCGGAGCTCGTCCCACTCCGGCTTGCGCTTGTCGAAAATGTCCGGGACCGCACCCCACCCGGACCAGGCGGCGAGGATCCGCTGTTCGGCCGGGGTCGCTGCCCGGTGTTCGTCGCCGAGCTGGTGTACCAGGCGGATCGCGTCGATGTTCGCCCGGGCGCGGGCCTTTGCCCCTGATGGGGCCAGTACCTCGGCGCCGAGGACGAAGTTCGCGGCCTTCGCGTCCGGCTGGTCCGGGACCGGCTGGGCGGCGAGGGGCGGAGCGTCGGC
>NZ_JBHXFE010000427.1:0-1024 GCF_042722475.1 Streptomyces sp. NPDC127092
GCCAAGAAAGCACTCTGACCCCATGTACGAAGCAGTGATCTGTGAACCTGTCCGCACCCCCGTCGGGGGATTCGGCGGCATGTACCGCGACGTCCCCGTCACCACCCTCGCGTCGACGGTGTTGAAGGGTCTGATCGAGAGGACGTCGCTCACGTCCGACGACATCGACGACGTCATCTTCGGTCAGGGCTACGCCAACGGCGAGGCGGCGGCCATCGGCCGGATCGCTGCGCTCGACGCCGGCCTCGACGTCACCGTGCCCGGCATCCAGCTCGACCGCCGCTGCGGCTCCGGGCTCCAAGCGGTGATCTACGCGGCCATGCAGGTGCAGACCGGGATGAGCGATCTGGTGATCGCGGGCGGCGCCGAGTCGATGAGCCAGACCGAGTTCTACAGCACCGGTATGCGCTGGGGCGTCAAGGGCGCCTCGGTGGAGTTCCACGACCGCTTGGCCAAGCCCCGCACCAACTCCGGTGGCGTGAACTTCCCCGTCGAGGGCGGCATGATCGAGACCGCTGAGAACTTGCGCCGGGAGTATTCGATCAGCCGCGAGGAGCAGGACGCGTACGCCGCCGAATCTCATGCCCGTGCGATCCGCGCTCAGGACGGCGGCCTGTTCGACGCCGAGACGATCCCGGTGACCGTGCCGGGCAAGCGCGGCAAGGCTGACGTCGTCGTGACCACCGACGAACACCCGCGCCGCGACGTCACGGCCGAGTCGTTGTCGGCGTTGCGGCCCATCCGATCACGCGTCGATCCGGAGGCGACCGTGACCGCGGGCAACGCGTGCGGTCAGAACGACGCGGCCGCCGCCGCGATCGTGACCACCCCCGAGAACGCGGAACGTCTGGGCCTGCGCCCGTTCGCCCGGCTCGTCAGCTGGGGTGTCGCCGGCGTGGAGCCGAACCGGATGGGCATCGGCCCGGTCCCGGCCGTGGACAAGGCTCTCACCCGGGCGGAGCTCACCCTTAACGACATCGATCTCCTCGAGATCAACGAGGCGTTCGCAGCGCAGGTCCTGGCG
>NZ_JBHXFE010000428.1:0-1020 GCF_042722475.1 Streptomyces sp. NPDC127092
GGGTGCGGCTGGGTCAGGGGGAATTCCGACAGAACCTGTTGACCAAGTACAACGCGCGGTGCGCCTTCACCGGCGATCTACCTGAGGTGGTGCTCGACGCCTGCCACCTGTACAGCTACGCCAAGGTGGGCAGACATCATGAGCATGGCGGGATTTTGCTCCGTCGGGACCTTCACACACTGTTCGACCGCGGCATCATCGCGGTCACGGAAGACGCCACTGTCGATGTAGCTCCCGCTTACCACCAGTTCCCCGTGTACCAGGAACTTCACGGCAGGCAACTCACTATCGACCTGAGCTCCGAACAACGTCAGTGGCTGGAACTCCACTGGGGAGAACACCGCCAGGTTTGACCGTCCGTAGTCGGGGTCTACACGAAATCCGGCCGAGGGGCGGCGAGCACGTCGCACTCGTGCGGCGACGACCGGACGCTGCGTTCGGGTGCGCGTGGATGTCATCCGTTGGGGTATCTGGGCCGCCTTCTCCCTAGGTGGGCGACAGCTACCGGCAAGTTCACTCGACACGGCCGAGGCGATGCGTCAGGGATATCTACTTGGAAGTTAAGTCCCGCAGAAGGTTTGGAAGGCGTGTCGAATTATTGTGGACGGGTGTGGTGTGGTGTGGTGTGGTCACACCATTCGTCGCGGCGGTCGAACGATCTCCAGTAGCTTTTCGAACGGAGCGGCATCCGGGCAGGTTGTTTCGGTCGCGGCGAAGTCCGGTTCCGGCATGGTTCGGGGCACGGTGCGGGGTCGGGTTCGACGGTGGTCTGCAGGGTGTGGACGTCATCAGGCGCCGACCTGAAGGGGTGTGTGTCCTGCGACCGTTTGTACACCAACCACACCGTTGACTACGTTTGAGATAGCAAAAGTACGCTAACGTCTCTGTTGTCTACGTTTGCACCGAACCGGGGGAGAAGGTCTGTGATCTGGCCGGAGCATCGCATCGAGACTCGGGACTGGAACCCGCGTCATCGGCAGGGTTCGCGCGCGGACCGCACCCTCGAGACCGTCGACGCGT
>NZ_JBHXFE010000429.1:0-1019 GCF_042722475.1 Streptomyces sp. NPDC127092
GCCGGGAGACGTGCCCGTCGCCGGCGAAGAACTGGCCCTCGATCTCCTCGATGTCCTGTTCGAGGCCGTCGGCCACGGGGAAGTAGTCGTCCACGACCCGGTCCAGGATCTCCAGGGTGACCTGCCACGGCCCCATCGCGAGGCGCTCGCGGCCCTCCGTCTCCAGGAACCGACGCACGGCGGCCAGGTCAGGCTCCTCCGCGTGACGCACCGTCACCACGTAGTGCTCGCCGGTGAAGACGCTCAGCTCGCCGAACTCCACGGTCTCGGTGCGGTCGATGTAGCGGGCCGGGTGCAGGACCATGAACGAGTCCTCGCCGTAGCGGTCCAGCTTGGCGCGCTCGCCCCCGGTGAGGGCGTCCTCGACGGCGAGCGGGTGCAGGCGCAGCTCTTCCGCGACCGCTTGGAGCTCGGCCATGTCCGGGCGGTACAGGCCCAGCCAGGCCATGCCGCCGGTGCGCTCGCACGCCTCCCAGGTGTCTTCGAGGGTGGAGGGGGTGTGGACGCGCCGCCCGTCCACATACACGGCGTTGTCGATGATGCTCACTAGGACATTCTCCGCCGACGGCGGCCCCCGGCGTATTCCAGGATGCGCGCGCTACGGTGGCGCCATGAAGACTCCGCGCCATGCCCCACCCGTCGTCCGTGACGGCAAGACCCTGCTCCCCGCCCACGCCGTCTCCACGGCCCCGGTCACCGCGTTCGGTCTGATCGGCGGCTACCTGACCGCCCGTGAGACCGGCATCCGCCCGCTCGGCGGCGTCGTGCTGGCAGCCGCCGGCCTGTACGCCGGCCGGACGTGGTTGGCCACGCGGGGGCCGGCCGTCACCGGGGGCCTGGCCGCCCTGTACCTCGGCGGCTTCGGCGCCTCCCACCCGCTGGCCAAGAAGATCGGCGCGTGGCCGGCCGTGCTCTCCGTGGCCGCGGTGTCCGCCGGGGCCGCCTGGGCCGCCGTCGACCGGTCCGAGGCCGGCCGATGAGAGAGCCCGCGCCGGCCGAGGACGGCGCCGTGCCCCGCG
>NZ_JBHXFE010000430.1:0-1019 GCF_042722475.1 Streptomyces sp. NPDC127092
GTGGGCGGACTGGGGCGCCCTCGACGCGGACGCCGTGCTCGGCTGGGCCCGGACGCACCTGCCCGGCCCCCTCCTGACGGTGGGCCACAGCTACGGCGGGTTCGGCATCGGGCTCGCGGACGAGGCGCGTCACGTGGCCCGCCATGTGGCCGTCGGCGGTCAGCCCGCCCACTGGCGGGACTACCGGGCGCGGCCGGGGCGGGCGCGGATGTGGGCGCGCTGGCACGCGGCGATGCCGGTGGTCACGCTGGCCCGCGGGCACCTCCCGGGGCGGCGGCTCGGCTGGCTCGAGGACCTGCCGCGCGGGGTCGCCCTGGACTGGGCGCGCAGTCGCCGCGACTTCACCGCGAGCGCCCGCACCGCCGCCGGCCGGGACGAGCTGCGCCGTCATCTGGCCGCGTTCACGGCGGACGCGCTGATCGTGGCGTCCGTCGACGACGACTTCGGCACCGAAGCCGCCCTCGACCGCGCGGACGCCTACTCGCCGGGTCGGCGGACGGTGCGCTGGCGGGTGCGGCCGGAGGAGCTCGGTGTCGCGGAGATCGGGCACTTCGGACTGTTCCACGCGCGGTTCGCGCCGACCTTCTGGCCGGCCACGCTGGAGTGGCTGCGCGACGGGGTCGCCCCGGACGCGGCCCGCTGAGGCTCGGGCGTCGGGCGCGCTGCGGCCCGCCCCGTCCCCGCGACGACGACGGCGGCCGCCCCGGCCCGGATCTCCGGGTGGGACGACCGCCGTCGCACTGGTGCGCGTGATGTGCCGATACTACCCCGCGCCCAGCCGACGCCCAGGCGACACGTCAGTCCTGCATCGCGTAGTCGATCACGACGCGGCCCTCGATCTTGCCGTGGCGCATCTCGTCGAACACGTCGTTGATCTCGGTGAGCGGACGGGTGTGGAACGTCGGGTGGATCTTCCCGGCCGCGTAGAACTCGAGTGCCTCGACCATGTCCTGCCGGGTGCCCACGATCGAACCGCGGATGGTCAGGCCCTTGAGGACGATGTCGAAGATCGGCGCGGG
>NZ_JBHXFE010000431.1:0-1017 GCF_042722475.1 Streptomyces sp. NPDC127092
AGCAGGCGGTCGAGTTCAGAGGCTCGATCAGCTGAGCGGCTCAGTGCCGAGTGGTCGAATCCAGGAACTGGCGGAGGTCGCGGTCCCACTGCGCGTCGCGGGCGCGGTTCAGGGAGGCGCGGCAGATGAGGAAGCCGGACAGCGCGATCATCATCACCGCGAACCAGGTGAACAGCCCGGCGATCACGCCGGCCACTCGTGCCGCCGACGGCGACATCGGTTCGGTGGTGAGGTTGCCGTCGGCGTTGACCCAGATGTCTTCCTTCGTTCCCGAAGGAGTGGCCGGGTCGACGGTGATGTCGGCGTGGCGGGTCTCGTTGCCCCACGTCCAATTGGCGGGCGCGGTGTCGACGCCCGACGGCGCGACGTCCGAGGTGACGGACACGCCGGTGGAGTCGGCGAGCGTGGTGGCGGAGACGGTGCGGTAGTCCGCGACCTGCTTCTCCGCCAGCGTCAGCTGACTGTCGATGGTCCGGGCACCCACGAGGATGGCCAGCGGGAGCATCGCGAACGCGAGCACCACGACCGCGAGGGTGAGCATGTTCTCGATCCGGTCCGAGCGCCGGAGTAGCGGGTTGTGCCGCTGACGGGCCGACCGCTTACGCAGTCCCCGTGCTTGAGAGTTGTTCCACATTCCGGATCCGGTCCTCTCGCCGACAATTCCCTACCATCCAGGGTCGTACGCAAGGCAAACAAGATCAAGTCAATCCGGTGTGTCTTTGGGCACTGTGCCGTAATACACTCATCTGCTCCCCGCCATCTCACGATGCTCCTTGGGGCTCACTCCGCGCACGCGTTTGAACGCCGCACTCAGCGCGAATCCGCTCCCGTACCCCACGCGCTGGGCCACGGACGCGACCGTGGCGTCGGGTTCGCGGAGCAGATCCGCGGCCAGGGACAGCCGCCAGCCGGCAAGGAAAGTCATGGGCGGTTCGCCGACGAGGTCCGTGAACCGTCGTGCGAGGGCAGCCCGCGACATGCCGGTTTCCGCGGCGAGCGACTCCACGGTCCACTGGC
>NZ_JBHXFE010000432.1:0-1014 GCF_042722475.1 Streptomyces sp. NPDC127092
GGCCGAAGTACTGGCCGTCCGTCCAGAACACCGGGCAGGACGAGGTGCACGCGGCGCACAGGATGCACTTCGTGGTGTCGTCGTAGATCGCCCGGTCGGCCTGGGACTGGTAGCGCTCCTTGGTGGGCGCGTGGCCCTCGGCGACCAGGAACGGCATGATCTCGCGGTAGGACTGGAAGAACGGGTCCATGTCCACGATCAGGTCCTTCTCCACCGGCAGGCCCTTGATGGGCTCCACCAGGATGGGCTTGGACAGGTCGAGGTCCTTCAGGAGCGTCTTGCAGGCCAGGCGGTTGCGGCCGTTGATGCGCATGGCGTCGGAGCCGCACACGCCGTGGGCGCAGGAGCGGCGGAACGACAGGGTGCCGTCGTGGTCCCACTTGACCTTGTGCAGGGCGTCCAGCACGCGGTCGGTGCCGTACATGGTCAGGCGCCACTCGTCCCAGTAGGACTCCTCGGAGGACTCCGGGAGGTAGCGGCGGACCTTGAGCACGATGTCGAAGCTCTCGACCTCGCCTGCGCCGCCACCGGCGGACTGGGTCTGCGCCTGGGCCACGGGGGCCTCGGTCTCGGTTGCTGAGTGGCTCATCAGTACTTACGCTCCATCGGCTGGTAACGGGTCACGACGACGGGCTTGGTCTCGAAGCGGATGCCCTTGACGCCCTCCATCTCCGCGGTCTCGTCACGGTAGATCATGGTGTGCGCCATGAAGTTCTCGTCGTCGCGGTCGGGGTAGTCCTCGCGGTAGTGCCCGCCGCGGGACTCCTTGCGGCCCAGGGCCGCGAGGGTCATGGCCTCGGCGATGTCCAGGAGGTAGCCCAGCTCCATGCCCTCGAGCAGGTCGAGGTTGAAGCGGTGGCCCTTGTCCTGGACGGACACGTTCTCGTAGCGGCCGCGCAGCTCCTCGATCTTGGCCAGTGCGCGGCGGATCGAGTCCTCGTCGCGGAAGACCTGCATGTCCGCGTCCATGGACTCCTGGAGCTCGGCGCGGATGTCCGCGACGCGCTCGGACCC
>NZ_JBHXFE010000433.1:0-1013 GCF_042722475.1 Streptomyces sp. NPDC127092
CCGCCGGCGCGCTCAAGGCCGTGTTCGCCACGGAGACCCTCGCCCTCGGCATCAACATGCCGGCCCGCTCCGTGGTGATCGAGAAGCTGGTCAAGTTCAACGGCGAGAACCACGTCGACATCACGCCGGGGGAGTACACCCAGCTGACGGGCTGGGCGGCCCGCCGCGGCATCGACGTCGAGGGCCACGCCGTGGTGATGTGGCGTCCCGGGCTGGACCCGGCCGCCGTCGCGGGCCTGGCCTCGCGCCGCACCTACCCGCTGCGCTCCTCGTTCCGGCCCACCTACAACATGTCCGCGAATCTGCTGGCGCAGGTCGGCGCGGAGCAGGCGCGGGGCATCCTCGAGTCCTCGTTCGCCCAGTTCCAGGCGGACCGCTCCGTGGTGGGCCTGGCCCGCGAGCTCCGTTCGAAGCAGGCCAGCCTCGAGAAGTACGAGGAGGCCATGCAGTGTCACCTCGGCGACTTCGCCGAGTACCTCACCCTGCGCAAGGAGCTCGCGGCCGCGGAGAAGTCCGGCTCGCAGGGGCGCCGTCGAGCCCACCTGGCCGCCGTGAAGGACTCGCTCGCGAACCTCGCGGTCGGGGACGTCGTCGAGCTCGATGCCGGCCGCTCACTCGGCCGGGCCGTCGTCGTGTTCCCCGCCGGCAACCCCCAGAATCCGCGCGTCGGCGTCGTCACGGACAAGGCGCAGCTGCGCCGCATCACGGTGGACGACGTCGCCGGGCCGGTCGAGCCGGTGGCAGGCGCCGCCCTGCCCCAGGTGGTGCAGGTGAAGACGCCCGCGCAGCGCAAGGACGTCGCCGCGCTCATGCGCGAGGCCGTGCGCACGGGCCGCCCGCCCGCCGGAGGCCGCAGCACGGCGGGCTTCCGCCTCCGGGAGGACCCGGCCGCGCCCCGGGTCGAGGAGCTGCGCCGGGCGCTGCGCCGCCACCCGTGCCACGGCTGCCAGGACCGCGAGGAGCACGCCCGCTGGGGCGACCGCTGGTGGGCCATGCGGCGGGAGGTCTCCGTC
>NZ_JBHXFE010000434.1:0-1013 GCF_042722475.1 Streptomyces sp. NPDC127092
ATGGCAACCGATGCCGTGTCTCCACGGCTGGTGTTCCAGTCTCGATGCTGAAGTGAGAGTGCTTCACCGATTCGCATGCCGGTCTCGGCCAGCAAGGTCCAGAGAAATCGGTACCGCAGATCTCCTGACCAGTCGCCGGTCGGCGCGCACGATGCCTCGGCTGCGATCAGGGCATCGATGGAGTCCGGCTCCAGCAGTGGAGTCTGCCGTTTTCGGAGTCTCACGCGGATAGCTGTCCGTCGCTGAGTATTTCGACGAGCAATATGTTCGAGAATCGGCATATATCTACCCGGTCGTGATCGCACGTGCTCGTAGAGGAACGATGCGGCATCGACGCCGAACGCGGCATGGTATCGGTAGAAGCTCATCACCGGTCGTATGCGGATCGCCACGGTCGCTTCTGCGACAGTCGCTTCCGGATGAAGTTGCCGGACGAACGGGTCGAACTGGCCGGTGCGCACGGCCATCAGGAAATGGCCGAAGTCGCTGAGCTGGACCGTATCCCACTGCCGATCCGACTTCTCCAGGTAGGACCACCAGAGCGCTAGACCACGCGCGTACGTTTTGATGGTGTTTGGAGAGAACTCCGATTGACGAGCGAATTCCAGATACTGCTCGATCGGTTCGACGAGTGTGTGGGAATCGGACACCACCGTCCACGTCGTCTCTCCACCGGTCATCACACGTTGCGTGGACGCCATCTGGTCTCCTTCGACGTGACCACGCTAACGCGCTCAACGCCTCGGTCTCGGGATTGCCGTCCGGTGTGTCAGCGATGTCGTCGGCATCGCATGCCAATGTCCGATACGCGTACCCGTGACGAGGATGGCCAATGAACTACACCCATGTCGATGATGTGAACGGCACAACACTCCCAGTACCGGATACCACGTCGTCGCACTATCGGATGCGTGGCAGAAGGGTGCCCAGCAGCTCAGCCCGGAGCAGCGCCGCGACCTGGCCAACGACCCACGGAACCTGCAGGCCGTCGACGGCCCCACGAATTCGCAGAA
>NZ_JBHXFE010000435.1:0-1011 GCF_042722475.1 Streptomyces sp. NPDC127092
TGGATCGATGACCGGTCGCGATAGTTACGCGATCGAGGATAGTCCGGTTATCCGTCTCGGTCGTACGGCTGGCCATTGACACGCTTGCGCGGAAGCCAAGTCGCCAAGGTGCGACCAAGAGTGTTGACGAGTCGTTCACCAAACACGCACAGCGTGGGCTCCCAGGGATGGCCGAAGGTGCCGGCCGAGAAGTCTTCTCGCAGGAAAATGTAGTAGTCGCCGTTTGGATAGACGGACACACGCCACTCTGAGTCCTCAGCAGCGACGTGCTCCGCGGCGTCGAACCAGTACCCGGGATGTTGCCAGTCGAGAACGACAAACCGCGGATCGTCGGCGAACTCGGCAACGAAGCACCGCAGCGCCTCGGCGTTGACCGCATCGGACCGCGCCCGCCAGGAACCCCCGGTGCCGGCGGTGTTGGTGAGATCGAAGGTCACTGATGGCGTCGGCTCGGCGATCGCCGGCCATGATTCGGGTTTCATGCCCGGTCGAAACCCGAATCTTTCCTCGAATTCAGTCCAATAACGATCACGGTTGGGAAGGTCGGTCCACGCCGGAGGCAAGGGAGAGCCGAAGTCGCGGGTGTAGCGCATCTGAGCAGGACCTCCGTTCGCTCCTGGACTGACGATGCCACACCGTTCCATGCACGATGAACGACTTTCGGGATCCCATATGGCGAACCGGCACCGCGACGAGATCGCGCCCATGCCGACCCCTGGCACGCGCGTAGGAGTTCCACGTATCCGAGTTCGTTCGCTACACGTGAACTAGCACCAGGAACGTGAACGAGAGTCCATAGATTATGGCGCCCGCAAATACGGCCCAGCCGAACACGGCGAATGACCTGGACTTGAGGTGAATCAATACTGCAACTGCGGCGGCAATCGCAGGCCCCACCACCACTGCGTTAAACATCCAGTGGCCCCCGATCACCGGCAGGGAGAGTGACAGGGAGAGTGACAGGGTCCATAGAAAACACCCGGCGATGAACCCGATAACGCCCTGAAGAAG
>NZ_JBHXFE010000436.1:0-1011 GCF_042722475.1 Streptomyces sp. NPDC127092
GATCATCGCGGTGATGTCACAGGTGTATCGGCGCGATTCGGGTGGTCGGGCGTCGTTGCTGCCGGACGGGGACCTGATCAGTCCTTGTCTGACCCGAAAATAGGATGGTGAGTGGGCAGGCCGAAGGCACCGGGCGGAGCCGGGTTATGGTGTTCTGCCGCAGGAAGTGTGGGGTCAGGCGACGGTGTCGGTGATGACGGCTTTGCCGTCGCGGATGGCGATGTGCTGGCCGGTGAGTGTCTGGAGCTGGGTGGCGAGGTCGCGGGCGCGGCGGTGTTTGTTGATCCGGCATTCGTAGTATCCGGGCCCAAGGTCGCAGAATTTGGCGTCCCGGTCGGAGAGCAGGTGGTAGATGACGGTGCGTACCGAGTTGCCGGTGGCGACGATCGCCTTCTGCTTCCCGCGGCGCCGCGCGAGGCGCCGATAGCGGGTGCCGAGGAAGGTGTCGGCGCGGGAGTTGGCGAACGCGATGCAGCCAAGAGTGCCGGCCGGCCATGGGTTGCCCTTGCCGCGGCCCTTGCTCGTGGACTTGCCGGCCGACTGGTGGGTCTGCGGGCAGAACTTCGCCCACGACACCAGATGTGCGGCGGATGGGAATCGGGACATGTCGCGGCGATGAGGGCTTGCATCATCGCCCGTCCGGATACGCCGTGCAGGTCCGAGAGCACCGACGAGATCTTGATCTGGGCATCCTCGAGCAGCTTCTCGACCCGTTGCTGCTCGCGAGTGCGATCCTGCACCAGGGCACGGCGGTAGCGGGTGAGGTCACGTAGCCGGCGGATCTCGGGCGGCTGCACCAGCGATGGCCGGCACATGCCACGTTCGGCCACCTTCGCCAGCCATACCGCGTCGGCCCGGTCGGTCTTCGCCCTGCCCGGCACGTTCTTCACCTCGCGGGCGTTGACCGGCCAGCAGTCGAAGCCCTCGGCTTCGAGAAGGTAGTACACGCCCTTCCAGTAGGTGCTGGTCGATTCCATGACCACCCGGTGCACGTGCCAGTGCCGCAACCAG
>NZ_JBHXFE010000437.1:0-579 GCF_042722475.1 Streptomyces sp. NPDC127092
TCCCGGCACCCCGAACCCCAGCCCCGGCGCGGTGATCCCCGCAGAACCAGCTGGTGGGTCGGCGCGGCGTGGCGCGCCGACCGTGGCACTGAACGTGCGGGTGCCTGAAGCGACCCGCGAGGCGGTGCGTCGAGAGGCCGCCGCGAACCCGGTGACGCCCAGCCAGGCAGCGGGTATCAAGGATCTGGTCCGCGCACATCTGATGTGCTGACCGGTGCGCCAGGTCGAGGGGTCTGAGCTGCTCCTTCGGGCCATCGGGGGCACCTACCCCTCCAGGGCTGAGGACCCCTGAGCGTCCCGTGTTCACTGCGCAACGTGGGCAGGGTGAAAGACGTCTGCCGCAAACCCCCGCTGGGGCCGGTGTTGGAGTGAGCTGCTTGCGGTCAGTTCTCGGCCGCCTGGCAGGCGACTCGGGGAGGCTGCCGGAGACGTCTGGGGCACGTGCCAGAAACGAGCCTTCAGTCGTTGCACCCCGTGAGCCGGAGCATGACTGAGCCCATTGAGGCCGGAATGGGGGGCGAGGCCACTGCTTTGGCTGCGGTCCCTTGCCTGTCCCGTATCCACATCTGCCTCTGCCGC
>NZ_JBHXFE010000437.1:609-1009 GCF_042722475.1 Streptomyces sp. NPDC127092
AGGTGTGGACTCAAGCCGCGCGGGGCAACACTCCGCGCAAGACGTCGGTGAGGGTGACGACCCCAGTGAACCGGTTGTCCTGGGTCACTGCGGCCAGCTGGCGGCTGTTGCGGCGCATGGAGGCAAGTGCTTCGTGCAACGGTGTGGTGGAGGGCAGCGTCAGAGCCTGCTGGGTAAGCGGCTGGATTGGCGCAGAAGACTCCATCGTGAGGGTGTCCCGCACGTGAACGACGCCCGGAACGCTCTCCGGGGTGTGGTCCGGCTGGACCAGGATACGCAGATGTCCCGAGCGCGCAGCGGCATTCTGGACCGCCTCCACGTCGGCATCGGGGGCGACCTTGACCGGGTGCTGACCCTGGGGGAGGAGGTCTCCAAGAGCGAGGGTCTGAAGATCCAATGC
>NZ_JBHXFE010000438.1:0-1007 GCF_042722475.1 Streptomyces sp. NPDC127092
ACGGCCTCCCCGTCCACGCCGGCCTCCTGCGGGGGTGCGAAGCGGAGCTTGCCGGTGTTGCGGAGGAAGACGACGCGCCCGGTCACCGACACGGTCTCGCCCGAGGCCCAGTCGGGCTCGTGGCCGTCGAACCGCTCACGCACCTCGGCCAGCGCGTGGGTGCGCGGCACCTGCACGGGGTAGGCCTCGCGGCCCGAGGCGAGCAGCTGCTCACGCTTGGCGGCGCGGACGGCCTGCTGATCGTGGTGGTCGACGGCGGCGGAGGCGGAGTTCTCGGTGGTCACGGTCCCCGAGTCTACCGACGGCGCCCCGCCGGTCAGCCGCGCACCTCGGGGTTGACGAGGGCCGGGACCTCCGCGCCCGTGGCCATGGCGATCGCGTTGCGCGCGGCCAGCTCGGCCATCGCGGCGCGGGTGTCCCGGGTGGCGGAGCCCAGGTGCGGCAGGAGCATCACGTTCTCCAGCTCGGCCAGGCCCGGGGCGAGGGCGGGCTCGTCCTCGTAGACGTCCAGACCCGCGCCGAAGAGCCGCCCCTCGCGCAGGGCGGCGACGAGGGCCGCCTCGTCCACCACGGGCCCGCGGGCCGTGTTGACGAGGACGGCGTCGTCCTTCATCTCCGCGATCACGTCCGCATCCACGAGGTGGTGGGTCTCGTCCGTCAGGGGCACGTGGAGGGACAGGACGTCCGCGACCTCGACGAGCTCCTCCCAGCGGACCTGACGGACGCGGCCGGCGAGGTCGCCGAGCTCCGCGGCCGCGACCTCCCGGTGCGCGGGCGGCCGCGGCGCGAACACGACGTCCATGCCGAAGACGAGCGCACGCTCGGCCACCGCCTTGCCGATCCGCCCGAAACCGGCCAGGCCCAGGGTCGCGCCGCGCACGTCCCGGCCCACGAGCAGGTCCGGCGCCCAGCCGTGGAAGCGCCCCTCGCGCACCATCCGCTCGCCCTCGTGGACGCGGCGGGTCACCCCGAGGATCAGGAGCATCGCGATGTCCGCGGTGGCGTCC
>NZ_JBHXFE010000439.1:0-1006 GCF_042722475.1 Streptomyces sp. NPDC127092
TATGACCCCACCGATCCGATGGGAAAGATGTTCATCGGGTTTCTGGCGATCATGGCCGAATTTGAGTCAGACCTCAATCGTCAGCGCACGAAGGCCGGCGTCGAGGTCGCGAAGTCCAAGGGCAAGATGCGCGGCAAGCAGCACAAACTGTCACCGCTCCGCCGCAACCTCCTGCTACGGGACCACGAGACCGGCCGATTCACCGTCGATGACCTGTGCGCGGGCTACGACCTCAAGAAGACGGCCCTGTACGAGAACCTCAAGCTCGCACGCAATGAACGCGCAGGCGCGGCACCGCAGCCCGAGTTGGCGGAGGATGAACTGTCAGCGTGAAATTCTGAGGGGCCGATTGAGAAGCTCGGCCCCTCAGAAGCAATCAGTCGAGAAGAGGCGCGCCTCGACTACGGGACCAGCACGTAGCTGCTGATGGCCAATGCCCGGAGCGGAAAATTCGAGACATTGACGAGGCTCACGCCGGCACCCGTGGGAACGTCAATCCTGGAGGGCCCGTTGTCTACCGGCACGCGCAAAGTGTGTGTGAACGGGGCGATCCCGTTGATCCAATCGACCTGAATACTCGTCGCACACGCCGGGCTTGCCCCGAAACTTCCTCGCGGAGTAAGCAGTACGGAGAGATTTCCTGGCCGGGCAGCGCTGGTCTCGAAATCTACGTGGATCGGACCATTGCACGGTCCGCTGTTGTCGAGCTGCACGATGTCGTCACCCATAATGCCCGGCGCTGCAACCGCGTTGGTGACGAGTGCGATCGCGGCCGCGGCGGCGCTGACTGACAGCGTTCTGCCGAAATGTCATTGGTCTCTCCCCTACCCCACCCGAACGTGTTCCGAATCGAACAATGCCTCGACCCGGCCGTGAACTATGGGATCAACCCTATCGGACACGCACCTCGCATCCATCTGAGGTTGTTGCGGTGGTCCCGAATGGGGCGAGGCGTCCGCAGCCCCCCGCCCCCGGCCCCGACCGTCGCGGACGACCAAGGTTCCAC
>NZ_JBHXFE010000440.1:0-1005 GCF_042722475.1 Streptomyces sp. NPDC127092
GTTGCGGGCGTGCATTTTCAGGGTTTCCGAATCGGATAATGTGCTGGTGCTTGTGTTGCACCACATTGCGGGGGACGGGGGCTCGTTGGCGCCGCTGGCCCGGGATGTGGCTGTCGCGTATGCGGCCCGCGCGGACGGACACGCCCCGGGGTGGGTGCCGTTGCCGGTGCAGTATGCCGATTACACGTTGTGGCAGCGGGAAATTCTGGGGAGCGAGGACGATCCGGACAGTCTCCTGACCGCCCAGTTCGACTACTGGCGGGCCGAGTTGGCGGGACTGCCCGACTGCATCGAGTTGCCGACCGATCGGCGACGTCCGGCCCATCCGAGTTACCGGGGCGCGACGGTGGAGTTCTCGATCGCACCGGACCGTGTTTCGGCGGTCACCGAATTGGCCCGCAGTAGTGGGGGGACACCGTCGATGGTGTTGCAGTCGGTGTTGGCGGTGCTGCTCCACCGGCTCGGCGCGGGGGAGGACGTTGCGCTCGGCGGACCGATCGCGGGCCGTACCGACGACGCGTTGACCGAGTTGGTGGGATTCTTCGTCAATACGTGGGTGTTACGGGTGGATGTGTCGGGGAATCCGGGATTCGATCAGGTCCTCGACCGGGTGCGGGCGAAGGCGCTGGGCGCGTACGAGAATCAGGATGCGCCGTTCGAGCGGTTGGTGGAGTTGCTGAATCCGACTCGGTCGACGGCCTACCATCCGTTGTTCCAGGTGTCGTTCGCGATGCAGAACAACGCTTTTCCCGACGTCGAGTTCCCTGGGCTGGAATGGACCACGCTGCCGGCGCCGACCGGTACGTCGCGCTTCGATCTGTCCTTCACTCTCACTCCCGACGGCAGGCAGGGTCTGGCCGGGGTGGTCGAGTACGCGAGCGATCTGTTCGACCGGGGCACGGTGGAGACCATCGCGACCCGGTATGTGGCGTTGCTCGAGAGAATCGTGGCCGATCCGCAGGGGCGGATCGAGGGGTACGAGATCCTCGAGCCCGACGAGCGCGA
>NZ_JBHXFE010000441.1:0-407 GCF_042722475.1 Streptomyces sp. NPDC127092
GCTGTATGCAGGACGGCCCGGTCCTCGGAGCAGTTGACGTGCACACCCGAGAACATCGCATCGCGGTGTTGTTCCAATCCAGCGGCCCGCGCCAGCTCGAGGAGCAGTCCCAGCGTTTCGCGAGTGACCCTGTGCTTGCTGTAATCCACGTAAAGGTCACCGGCGGTGACGGTCAAGTCGCTGCCACGATTCGGGTCGGTAGCAAAGAGGTCCCGTAGATGCAGGAACGACACCGTCGACTGATGGGCGGCCAGCTTTTCCCATATCGGCGTTCGAGTCAGATCAGTTGTCATCCCAGGGCTCGCATTCGAGGAGCGAGGTCTCGTTCGAAGAGTTCCAGGAACCGCTTCTGATCGTGGCCGGGAGCGTGGAACACCAGGTGGTTCAACCCCGCATCGAGATACGGG
>NZ_JBHXFE010000441.1:417-1004 GCF_042722475.1 Streptomyces sp. NPDC127092
GATCTGCGCCACCGCCTCATCCGGATCCGACGCCACGATCCACCGCTTCGCCACCTGCTCGATCGGCAACGCATCGGCTGCCTTCTCCATCTCGATCGGATCGTCGATCGAGTGCTTCTGCTCCGGCGTCAACGACAACGGCGCCCAGAACCTCGTGTTCTCCAGCGCCAACTCGGGATCCGTGTCGTACGAAATCTTGATCTCGATCATCTTGTCGATCTCCGCCACATCACGGCCGGCCTTCGCCGCCCCCTCCGCGACGGCAGGCATCAACTTCTCCGTGTACAGCTCCATGCCCTTACCGGACGTGCAGATGAACCCGTCACCGCTACGACCGGCGTACCGGGCCACCACCGGACCACCGGCGGCGATGTACACCGGAATCCCACCCTCGGGCACGTCGTAGATCGACGCCCCCTTCGTGGTGAAGTACTCCCCCTCGAAATCGACCCGGTCGCCGAGCCACAATTCGCGCATCAACCGGACCGCCTCCCGCAGCCGCGCGAACCGCTCCTTGAACTCCGGCCACTGACCCGCGAAGCCTGTCGCGATCTCGTTCAATGCCTCCCCGGTGCCCACCCCGAGCA
>NZ_JBHXFE010000442.1:0-1004 GCF_042722475.1 Streptomyces sp. NPDC127092
TCACATTTGCGCGTATCCTTCTCCCCAGTCGCCCGGGACCGCCGGCGGCCGCCGCTCGGAGCTCGCACCGCACCGGCCATCCCCACCCGATCTGGAGACCCCATGTCCTTCGCAGATCTCATCACCGCCGTGAACGACGTCATCTGGTCCCCGGCCCTGATCTGGCTCTGCCTGATCGTCGGCCTCTACTTCACCGTCCGGACCATGTTCCTGCAGTTCGTGAACATCCCGGACATGGTGAAGCAGCTCCGCGAGGGCCAGGACTCCGCGGACGGCACCTCGTCCCTCCAGTCCCTCATGATGTCGCTCGCCGGCCGCGTCGGCATGGGCAACATCGGCGGCGTCGCCACGGCCATCGCGTTCGGCGGCCCCGGCGCCGTGTTCTGGATGTGGGTCATGGCCCTGCTCGGTGCCGCCACGTCCTTCATCGAGTCCACGCTCGGCCAGATCTACAAGGAGCGCGACCCGGACACCGGCGAGTACCGCGGCGGCCCGGCGTACTACTTCGAGAAGGCCTACAAGCACACGGCCGCCGCCCCCGCGTTCAAGGTGTACGCCATCCTGTTCGCCGTCGTCACCGTCTTCGCCACCAGCTACTTCCTGCCGGGCGTGCAGGCCAACGGCGTGGCCGCGGCCGTGGGCGAGGCGTGGGCCGTGCCCGCCTGGGTCGTGGCCCTGGCTATGGTCATCCTGCTGGCCTTCATCGTCCTGGGTGGCGTGAAGCGCATCGCGACGTTCGCCGTCTACGTGGTGCCCGTGATGGCCGTGCTGTACATCATCCTCGCGCTGATCGTGCTGTTCCTGAACTTCGACCAGATCCCCGAGGTCTTCGGCTCCATCTTCGCCAGCGCGTTCGGCGTGCACGCCGTCTTCGGCGCGATCCTCGGCCTCGCCATCCAGTGGGGCGTGAAGCGCGGCGTCTACTCCAACGAGGCCGGCCAGGGCACGGGCCCGCACGCCGCCGCGGCCGCCGAGGTCTCGCACCCGGCCAAGCAGGGCTTCGT
>NZ_JBHXFE010000443.1:0-1004 GCF_042722475.1 Streptomyces sp. NPDC127092
GGGCCTTCTCGAAGCCCTCCGTGGGCTCGCCGTTCTCATCGAGTGCCGACTTCAGCCCGAAGTCCTTCACCTTCCCGGACGCGTACCGGCCGATCGTCGAGTTCTTTGCCATGCGCGCCACAGTATCGGCGCGCGACCCCCGCGGTCAGGACCCGGGCGTCGCCGCGCGCAGGGAGTGCTCGAGGAAGATGCGCACGTCACGGACCTCGTCGGGGCCGGTCCCGTGCAAGATCCCGGGGTAGGTGCGCACGGTCAGGCGGGTGTGCTCCTCGGCCCACGCGCGGGTGTGGGCGACGGCGTCCGGATGGATCACGGGATCCTCGGCGTCCCGGCCCCAGAAGAACGGGCGCGGGCCCGGTCCCTCGGCCGGGGAGTCGAGCATGGCCAGCAGCTCGTTGTCGACGGCGAAGCCGCTCAGGCCCACACCGCAGGTGAACGCCTCGGGGCGCAGACGCAGGACCGTCGTCGCCATGGCCATGCCCTGGGAGAAGCCGAGCACCGAGACCGTGCGGAAGCCGGCCGCCACGACCTCCTCGGCGGAGAGCACGTCGAACACGCGGTGGGCGGCGGCGAGCACCTGGGCGAAGTCGGACTGCAGCAGCAGGTCGAGCAGGAACCAGCCGTGCGCGCCGGGGTCGCCCGGGCCTTCGGAGGCTGTCTTGTCGATCTCGAAGCCACCGCGCCCCGCCAGGCCGGTGCACCGCTCCGGGAGCATCGGGAAGTGGCGGCGCGCCGCGCGGACCTCGTTGGAGCCGTAGCCGTGGAACACGAGCACCAGGTCCGTGCCCGCGCGCTCCGCCGGCGGGCGCGACCACACCACGCTGTGGCCGGAGCTGATCGTCTCGGTGACTGGTGCGGGCGTGGGGCTCATGGCTCCATCCTAGGGAGAGGCCCCTGACCGGGCGTCATGCCTGGTCAGGGGCCGCTCTCCGGTGGGCCCTGCGGGGATCGAACCCGCGACCGGCGGATTAAAAGTCCGATGCTCTGCCAGCTGAGCTAAAGGC
>NZ_JBHXFE010000444.1:0-1004 GCF_042722475.1 Streptomyces sp. NPDC127092
GCCCTGGACCAGGCCCGCGCCGCCGTCCGTCGGCTCAAGGCGGACCCGGAGCACGCCCGGCTGCGCGCCCGTGCGCAGGAGTTCGAGGAGGCGCTGCCCGGTCTGCAGGACGCCGCCCGCACCGCCGACCGGGCGGGGGCCGAGGCCACCGAGAAGGCCGCCGCCACCCGCGCCCGTCGGGACCGGACCCGGGAGCGGCTCGAAACGGGCCAGGGCGGGTCCAAGGAGCTGCAGGCCATGCAGCACGAGGACGACACGCTCACCGCACTGCTCGACGACCACGAGGCCGCGGCCCTCGAGGCCATGGAGGCAGCCGACGCCGCCGAGTCCCGGCTCGCGAAGGGCCACGCCGCTCTGGAGCAGGCACGGGCCGAGGTCGAGGCCCGCGCGGCGGAGGTGCGCCGCGAGGGGCAGGCCGTGACCCAGCGTGGCCGGGACCTCACCCAGCGCCGGGCGGCGTTGGCCGCGGAGTTCCCCGCGTCGTTGCTGGCCCTGTACGAGCAGGCGCGGGAGCGCAACGGCGGCATCGGCGCGGCCCGGCTCGTCGGGAACCGGTCCGCGGCCGCGGGCACGGAGCTGTCACCGGCGGAGGTCGCGCACATCCGGGCCCTCCCGCCGGCCGCCGTCGCCCGCTGCCCCGAGTCCGGCGCCATCCTCATCCGGGACTGACCCCGGGCCCCGCCCCCGGCGCGGTCAGTAGAGTGGGGGGGGCCGCGTCGGACGGCGCGACCACGGACACGAGGAGGCGCACGGTGAGCGGACGAGTCCTGCAGGTGGAGGCCGACGGCGGGTCGCGGGGCAACCCCGGCGTCGCCGGCTACGGCGCCCTGGTGCGCGACCCGGCCACAGGCGAGATCCTCCGGACCGACGCCGCCCCGCTGGGGAAGGCGTCCAACAACGTGGCCGAGTACTCCGGGCTCGTGGCCGGGCTGCGGATGGCCCGGGACCTCGACCCGGAGGCCCGGGTGCACGTGCTGATGGACTCCAAGCTCGTGGTGGAGCAG
>NZ_JBHXFE010000445.1:0-1002 GCF_042722475.1 Streptomyces sp. NPDC127092
CTCCCCGACACCCCGGTAGTCGAACGTGACCGCGTGGAACCCGTGGCCGGCGAGGAACTCGGCGTAGCGCCGGTAGTACGTGGCCTTCACCCCGGTCGCGGGGGCGATCACCACCGCGCCGGCGGGCCGGGCCTGGGGCGCCGTCGTGGGGGCGAAGTGGCGGGCCGCGAGCACGAAGCCGTCGCGGGCGCGGAGGCGCGCGGGGGTGGAGGTGGTCTGCGTCACGCCGCCACCCTAGGCGCGGGGCGGCGCGACCTGCGACACAATGGGCCCATGACTGAGACCCCCCAGAGCTCGTCCGGCCAGAGCCGGGACGAGATCCTCGCCCGCCTCGAGGAGATCTACGCGAACGACCCCGCGGTGCGCGAGCACGGCGTCACCCTCGGCGAGGTGGCCGAGGGCCGCGTGGTGCTGCACCGCGACGTCACCGCGGACATGGTGAACTCCCACGAGATCTGCCACGGCGGCTTCCTGTTCCACCTCGCGGACTCGGCGCTGGCGTACTGCGTGGCGACCTTCGGCGCCGCCCCCGTCACCCGGCGCGCCGAGATCACCTACGTGGCGCCCGCCAGGCTCGGCGCGCACCTCGTGGCGACCGCCCGCCAGTCGGTGGAGTTCGGTCGCGACCGCATGATCGAGGTCGGCATCGAGGCGGACGGCCAGCTCGCAGCCTGGTTCACCGGCCACTCCACGAGCCCGCGGGCAGGGCGCGACGACGGCCGGTCCGGTCATCGAGTCGGTGGAGCTGCACGTGGCGGCGGGGGCGGAGGCGGCGTTCGAGGCCGCCGTCGCCGAGGCCGAGCCGCTGTTCCGGGACGGGGGCGCGACGTCCTTCGCGCTGTCCCGGCAGGTGGAGGACCCGGCGCGCTACCGGCTGCTGATCGGCTGGCGCACGCTCGAGGACCACACCGTGGCCTTCCGCGAGTCCGACTCGTTCCTCGCGTGGCGTGCGCTCGTCACCCCGCACCTGGCGCAGCTGCCGGCCGCGACCCACTGGTCCGC
>NZ_JBHXFE010000446.1:0-414 GCF_042722475.1 Streptomyces sp. NPDC127092
GTCCGATGGGGGCCTTCGGCGGCTCCTCGGCGGACCGGGCGCGGTTCACGGTGGTGACCGACCCGGATGCGGACCAGGTGGCCCTCCAGGACGGGGTGCGCGCCGAGCTCACGGGTCTCGACGGCGTGGGCGACGTGTCCGTCTCCACACAGCAGGGGCCGAGCGGCGGCCAGGACATCGAGGTGGCCGTCTCCGCCCCCGACCCGCAGGCCCTCACCGCGGCCGCCGATCAGGTCGCCGAGGCGCTGCGGCCCGTCGAGGGTGCCCGCGAGGTGACGACGCCGGCTTCGGACCTGCGCCCGACGTTCCAGGTGGACGTGGACACCGTCGCCGCCGCCCGGCTCGGCCTGACCGAGGAGGCGGTGGCCGGCCAGGCCGCCGCCGCCCTGCAGGCCGTGCCCGTGGGCGACGTCC
>NZ_JBHXFE010000446.1:424-1001 GCF_042722475.1 Streptomyces sp. NPDC127092
GTGGAGACGGCCGAGGGGCCTGTGCCGCTGGGGGACCTCGCCGAGGTCTCGCGAGTGCCGGTGCCCGCCCGGGTGACGTCCTCGAACGGCGAGCGGACCGCCGTCGTCACGGTGACCCCGGACGACGAGGACCTCGGGGCCGTCTCGCGCCGGGTCACGCAGGCCGTGGCGGAGCTGGACCTGCCCGAGGGCGTCACCGCGGCCGTGGGCGGCGCGGCGGAGCAGCAGGCGCAGACGTTCCGGGACCTCGGACTGGCGCTGCTGGCTGCCGTGGCGACCGTGTACGTCGTGATGGTGGCGACGTTCAACTCGCTGCGCCAGCCGCTCGTGCTGCTCGTGTCGATCCCCTTCGCCGCCACGGGCGTGTTCCTGGCGCTGCTGGCCACCGGCACGCCGCTGGGACTGTCCACGATGATCGGGCTGCTCATGCTGGTGGGCATCGTGGTGACGAACGCGATCGTGCTGATCGACCTGATCAACCAGTACCGCCGCGACCGCGGCATGACCTTGGACGAGGCGATCGAGGTGGGCGCGCTCAACCGCGTGCGCCCGGTGGTGATGACGGCCCTGGCCACCG
>NZ_JBHXFE010000447.1:0-1001 GCF_042722475.1 Streptomyces sp. NPDC127092
CTCAAGCCCAGCGAGAAGGACCCGACCGCCGCGATCTGGATGGCCGAACTCTGGGCCGAAGCCGGCCTCCCGGCCGGGGTGTTCAACGTCCTGCAGGGCGACAAGACCGCCGTCGACGAACTGCTCACCAACCCCGCCATCAAGGCCATCAGCTTCGTCGGCTCCACCCCCATCGCCCAGTACGTGTACGCCACCGGCACCGCCCACGGCAAACGCGTCCAGGCACTCGGCGGGGCCAAGAACCACGCCATCGTCCTCCCGGACGCCGACCTCGACCTCACCGCCGACGCCATGGTCAACGCCGGCTTCGGCTCCACCGGGGAACGCTGCACGACCACCTCCGCACTGGTCGCGGTAGGGGACATCGCCGACGAGTTGGTCGCCAAGATCAAAGAGCGCACCGAAACGTTGAAGATCGGCGACGGCACCCAGGACTCCGACATGGGTCCGTTGGTGACGAAGGTGCACCGCGACAAGGTCGCCTCCTACATCGACGCCGGCGAACAGGACGGCGCCACCATCGTCGTGGACGGCCGACAGGTGCAGGCGAATGGCGGTGCGGACGGGTTCTGGCTCGGACCGACCCTGATCGACCACGTCACCACCGACATGAGTGTGTACACCGACGAAATCTTCGGACCCGTCCTGTCCGTCATCCGGGTCGAGTCCTACGACGAGGCCCTGGAACTGGTGAACGCCAGCCAGTTCGGCAACGGCACCGCCATCTTCACCAACGACGGCGGCGCGGCCCGGCGGTTCCAGAACGAGGTCGAGGTCGGCATGGTCGGCATCAACGTTCCCATCCCCGTTCCCATGGCCTATTACAGCTTCGGGGGCTGGAAGAACTCGCTGTTCGGCGACAGCCACGCCCACGGCACCGAAGGTGTGCACTTCTTCACCCGCGGCAAGGTCGTCACCAGCCGCTGGCTCGACCCCAGCCACGGCGGCCTCAACCTCGGCTTCCCCCAGAACAACTAAGGAACCTTTCCCATGACCGCACA
>NZ_JBHXFE010000448.1:0-1000 GCF_042722475.1 Streptomyces sp. NPDC127092
GAGTAGGGTGGCGGGCGTGGGACCCATGCGACGCTGCAGCAAGACCGGATGCCAGAGCCCTGCCCTGGCCACGCTGACGTACAACTACGCGGACTCGCAGGTGGTCATCGGGCCCCTGTCGCGCCGGGCGGAGCCGCACACGTACGACCTCTGCGGCGAGCACGCTCGACGCACCACGGCCCCGCGCGGCTGGGAGGTGCTGCGGCTGGAGCTGCCCGAGCACTACGAGGCCGTCGACGCGGACGGCGGCGTGCGCACGGTCCCCACCCGGCCCATGGCCGTCCCGCCGGCCCGCCCCGGGCTGCGCGTGGTGCGTGACGGGGACTGACGCGGCACGTGTCGTGCCGCCCGGGGCCTCGCTAGGCTGGAGGGCATGACTGAGACCTCCGCAGAGTTCCGCACCCCCGACGTCGACCCGGCCTTCGCCAACCGCACCACCGTGCCCGGTGCCTCGTTCGACTTCACGGTCCGGGACCTGTCCCTGGCCGAGGCGGGCCGCCACCAGATCCGCCTGGCCGAGCACGAGATGCCGGGGCTGATGTCCCTGCGCGAGGAGTACGGGGAGGCCCAGCCGCTCAAGGGCGCCCGCATCGCCGGCTCCCTGCACATGACCGTGCAGACCGCCGTGGCCGCCGTCGTCGTGGGCTCGGGCACCCCCGAGGACCCGCAGGGCGTGCCCGTGTTCGCCTGGAAGAACGAGTCCCTCGAGGACTACTGGTGGACCGCCTCGCAGATCCTCACCTGGCCGGGCGCGGACGAGGATCCGGAGCGCGGCCCCAACATGATCCTGGACGACGGCGGCGACGCCACCCTGCTGGTGCACAAGGGCGTCGAGTTCGAGGCCGCGGGCGCCGTGCCCAGCGCCACCGAGGACGATCCCGAGGAGTACCGGATCATCCTCGAGACGCTGCGCCGCTCGCTGGCCCGCGACCCGCAGCACTGGACCCGCACCGCCGGCAGCCTGCGCGGCGTCTCCGAGGAGACCACCACGGGCGTGCTG